>DGXZ01000056.1 GCA_002396485.1 Spartobacteria bacterium UBA5019
GTCACCCATGCGAAACTTGGGCTAACCTGAGGCCCTTTTTCTCTTCTACCAGAGAGGCCTTAGTATATGGCGGAGCGATTTTTTTCGGTTACGGTTGTCTGGGCTCTGTGGTTTCAGTCCAGGCGGGCGGGGCGACGAAGAGGTGCAGGTGTTTATGTTTTGCGAGTTAGGCGTTGAAGTTAGCGGGAACTTTGGTGATGCGTGTGAGGACTTGGAGGAAGCTCTTGAGTTCGCAAGAGGCTTGTTCGACTTTGAGAAAGATTTTGTGGTGGCCTTGGACTTGCGCGGCATCGGCCCTGGCGATGGAGAGGTTGGTGTGTCTGACAACATCAGTGGGCCATCCCAACGCAGGCAGGCACACCTCTGCTACGAGAGTGTGTTATGCGTTATCTTTTGACGATTGGGGAAGTTTTCGAGGGGTGTCAGAAAGGGATTTTTTGCGGGGGAATCCGGCCAGCTGCTCGCGTGATTTTTCAAGTCTCTCCACAGCGAACAAAAACGTTGAGTGAAGCCACATCAGTATTCAGTCTATGGATCTATATGATTGTCTCACCCAAGATTCGTGGATTCATTTGTACCACTGCTCATCCGACGGGATGCGCGAATCACGTTGCCGACCAGATTGCTGTTGTCAAAAAACGCGGGCCTCTTGCGAACGGGCCGAAGAAGGTTCTCGTGATTGGAAGTTCCACTGGCTATGGCCTCGCTTCGCGGATTGCGGCGGCTTTTGGTGCGAATGCCTCCACGATTGGTGTGTTCTTTGAGCGCGGGGCTGAGGGTGGACGCACGGCCACGGCGGGTTGGTATAATTCCGCCGCGTTTGAACGGGAGGCTGCCGCCGCCGGACTGTATGCAAGGTCTTTCAATGGCGATGCCTTTTCGGACGCCATGAAGCAGGAGATCATTGCAGCCATCAAGGAGGATCTGGGCCAAGTCGACTGTGTGATCTACAGCCTTGCCTCACCCCGTCGTACGCACCCGAAGACGGGCGAGGTCTTCAAGTCTGTTCTCAAGCCGATCGGTGAGTCTTACACGAACAAAAATCTCAATACTGGCAACGGTGAGGTGAATTCGATTTCGATCGAGCCTGCTAATGACGAGGAGATCGCGCACACCACGGCTGTAATGGGTGGCGAGGATTGGGAAATGTGGATGGATGACCTGCTTGCTGCCGGAGTGCTCGCCCCCGGCGTTCGCACATTGGCCTATTCTTACATCGGGCCGGTCCTCACGTGGCCGATTTATAAAAATGGCACCATCGGCTGCGCGAAACAGGATTTGGAGCGTTGCTGTGCTTCCCTGAACACGAAGCTCGCACCGCTTGGTGGCAAGGCCTGGGTTTCGGTGAACAAGGCGCTCGTCACGCAGGCGAGTTCGGCCATTCCCGTGGTGCCGCTCTACATTTCGCTTCTCTATAAAATCATGAAAGCCGGTGGCACGCATGAGGAGTGCATCGAGCAGATGGACCGCCTTTTCCGCGACCGCCTGTCGAATGCCGAGCCTGCCACCGACAGCGAGGGCCGGATTCGTCTTGATGATTGGGAAATGACGGATGCCGTGCAGGAAGTTATCAGCGAGCGGTGGGATGCCGTGGAGACTTCGAATTTCGCCGAACTTGCGGACTTCGCCGGTTACCAGGAGAGCTTTCTGCGCCTGTTCGGTTTCGGCCTCCCGGGCGTGGATTATCAAGCCGAGGTGGAGCCGGAAGTGTCGATTCCCTCGCTGGCCTGAAGTTTCCAGACATTGAGCTGATGCCTTTCCGCGCGCCGATTGGATGTTGAAGTCCCGGCGCGCGACAACTAACTTTTTCTCTCTAAAAATGAAAATCCAACGCGCATTGATCTCGGTTTCCGACAAGACCGGGATTGTCGATTTTGCCCGTGAGCTGCATGCCTACGGTATCGAGATTCTTTCCACAGGCGGCACGGCCAAGGCCCTGCAAGCCGTGGGTATTCCGACCACTGAGGTCTCCCATTTCACCGGTTCGCCCGAAATCCTCGAGGGCCGGGTCAAGACCCTTCATCCGAAAATCCATGGCGGACTCCTTTACATCCGAGACAACGAGGATCACGAGGAGCAGGCCAAGGCGCATGGGATTCGTCCGATCGACCTTGTGGTGGTGAATCTCTATCCTTTCGAGGCCACCATCGCCCGCGAGGATGTGACCCTCGCCGAGGCCATCGAGCAGATTGATATCGGTGGACCCTCCATGATCCGCAGCGCGTCAAAGAACTATCAGTCGGTCTGCGTGGTTACGGATCCCTCCGACTACGCTGCCGTATTGGCTGATATGAAGGAAGAGAATGGTGGAACGACACTTGTCCTCCGCGAGCGGATGGCGATCAAGGCATTTGCCACGACATCGCACTATGACGGCATGATTTCCTCATTCCTCAATCGTGAGCAGCAGACCTGCGGTCGATTCAGTGTCGATTACCCGCTCGAAATGCGCCTCCGCTACGGCGAAAATCCGCATCAGCAAGCCGAACTCTACGGCGACTTTGGCTCGTTTTTCGAGAAGCTCCACGGAAAGGAACTGTCCTATAACAACATTCTGGATATCAGCGCCGCCGCCGGCCTCATTTCCGAGTTCAGCAAACCAACGGTTGCCATTCTGAAGCACACGAACCCCTGTGGTGTCGGCAGTGACCCCGATCTGCGCGAGGCTTGGGAAAAGGCTTTCGCCACTGACAAGCAGGCGCCATTCGGTGGCATCATCATTTGCAACCAGCCGATCACTCTTGTGCTGGCCAAGGCGATCTGTGAAATCTTCAGCGAGGTCATCATTGCTCCCGAGTTCGATTCCGAGGCCCGCTCGCTGCTTCAGAAGAAGAAAAATCTCCGGCTCATGCGCGTGCTCAAGCCTGTGACTCAAAGCGGTCGCGACATTCGCAGCGTGCTGGGCGGTTTGCTTGTCCAAGATTCCGACACGGCCGATATTCCGGAGCTTGAGCACAAGGTCGTCACCGCCCGCCCGCCTACCAAGGCAGAGATCGAGGCGATGGAATTTGGTTGGAAGATAGTCAAACATGTCAAATCCAACGCCATCGTCTATGCGGGACCCGACCGCACCTTGGGCATCGGCGCAGGTCAGATGTCACGTGTGGATTCCTCGCGCATCGCCGTTTGGAAGGCTCAAGAGGCCGGGCTCTCCTTGAAAGGTAGTGTCGTTTGCAGTGATGCGTTTTTTCCGTTTCCCGACGGCCTCCTCGCCGCCGCCGAGGCTGGAGCCACGGCAGCCATCCAGCCAGGTGGCTCGGTGCGCGATCCCGAGGTCATCCAGGCCGCCAATGAAAAAAGCGTTGCGATGGTCTTCACGGGCACTCGGCATTTCCGGCACTGAGTTCGGGTTGACCACAGAGGACACAGAGAGCACAGAGGGTGTAAATGACACACGGCCCGATGCTCTCATCCTCTCTCAATTCGTCCAAGCCACTTGCCGTTGTCACCTGCGGTCCGGCTTCAGCGCCAATCGACTCGGTCCGTCGCATTACGAATTTTTCGACGGGAGAAATCGGCTCGATTCTCTCCAATGTCTTGCAGGATGCTGGTTGGGAGGTGATTTGCCTGCGAGGGGAGTGGAGCACATTCCCTGCCCCCGAAGGAGATGTCCGTGTGTTTTCGACAAACGACTCGCTGGCTGCCTTGTTTCAAGGCCTGCCTGCGGCGCCGAATGCAATTTTTCACGCCGCCGCTCTCTGTGATTTTCAGGTCGCATCCATCGAAGGCGGTCCAGCAATGAAAAAAATCCCCACTCGCGACGGGGCGCTTACTTTGCGCCTTGAGCCTGCGCCAAAAATCCTGCCCTGTTTGCGGGAGTGGTTTCCTAGGGCGTTCATCGTGGGATGGAAATACGAGTTGGACGGCGACAGGCCTGCGGCTCTTGCAAAGGGGGCAGCCCAGATTCGTGAGTGCCGCACCGATGCCTGTGTGGTGAATGGGGCAGCCTATGGCGAGGGGTTTGGAATCCTTCTTTCCGATGAGACGCTCACGGAAGTCGCGGACAAGTGCGGTTTAGCTTCCGTGCTTGTGAATTACCCGCCGGCGGCAACCTGAAGGATCTCGATGCGGTCGCCTTCCGAGAGGAGGCAGGCACTCCATTCGCTGCGGTGAAGCGCAGTGCCATTGTGCTCGATGAGGATCATCTTCGGTTCCAGACCAAGGTCGGCAACCAGGCATGTGATGGTTTTTGACTCCTCGAATTGGCGCGTCTCGCCATTGATCAGGATTTTCATACTGCGCTGAGAATCGCTTCGTCCCAATCTTTCCAGACGGGTTCGAGCCCCATGCGATGGAGGGCGCTTTGGACTGTACGGGGATTACGGTCGTCTGAGATGGAGAACTGTTCCGTGGCCGCTTCCGCCCCGCTATCGGGCACGATTTTGCCCTTCACTGTGAGATGAAGTGCCTCGCGGCCTTGGCCCGTGTAGCCGCCCGGCTCGGTATGGCTGCCGGCACTCATCATGGTGACACCGAGTGGTGCGATGAGGTCGCGTAGGGAAGCCGGTTCACGCGTGCTCAACACAATGCCGATGCCTGGAAATGTGACACGCAGCGCGCAGAGGAGTTGAATAAATTCGCGGTCGGGGAGGGGATGCGTCGGCTCGAATTCGCCAGCTGCGGGGCGGAGCCGTGGCATGCTGACGGTGAGTTGGGCCTTCCAGCACACGCGCTGGAGGTATTCCAGATGTGCGGCAAGTGCCACCGCCTCGTAGCGCCAATCGGCCAATCCAAAAAGCGCTCCCACACCGAGGCGGCGGAATCCCGCATCGTATCCCCGCTCGGGGCAATCCAGCCGCCAATCGAAATCCTTCTTGGGCCCTGCGAGGTGAACCTTCGGATAGGTTTCGCGATGATATGTTTCTTGATAAACCACGAGCCCCTCGGCCCCGGCGCGCACGATAGGCAAGTAGTCGGCGGTTTCCATCGGAGCGACCTCGATCGAGAGTGCAGGAACCAGCGGACGCAGGCGCGCCACACACATTTCTAGATAGGGACCGGATACAAATTTCGGATGCTCGCCCGCAACGAGCAGGATGTTGCGAAAGCCCTCCTCGGTGAGATGCCGCGCTTCAGCGGCGACCTGCTCGATCTCGAGCGTCACGCGCTGGATGGCGTTCTCGCGGGAAAATCCACAGTAGGCGCAGGAGTTGATGCATTCATTCGAGAGGTAGAGCGGGGCGAAGAGTCTCATCGTGCGGCCGAAGTGCCTTCGCGTCACGGCTGCCGAACGCGCGGCGAGGGACTCGAGCGAGGCATCATTCATCGGCTCGAGCAGGGATTCAAAGGCCCGCAGGGTGGGCGATTTGCTGGTGATGGCTTGATGGAAGAAATTGGAAAAACCCATGCGTGGATTGGCGAAGACCTCTTCATTAATCAACGAAACGCCGCCCGCCGCAAGCGGCGAGTTCCTGCGCGCGAGATCAAGCGAGACCTACGAACATGGCCGCACTTGTTTTTCAAAAATTCGTGCCTAACTTTTCCCCTATGAAATTCCAATCCCTGCCCGTTCGTTTGCTTTGTCTGCCCGTTGCTGCGTCGCTCGCTTTGAGCGGATGCTCAAACCTCACTCCTGGTGAGAACGCCGCCGTTGCAGGTGTGGCAACGGGTCTTGCGGTTGGGCTCCCGCTCGCGCTCACAGGAGTGAATCCCGCAGTAACCATCCCGGTCACAGCCGGAGCCGCGCTTGCTGCCGGTGGCGGGGCTTATTTGATCTCTCGCAATCAAGCGACCAAGCGTCAGCGACAAGTCGCTGAGGACCGTGCGAGGGACTATGTGGCACGCACCGGCGAGTATTCCAAAAAATCCACCCGCTTTATCGCCGTTCGCACCGAGGATTTCCGGACTCAAGGCAAGGCGCAAGTCATGGTCTATGACATTCACAGCGGCACAATTGTCAGCGACACCGTCTACGACATGCGCTCGGTTCCGCCGGTCGGTGAGATGGGGGATTTTGGCGGCTACCGCGCCCGCTACATCGGTACCGGGAGTTGATTTTATGGTGTTCTTGCTCCGTGGTTGGAGCAGTGAATCCTACTCTTCCTCTTTTTCCGTCCCGCCTTCAGCGTTCTCAACGCCTTCGCCTTGCTGGAGGCGCTCGAGGAGGGGGGTCATATCCTCCACCTCATCCCAGACAACGCCGCTGACATAGATGGGTGACTTCTGTAGCGCGGCCATGGCCATGCAATCACTGGAGCGGGCGTCGAGTTCGATGATCTTGCGCTGCTGGAGTTCGTTTTCCGCAGTGATGATCAGGCGGCCATAGTAGATGCCGTTCCGGAAGTCATTGATGACGACCCTTTCGACTTTCGCTCCGAGGGAGGTGAGAACATTCGCTAGAAGATCGTGTGTGAGCGGGCGTTCCTTTTCGACGCTGTTCAGATAAAGGCTGATCGCCGTACCAATCGCTTGGTCGATGTAGATAGTGAAGACTTTTTCATCATTTCCCAGAAACACGGCTGTTCCCGCATTTGTCGGAATGAGAGCGCGAATCTGCACCGGAATAGCGGACTTGTTCACGAGTCGAAATTAACATTCCCCTACTCCCACGCAAGCGGCGTGATGCTTAGGTGTTCTTCCCAATGCGCGGCAGGGCAAGGATGGTTGTCGCTGCGCTGAGGAGAACGACATCGCGCCCGATCGCCAGAAGCATCTTCCAGGCGGATGGTGAATCATCCCCTCCGAAGCAACCGCAGCTTACAATAATGCCATTCCACAAAGCCCATGAGAGAACGCCGATGAAAAGAAAACACAAGGCGCAGACCAAGACTGCCCCGAGAGAAAAAGCGCACGGCAGGAGCAGTAGGATCGCAGCGAGAATTTCCATCCAAGCCAGAGAAAGCGCGAGCGGCATCGTCCACTCAGGAGGAACAAATGTGAAGGGCAGTAGAGCGATGGCAAATTCCTGGCTCGCTCCAGCCTTCACCGTGCCGGCATAAAAAAAGAGCCCAGCCAGCGCAATCCGGAGGCACAGGAGAACGGCGTTCCTCACCTCAATCCCTCCACTGCACGGATCGCAAACCATGCCGCTGAGATATTATGCACGCGGAAAATGGACGCCCCGCGAAGCGTTCCCGCCACGATGCAGGCGATTGTTCCCGCATCGCGGTCGGCCGGTTTTACGATTCCCAGCACCCGCCCGATCACGCTCTTGCGGGACACAGGCAAAAGCACGGGAAATCCCTGTGCGGTGAGCTTGCCGAGTTCGCGGTAGATGCGGACGTTGTCATCCGCCTGCTTTGCAAAATCAATTCCGGGATCGAGTATCAACGACTCGCGGGGAATGCCTGCTTCGATGGCCAGAGAGGTTTTTTGATCAAAAAACTCGAGCAGCTCACTCATGACATCCTGGTAGGTCACATGCGTGTGTCGTACTTTGGGCTCCCCGCGTGAATGCATGATCAAGAGTGCGGCCCCGATCCTGGCGCAGAGCCGCGCATTCGTTGCGTCGGGAAGGGCGCTCATGTCGTTCAGAATGTCGAAGCCCGCCTCCAAAGACCCGTCGATGACTCTGGGACGCCAGGTGTTCAGAGAAAGGAGTGGCGGAAAAAGCTGACACTCATCCCGTGGGACGGCCGTTTTCATGATCTGTTGAAAGTCCCTCAGAAACGGCCTGACACGGCGAAGTTCTTCCTCCTCGCTGATCGCCTCCCTGTTGGTGCGGGCGCTTTCACCCCCCACATCGATGATATCCGCGCCCTCTGCGACCATCTCCACGGCGCGGGAGAGCGCCCAGTCGGTGTCGATTTTTCCATCCGAGGAAAACGAATCGTCGTTTATGTTGAGTATCCCCATGATGAGCGGCCTGCGCTGCAGATCAACTGTTCGCCCGCGCGCCCTCAGGAGGCCCTGCGTGTGGATGTTCTCCTTGTCTCGACCGCCATTCTTCGTCAGTTTGGAATCCATTGCAGAGGGTATGAGGTTTATTGAATCAATTTTTGAAAAAGTCAGAAAACATCCCAAGCGGGTTGTTTTTCCGGACGGCGAGTTGCCACGTGTGATAAAGGCGGCTGAGCTTTTTTACCAGAGTCAACTCGGTATACCAATCCTGCTGGGACGGCGCGAAGTGATTCAGGAAATCGCGCAGAGGGAATCCATCAGTCTCGACCATGTGGCGATTATCAATCCCGAAAAATCCTCCGAGCTTCCCGTGTTCTGCCGGAGGCTGGAGAGGATCGGGCGCTACCGCAATCTCGAGTTGAAAGACAGCCGCACAATCATGGTGCGGCCGAATTATTTTGCTGCCATGATGGTTCAATACGGCTTGGCAGATGCCCTCGCCGGAGGAGTCAGTGCCTCTGGAGGGGCTTTGCTGCGTCCGATGCTTCATTTGGTGAAGCCCCTGCCTTTTGCGGATGTGATCTCGTCCTGCACGATTGTCGAATTGCACAATCGCCCCTACGGGGATGATGGGGTCTTGTTTTTTGCCGACACCGGTGTGGTGCCTGATCCCACCATGTCCCAACTCGCGACCATTACCGTCCAAGCTGGCTTGCTTGCGCGGCAGGTATTTGGCCACCGTCCGCGAATCGCCCTGCTGAGCTTTTCCACCAAGGGCAGCGCCCGCACGGCATCCACGGAAAAGGTCGCCGGAGCTGTGACTCTCGCCCGCCACATCGCAGAAAAATCCGGTGCCGACATGACGATTGATGGCGAGATGCAGGCGGATGCTGCCCTGGAGCCGGCCCTTGCCGAAATTAAGATCGGCTCGAGCCAAGTGGGAGGCAGGGCAAATGTCCTGATCTTCCCCGACCTCAACAGCGGGAATATCGCTGTCAAACTCACCCAGCTTTTTGCGGAATCCAATACCTACGGGCAGATCCTCATGGGATTCACCCGTCCGGCCGCCGACCTCCCACGAGGAGCCTCAGTCGAGGACATCCTCAGCATGGCTGCGATTGTTGCTCTGCAAGCCATCGAATATCGCAAACTTTATCCTCCCGACGAGGAAGGGGATTGAGACACGGTGAATACGGTCACGCCCCGCATTTTTATTGCTGCCACGGAGCAGGACACAGGCAAGACAACAACATCCCTCGGCCTCTATGCCGCTTTGAGGCAAAAGTTCCCTCGCATCGGCTACATAAAGCCCGTTGGCCAGCGTTTTACGGAGGTTGATGGGCGCCGGATTGATGAGGACAGCCTTCTGATGAAAACGGTGTATGAACCCCTCGTGCCCATTGAGGACATGAGCCCTATTACGGTCGAGCCGGATTTTACCCGCCGATACATCAATGAGGCTAACCACGACACACTCGTGAGGCGAATCCAACATTCATTTGACCGGGCTAGTTGGGAAAAGGACTTTGCCATTATCGAAGGCAGCGGCCATGCCGGGGTGGGGTCTGTATTCGATCTCTCTAATGCCACTGTGGCGCGAATTCTTGGTAGCAAAGTTTTGCTCGTTGTGCCTGGCGGAATTGGACTGCCGATTGATGAAGGAGCTCTCAATAAAGCCCTCTTCGACCGTGAAGGAGTCGAGGTTGTCGGCGTTGTGATGAACAAGGTTCAGTCTGAAAAAATGGAGCAGACAGCCGATTTCGCCCGCCGCGGATTCGAGCGCCTTGGATTGGAGTTGCTCGGCGTCATGCCGGTTCAGAAAAAACTGACGGAACCTTCGCTGCAGCAAATTTCTGAGAAGATCCATGGCGCGTTTTTTTGCAATGCCCAATTCTCACGAAATTATGCGGCGGATGTCGTTATCGGCGCTGTGAGTTCAGGTAACATTCGCCGCAAGCTCTCCATAGGCACATTGCTCGTCGTTCCTGGTGATCGGGAGGATATCGTTCTTGCCGCCATTTCGGAGGCATCTCAATCCAGTGAAAGAAGGCTGAGCGGTCTGATCCTCTCAGACGGCCTCAAACCCCACCGCACATTATTGGAAATGCTGGAAAAAACAAATCTGCCAGTCGTTTTCTCGCCCGAGGACAGCTACTTGATCGCCCACCGCATTCTTTCTCTGACTATCAAAATCCAACCGAGCGATACTGATAAGATAGAAAACATTCAGGATCTTGTGGCCGCCCACGTGAATATCTCCCGCCTACTCGGAAAAATCGGGATTAACTAATTATCTTTAGGGTTTTACGCTTAATCCGATTTGCAGGTTTTTGATTTCCGCCAAAGCTTCCTCGACAGTTTCGGCCATGACGCACACATGCCCCATTTTTCGCCCCGGGCGTGCTTCGGATTTTCCATAGAGGTGGAGTTTTGCCTTGGGATTTTTAAGCACGGTGCTCCAATCCGGCGCGCCGTTTTTCCACAGATCGCCAAGGATGTTCCACATCACGACAGGCCTCAGGAGCTCGGGAGATCCGAGTGGCAGTCCGCACACAGCTCGGAGTTGCTGCTCAAACTGACTGGTCACGCAGGCGTCGAAAGTGAAGTGTCCCGAGTTGTGAGGGCGGGGAGCGAGTTCATTCACCAGTAATTCGCCGTTGGACGTCAAAAAGAACTCCACGGCGAGGAGGCCGATCACATCAAGCCTGCGGGTGATCTCCGATGCTAGGCTTTCGGCTTTATCAAGAATCGCTGGGGAAAAGCGGGCCGGGACAATCGAGAGGTCGAGAATGTGGTTGGTATGATTGTTCTCCGACACTGGAAATGCCGCGATCGCGCCATCCAATCCGCGTGCGCAGACGACGGAAAGCTCGGCTTGAAAGGGAATCCACTTTTCAAGAACCCCTCGAGGCGCTCCGAATTGTTTCCAAATTGCCTCCTCATCGACCTCGCACATTATTTTGAGCTGTCCTTTTCCATCGTAACCAAAATCCGCCGTTTTCAGAACAGCGGGCGCGCCGATTTCAGCCAGTGCCATGCGCAACGCCTCGCCGGAATCCACCACGCGGAAAGGCGCGCAAGGGAATCCGTTCGCTTGAAGGAAGGTTTTTTCTCGCTCTCGGTTCTGGCAAATGTGAAGCACCTCGCCGCGCGGCCTCACTGGCCGTAGCGACGCCACAGCCTCAACCGCCGAACGCGGGATGTTTTCAAATTCAAAGGAAATGACATCCACTCCCTCGGCAAAAGCCCGCAGGGAGGCGGAATCGGTGTAGGGAGCGTTGACTTCGACATCGCAGATCTGGCCCGCTGGGCAGTCGGGTTGCGGTTCGTAGGCATGCACGCGGTAGCCCATGCGGCGCGCTGCGATGGCCAGCATGCGGCCAAGTTGCCCGCCTCCGAGTATGCCCACGATGCCTCCCGGTTGAATGGAATTGGTTTCCGTCAGCGTGGGATTCCCGTTAGATAAAGTTTCCGTCATGGCAGATCGTCTGGTTTACATTTTTGCATTGCTCGCCCTCGGGTTTATCCGACTCCTGCCACTTTCTGTATGTTTCATTTTAGGACAAGCGGTGGGCGCATTGCTTTGGCTCATCCTGCCCGGCTACCGGCGCCTCGCAAGGGAAAATCTGAGCGTGGCATTCAGTGGGGAAATGTCGCCCGCAGCCATACGCTCACTCACTTTCAAGCATTTCACCACTCTGGGAGCCAATGTTGCGAGCGCCATAAAAATCCCAACCCTCTCCCAGAAGGAGATCGAGCGCATTGCTCAAATCGAAAATCTCGAAGCCATCCGGCAAAACATCGCCAAGGGTCGCCCTGTGCTTCTTGCCATTAATCACATCGGCAACTGGGAACTCTACGCCCAGTTGGTTTTCCAAGTTCCGGAGGCGCACTTTGGCACGGTCTATCAAGCCCTCCACAACAAACTGGTTGATGATCTTGTGAATAGCGACCGCCGCAGGTTGGGGGTTCAGACATTCGACCGCAAGGCAGGCTTCCAAGGCGCGTTGGCTCTTCTGCGCGAGCCGGGCATTCTCGGCGTGCTTGTGGATCAACACGCTGGAAACAGCGGTGTCTGGACGCCTTTTTTCAATCGCCTCTGCTCGACTTCTCCGCTTTCCGCAACGCTGGCCATCCGCACGAATGCCGCTGTGATCCCTGCCGCCATCTACACAACCGGATTCTCCCGATGGCGCGTCGTTCTCAGCCCAGAAGTCCCGTGGTCAGCTGAAAATCCCGAGCAACTGACCTTGGACATCAACAAAGCACTCGAAAAACAAATCCGCGTCTCGCCGGCGGACTGGTTTTGGGTTCACAACCGCTGGAAGACCCCGCTGCCGAAATTTCTCATCAACGAAGCCAAGAGGGGGATCTACCAACCATCCACGGAACCCGATCCCGCGCCATTCCGCATTGTCGTTCGCTCCCCAAACTGGCTGGGCGATGCCGTCATGGCCATTCCCGCCGTGCGAGCCTTCAAGCTCGGCCGCCCCGATGCCCGCGTGGCAGTCCTTTGCCAGAAAAAGCTCGCCGGTCTCTGGCAACGGGTGGGGGATGTGGACGAGGTCATCGCCATCGAGTCCGGTGAGTCATTTTTTGCCACCGCAGGAAAACTCAGAGGTCAGTTCGAAGCGGCCGTCCTCCTTCCCAATTCCCTGCGCTCAGCCCTCGAAGTCTGGCTTGCCGGTATCCCTCGCCGCGTTGGTTACGCCGGACACTCGCGATCCGCATTTCTCAACCAGATTATCACTCCTCGCAAAAAAATCAGCACTCCGCCGCTGCACCATGCCGATCGCTACTGGCACATCGCCTCCCGTTGTGGAGCGGAAGCCATGCCTTCCGCTGTTTCGCTCTGGAAGCCGACCGCCAAGGAACGCGTCATCGGCATCTGCCCCGGTGCGGAATATGGTCCAGCCAAGCGCTGGCCGGCCTACAAGTTCCGCACGCTCGTCCAGCAGGTCAACGAACAGGTCGATTGCAGCTGGGTCATCCTCGGCACGGCTGCGGATTCCACAATCGCCCGTGAGATCTCAAACGGACTCCCAAATGTCACCGACCTGACTGGAAAAACCACGCTCGGTGAATTGATGGATCTCCTCGCTAGGTTGAGCGGCCTCCTGACCAATGACACCGGCACCATGCACCTCGCCGACTTCATCGGCACACCGCTCGTTGCTATTTTCGGCTCCACCGAACCCATCCTCACTGGCCCTCGCAGCCCTCGCAGCAAAGTCATCCGCCAAAAAGTCGAATGCAGTCCCTGCTTCCTCCGCGAGTGCCCCATCGACTTTCGTTGCATGGAGGAAATACCCATGGAACAAGTCGTCGCAGCCGTCCTGGACTTCAAAAAAAACCCTCGTCGGCGCAACTAACTCCGCCGGGTTCTGCGGCACAGGCACAGGCATCCTGACATCATCCACAAAAAATTGTGGAGCGAGGGAACCAGTTGGCCCCATTCAAGACGGAAATCGGTGCCAACACGGGCGGGGCGGCCATGATCTCTTGGCTTTTGCGTCTCACACGCTTTCCTTGCAGCTCAGGATTTTTCGATGTTCTGAACCGAGCGTAGGCTGACATCGCCGATGTCGAGGTCGAGGGCTTTGGCTGCTGTTCGGAGGAAGCGTTCAGTGGCGTCGGTGAGGGCGACATCGAGTTTGCCGAGGCGTTCGGGCGGTGCGTTGAGAGTGTTTTTTTCCAGAAGGTTTTTGACGGCAAGGGCGCAGTTTTCGGCCGAGTCCACGAGCCTTACGGCGGGGCCTGCGGTGCGCGCGATCGCTTCACGCAGGAGTGGGTAGTGGGTGCAGCCGAGGACCAGCGTGTCTATGCCTGCGGAGAGGAGAGGGGCGAGGTAGCGGGCGAGCATGAGGTTGGTCACCTTGTCCTCGAACATGCCTTCCTCGATGAGCGGGACAAGCAAGGGGCAGGCAACGCTGATGACCCGGATGTCCGTGTCGAGCGAGTGGATGGCGTGTTCGTAGGCGCCGCTGGCAATGGTGGCGCGGGTGCCGATGACTCCGACGGTTTTGTTCTTTGTGGAGGCCACAGCTGCGGCTGCTCCTGGGGCAACGACGCCTTGCACGGGAACCTTGAACATTTCCTTCATCCGGGGAACGGCGAGCGCGGATGCGGTGTTGCAGGCGACGACGATGATCTTTGCACGCTCGGCGAGGAGGAGTCCGCCGATCTCGATGCTGTAGCGCTCGACGGTGCGACGGCTTTTCCCGCCGTAGGGGACGCGAGCTGTGTCTCCGAGGTAGAAAATGTTTTCCGAAGGCAGGAGGTTCTGCAGCGCGGCGGCGACGGTCAGGCCACCGATGCCGGAATCGAAGACTCCGATGGGGTCTGTGGATTTTTCAGTGAGCATCCGGTTGGGTTTCCTGTGCGGTGGATTCCTGGGTTTTAAGCGAATCGGCAGCGCGTTGGACAGCTTCGTTCAGTATGGGATGCATTCCAAGTGGAGAAATGTTGCGGCGCAAGTCGGGGATGGAGGTTTTATCGGTGGCGGCGGCGACGGCAGATGGTGCCTGGTAGCTGGTCTCTCCTGAAACGGCGCTTCGGTAGCGGCCCACGCCTTCGAGGATGGCTCGGGCGAAGGCGTCGCGGTAGGCGGGGGATGCGATCAGTTTGCCATCCACCGGATGGTTCATGAAGCCGCCTTCGAGGAGCACGCCGGGAATACGGATGTCCCGAATCACGACGAAGCGTGCGCGCTTGATGCCCCGGTCGGTGAGGCGCATGTGGCGGAGCATGGAAGAATGAAGGGCCGTGGCGAGGGCGATGTTCTCGGCATCCTGTCCATGGCCGGGGTGAAGTTTCAGGTCGCTGTAGCTGAAATTTTCCTCATCCATCGAGGGCACACCGCGAGGGGCGAGGGCGAAGGTCTCGATGCCCGAGGCCCCCCCCCCACCGCTTTTGTTGAAGTGGACGCTGACGAAGACGGCATTCGCAAACCGGTTGGCAAAGGCGGCGCGGTCTTCGAGCGGTATAAAGACATCGCTCGAGCGGGTGAGGCGCACGCTATATCCATTCTGTTCGAGCAGGCGCTTGGCGCGGAGCACGACATCAAGGGCGGCCTCTTTTTCAATGCCGCGCTGGCCTTTAGCCCCACTGTCGTGTCCCCCGTGACCGGCATCCAGGATAACGGTTCGGACGGCGTGGGCCTTTTTAATCAGCCCGGGTCGCATGACGGGTTCGATGATTTTTGTGACATCCATCGCCGAAATGAGAATGCGTCCCCCTTTCTGCTCCACAGGAAAGCAGAGGATGTATTTCACATTGTTGATGTAGATTTCGCGCGTCCCGGCACGGCCGCGAATGGTTTTCGATCCTCCGCTCAGGGTGAAGGCGGGGCCGTTCACCAACGGTTCGCGCAGACGGTAGAACTTGGAAACATCATCGATCGGCACATGGCGGCGTCCCTCGTGCATGATCACCTCCCATGCGCGGGCGGGAATCTGCAAAGCGAGGAGCAACAGCAGCAGGCCGAGGATTCGTTTCACGGGGCTTGGTGTGGCAGGCGTGCTCGGTGCGCGCGGCGTTGATCAGGTTCCTGCGCGTGGGCGCATGTGAGGAAAGAGGATGACATCGCGAATGCTTTCGACGCCGGTCAGCATCATGGCCAGGCGGTCGATGCCGATGCCAATACCGCCTGCGGGAGGCATGCCGTATTCGAGGGTGGTCAGAAAATCCTCGTCGAGCTTCTGGGTTTCGCCGCCGCTCTGGTGCTCAAGGCGCTCACGCTGTATGTCGGGGTCGTTGAGTTCGGAGTAGCCGGGTGAAATTTCCTGGCCGTTGATGACGAGTTCGTAAACATCGACGACGGATGGATTCGTTGCGTTTTGTTTGGCGAGGGGGACGAGTTCCTTCGGGCAGCGTGTCACGAACAGGGGGTTCATGGTTTTCTCTTCCACCAGTTTTTCAAAAACATGCTGGGTGACTTCGAAATCCTCTTGGCAGTGGGTGACATCGATATGGTTCTCGATGCACCAGGACCGGCGCTGCTCGTGAGTTCTTTCATACCAGTCGGGCACGATGGCTTTGATGAGGTCCGCGTAGTCGGTGCGGCGCCAAGGGCGGGTGAGGTCGATCGTTCGGAGGACATTGCCGTCGGCATCCTTGTGTTCGATCTGGAGCGTGCCGCAAACCGTCTGGGCTACATGGCAGACCATTTCTTCGACGAGCTCCGCCATTTTATTGAAGTCGGCGCAGGCCCAGTAGGCTTCAAGCATGGTGAACTCGGGATTGTGTCGGCGGGATATGCCTTCGTTGCGGAAGTTGCGGTTGAGTTCGAAAATCTTGGAAAAGCCGCCCACGAGGAGTCGCTTGAGGTAGAGTTCCGGCGCGATGCGGAGGTAGAGATCCACGCCAAGCGCGTTGTGGTGCGTTTTGAAGGGGGCTGCCGCCGCACCTCCAGGAACCGCTTGCATCATGGGTGTTTCAACTTCAATGAAGCCACGGTCCTCTAGGAAGCGCCGTATTTCGCGGACGATGGCGATGCGTTTCTGGAAGACTTCCATCGACTCCGGATTGGAGATGAGGTCGAGGTAGCGCTGGCGGTATTTGATTTCCGTATCCTGAACTCCGTGCCACTTGTCAGGGAGTGGGCGCAGGGATTTCGAGAGCACAGTGAAGCTGGTCGCCTTGATGCTCGGTTCGCCGGTTTTGGTGACGAAGGTTTCGCCTTCGACACCGATGAAGTCGCCGATGTCAAGGTGGTCGAAAACGGCCATCGTCTCCGCGCCGACTTCCTTAGCGTTCAGATAAACCTGCATGCGTCCGGAGCTGTCCGAGAGATCGATGAAGTGGCTCTTGCCCATGTTGCGATGGGCCGTGATGCGTCCGGCGGTGCGAACTTTTTGTCCTTCGGAAAAAGCTGCGCGGATTTGTCCGGGGGTGCCGGTCGTCTCATAGGCTTGGCCGAACGGGTCGATGCCGGCGGATCGGAGGGCTTCCAATTTTTGCCTTCGGACGGCAAGGAGTTCGTTTTGGGAATTTTCTTCCATGGCGGTAAAGCGCTGCGACTTGTCCAGTGGACTTAAGCCGGAGTTTGAAAAATCAAGTAGAGCGCAGCCGCTGCGGCCAGAATGCCGATGAGTGCCGCTGAAGCGACGGCAAGAGGGCTCAAATTCTTGCCGTTTCTGTTGCGAGGTATGGGCGATGAGCTAGTGAAGCTTTCTGGCCTGACGCTCTGGATTGTTGGTTTTTGTTGTTTCTGGATGTCTGCAGCTTCCGTCGTCGCCGAGTCGGTGTTCTCTGAAAGGAACAGGCAGGAGACGGAACCAAAACGCACTTCGTCTCCGTGATTGAGAACGGCACCTTGAATCTTCGAGCCGTTTACAAATGTTCCGTTTGTGGAGTCGCTGTCGCGAACATAGAAATTGGCATTCTCAAAAAAAATCTCCGCATGCCGACTGCTCACGGAATCGTCCGGAATGTGCAGTTGGTTATCAGAGATGCGACCGACGGATGTTTTTTCCTCCGGCAAGTCGTGAGTGGTCTCGGTGCCGTCGGGGAAGAAAATCTTGAGCTTAGCCATGAAGAAACTATTAGGCGGTCTGTTTCGATGCGGCAACTTCTTTGGCGAACTCGGCGAAGAAGTAGTCGGCATCATGAGGGCCGGGGCATGCTTCGGGGTGATATTGCACGCTGAATGCGCGGTGTTTCGAGTGGCGCAAACCGGCGACTGTGCCGTCATTCAGGTTCACATGGGTTACTTCGACATCAGGTGGTAGGGACGCTGGATCGACGGCATAGCCGTGATTTTGTGAAGTGATAGCGGTTTTTCCCGTGCGGAGGTCCTTAACCGGTTGATTGCCTCCACGGTGTCCGAACTTGAGCTTGAAGGTGCTTCCTCCGAGAGCGAGAGCGAGAATCTGGTGGCCGAGACAGATGCCGAAAATGGGTTTCTTGCCGATCAGAACACGAACCGTCTCACGGGCGTAGTCGAGGGCCTCGGGGTCACCTGGGCCATTCGAAAGAAAAATGCCATCGGTTCCAAGAGCGAGGATATCCTCGGCGGTTGTTGTCGCAGGAAGCACGGTGACATCGAAGCCATTCTGTCTCAGCGAGCGGAGGATGTTCTTTTTGATTCCAAAATCCAGCGCAGCGAGCGTGTGGGTTGTTGGAGGCAATTCGGTGAAGACATTGCCTTTTTCGTCGGCATCAACGTCAGTTTCCGAGCCCGGGCGGATGATCCACTGACGGCTCAAGTGGCCATCTTTGTCCCACTGGTGTTTTTCGGTGGATGTGACTTCTTTGACAAAATCCACACCGTCGTAGGAGGCTTTGCGGGCCATGTCCACGGCCTTGGAGGGATCAGTGGTCTCGGTGGTGATGCATGCCCGCATGGATCCGCGCGTGCGGAGGTGGCGGGTCAGGGCACGCGTGTCGATGCCTTGAATGCCTTGGATACCGTGTTTTTTCAAATATCCGGCAAGGTCGGAATCCGAGCGCCAATTGCTGACTACAGGGCTGAGTTCTTCGATCACGAAGCCGCGCACTTGAGGCTTGTCGCTCTCAACATCGATACTGTTTACGCCGTAATTGCCGATTTCCGGATAGGTCATCGCTACGATCTGGCCGCGATAGGAAGGGTCTGTGAGGATTTCCTGATAGCCGCTCATCGAGGTGTTGAAGCAAACCTCGCCAGTGGCCGTGCCCTCCGCGCCAAAAGACTCGCCATGAAAAACCCGTCCATCCTCTAGTGCCAACAATGCTGTCATGCCTCATTTTCTACCATGCGACGCACGGCTGCGTAACCTCAAAAAACACGGGCCAGATTCTTTTTCACCACATCCGCCGTTTTCTCGATGTCTGCTGAGGAATGTGCTGTGCACAGGAAGCCCGCCTCGAACTGGGACGGCGCAAAGTAAACGCCGTCCTCGAGGCAGCCGTGAAAGAATTTTCCGAAGCGAACACGGTCGCTGCCCATGGCCTCTTGAAGATTTCGCACCGGACCCTCGTGAAAATAGAGGCAAAACATCGAGCCGATGCGCTGGAAGGTGAGGGGAATGCCCTGAATCGCCTCACGCGTGGCAGCCTCGAAGGCCTCGCCCGTTTTTTCGAGGAGAGCCCAGCCTCCGATGCGTTCCATTTCGCGCAGCTGGGCAAGACCTGCTGCCATCGCGATGGGATTTCCAGAGAGTGTTCCGGCTTGGTAAACGGGGCCGTCCGGTGACAGGCAGTCCATGATTTCCGCCCGTCCGCCAAAGGCTCCCACCGGCAGGCCGCCGCCGATGACCTTTCCCATGGCCGTGAGATCGGGAGTGATTTTGAATATTTCCTGCGCTCCGCCTGGAGCGAGGCGGAAGCCGGTCATGACCTCGTCGAAAATCAAAACGGCACCCTCGCGTGTGCAGATTTCCCTCAGGCCTTCTAGGAATCCTGGTTCCGGCAGATACAGACCGGCATTGGCGGGGACCGGCTCGAGAATCACCGCCGCGATCTCTCCCGGGTTTGCTGCAAAGGCCGCGCGGATAGCTTCGGCATCGTTGAAGGGTAGTGTGACTGTGAGCCTTGCGAGTGCCTCTGGCACACCTGCGCTGTCGGGGTTGCCATGGGTGAGCGCCCCACTGCCAGCTTTAACAAGGAGCGAGTCCACATGCCCGTGGTAGCAGCCCTCGAATTTGATGATCTTGGACCTGCCGGTGAACCCTCGGGCGAGTCGTATGCAGCTCATGGTGGCCTCGGTGCCGCTGTTCACCATGCGCACTTTCTTTATCGACGGCACCATGCGGCAGATCGTTTCGGCCATTTCGACCTCCAGAGGATTTGGAGTGCCAAAGCTCAAACCACGCCCAGCCGTTTCACGCACCGCCTCAATGACCGGCCCGGCCGCGTGACCAAGGATCGCCGGCCCCCAAGTTCCTACGAAATCGATCAACTCGCGGTCGTCCACCGTGGTCAGTCGGCAACCCCTTGCCGACTTCACAAAAAACGGCTCACCTCCCACGCCCCGGAAGGCCCTCACTGGCGAGTTCACCCCGCCGGGGATGCGTTTTTTTGCGGCTTCGAACAGTTGTCGGGATGTGGTCATGAAAAATCGGGTTTGAGGGGTTGATGGTTGACAGCACTCCGCTGAAATACAAGATCGATGGCACCTCTTCCCGTGTTGACAATCTGCCGCAGGGAAGCATTTTTTCAGGAAAGCCATGGCCACCATTAAAATCGATCCGACCCTTCATCAGCAAAAAAAGCCCGACTGGATCAAGGTGCGCCTGCCCTCGAATCCGGTCTTCTTTTCCACCAAAGGTTTAATTTCGGATCTTCGCCTCCACACGGTTTGCGAAAGCGCGCAGTGTCCGAACCGCTGGGAATGCTGGAGCGGGGGAACCGCCACGTTTATGATCGCAGGCGATCGCTGCACGCGGGCTTGTGGATTCTGCGCCGTCGATACCGCCAAACCTTTCGCTCTCGAAGAAGATGAACCCCAGCGCGTCGCGGAGGGGGTGAAACGCCTCGGCCTCAAACATGTCGTAATTACCGCTGTGGCGCGTGACGACCTCGCCGACGGTGGCGCCGATCATTTTGGCAAAACCATCGAAGCCATCCGTGCGCTGGACCCGAAAATCGTCATAGAAGTTCTCGTTCCGGATTTCAACGGCAAGGACGAACCCCTCCAGCGCGTTCTTCAATCCGGGCCCGATGTTTTCAATCACAACCTCGAAACCGTTGAGCGCCTCACGCCGCTTGTGCGTTCCCGTGCGAAGTATCAACTTTCTCTCGATTTTCTCGCCCGTGCCCGAGAGCTCCGTCCTGAACTGATGACCAAGAGTGGCATCATGCTCGGTCTCGGCGAGACAGAGCCCGAACTTTTCCAGGCTATGGACGACCTGCGCGAAGCCGGTGTCCGCGTTCTCACGCTTGGTCAATATCTTCGCCCCACGCCAAACCACCTACCTGTTCTGTCCTATATCACTCCTGAGATGTTCGACCACTACGGTGACATTGCCCGTAACAAGGGCTTTGAATTCGTCGCCAGCGGTCCGCTCGTCCGCAGTTCTTACCACGCGGCAGATTTCAACCCGGTGCAGCGTTGACCTGGAAAATCATTGCCGCCGGCCGACCTGCGCTCGATTTTGCCAAAATCGGTATCGAAGATTACCTCGCCCGCTTGGGTGCTTTTGCCAATGTTGAGTGCCACTTTGTTAAAATCGGTCCCCGCCTGCACGAGCGGATGCTCGAGCTTTCCGATGGTTGCCACCGTGTGCTTCTGGACGAGCGGGGAAAAACTTTCGCCAGTCGCGCATTCTCGGCGGAAATCCAAAAGCTCCGCAACCGCTCGCTTTCGCGTTTTGCACTGCTTGTTGGCTCATCCGATGGATGGGATGAAGTCACGCGCTCGCGGGCCGATCTGCTTTGGTCGCTCGGCCCGCAGACTCTTCAGCACGAACTCGCGCTGCTCGTAGCCCTCGAGCAAATCTACCGCGCCGAAACGATTCTCGCCGGAATGCCCTACCACAGGGATTGAGCGTCTGCTCAGGGCATCACCCCATACGCAAATTCTCCGCAGCGACTAAAAACATGGTCGCAACGGATGAACTCTTCTCAATTTACAACCAAGGCGGCGATCCTCGGCGACTACCCGCCAAGAAAGTGTGGTATCGCCACATTCACGCGCGATCTCCGCGACGCCCTCAATGTCAACCGTCCCGATTGGGACTGTCCGGTGGTCACAGTCACAGACCCCGGTAGCAACTATCAATACCCGCCGGAGGTGCGCTTTGAAATTTCCGAGCCGGATGCTGCAGGCTACGAGCGGGCGGCGGATTTTCTAAACCTCTCACATGCCGATGTGCTGTGCGTGCAACATGAATTCGGCATTTTCGGGGGTCCGGCCGGTGGACATATCACAAATCTTCTCCGCCGTGCCCGCATGCCGGTCGTGACAACCCTTCACACCGTGCTGGCCGATCCCTCCGCTGAGCAGCGCCGGGCTTTTTCAGAGATTATTGAATGCTCCGGCAAGCTTGTGGTGATGACGAACCACGGGGCTGAAATGCTCCGCGATATTCATGGCGTCTCAGATGAGAAAATATCCATCATCCCCCATGGCATACCGGACATCCCGTTTGCAGATCCGAATTTTTACAAAGACCACTTTGGCGTGGCCGGGCGGCCGGTGCTTCTCACCTTCGGGCTTCTCTCCCCCGGCAAGGGGATCGAGTATGCACTGAGGGCTCTGCCGGAAATTGCCCTGGAGCACCCGGATGTCGTTTACATCATCCTAGGCGCCTCACACCCCCATCAAGTGCGTCGCGATGGGGAGAGCCACCGGCGGGCTCTCGAGCAGTTGGCGCGCGACCTTGGCGTGGAACGGAATGTGATGTTTGTAAACCGGTATGTCGAAAATACGGAGCTCTGCGAGTTCATCGGCGCCGCAGACATCTATCTCACGCCCTATCTCAACGAGTCGCAAAGCACTTCCGGCACGCTTGCCTATTGTTTCGGCGCCGGCAAGGCGGTGGTCTCAACTCCCTACTGGCACGCGGCGGAACTTCTCTCAGAGGACCGGGGAGTACTTGTTCCATTCCGCGACGCCAAAGCTATTGCGGCAGGTGTGCTTGAACTTTTTTCCAATGAATCCCGCCGACATGCGATGCGCAAACAAGCCTTCCTCATGGGCAGGGGAATGGTTTGGTCCGAGGTGGCAGCGGACTACACGAGAGTCTTCGAGGAAGCGCGCCAGGCCTTTCAGGCGCGGGGCAGGCGTCTTCCGCCAAGGGGGTCTGTTTATGGAAAGACCGAGCCACTTCCAGCATTCCGCTTCGGACATCTGAATCGGATGACCGACTCCACTGGCATATTTCAGCATGCCATTTTCAGTATTCCATGGTTCGAGCACGGGTATTGCACGGATGACAATGCAAGGGCCCTTCTGCTGACGGTTTTACTTGAGGAACTCGACGCTCGTGATGAGTCCATCTCCCGCATCCAGTCAACGAGTGCCGCCTTTCTTCACTTTGGATTTTCAAGTGTCGGTGGGCGCTTCAGGAATTTCATGGGATTCGACCGGCGATGGACTGAGGAACACGGGTCAGAGGACAGTCACGGGCGTGCAATATGGGCCCTTGGTGCGGTTGTAGGGCGCACGCGCGTTGCGGGGCTTCGTGCCTGGGCGTCCTCGCTTTTCGAAAATACACTTTTGGCCGTAGAGGGATTCACTTCCCCGCGCGCTTGGGCTTTTACGATTCTTGGCCTGCATGAGTATTTTCGTTCACTGCATGGCGATCTGCATGCGGTGCGCCTTAGGGATGAGCTTGCCGGCAGGTTGTTTGATCTTTTCAAGCGCAATGCCTCGGCCGACTGGCCTTGGTGCGAAGATATTGCTGCCTATGACAATCCTCGGATCGCTCAGGCCCTCATTCTTGCGGGAAGGTTCACTGGAAACGAGGAAATGAAAAACATCGGTCTTTCCGCACTGAGATGGCTGATGGACAAGCAGACAGGTATCGACGGTTGCTTTCGCCCAATCGGCTCGAATGGTTTTTGGAAGAGGGGAACGGACGCCGCCCTTCACGATCAGCAACCGCTTGAGGCCGCCGCAGCTGTGAGCGCCTGCATCGAAGCGCTGAACGCTACTGGCGATCAGTTTTGGGAAGAATCCGCCAAGCGTGCGTTCGAGTGGTTCCTTGGAGCCAATGATCTCCGCCTTCCACTCTACGATCCCTCAACAGGTGGTTGCTTTGACGGCCTGCATGACAACCGGGTGAATCAAAATCAGGGCGCCGAATCCACACTCTCGTTCCTGCTTGCCCTCGCCGAGATGCACGCCCTTAGAAAAAATTCACCAACCACCGATACCCATGTCCTATCTTGAATCACGAATTCGCCGGCTTCCTTTGGTGATCGGCCCAGATCCACGCCGCGTTCTTTTGCGGCCGTTTATTCCCTCGCTGATTGTGAAGCCTCTTGCAGCTCAGGAGGTCAACCCTCGTGTCCTCAGCCTCTTTTCGCGTGTCATGCACTTGGATGAGAATGCGGTGGAAGCAAAGTTGGCGGAGGTCTTTGCCGACTTTCACGAGCGGCATCAGAAAATCCACGATATTTTCTCCGAGCGTTTCGAGCAAATCCGCTCCTTTCTGCCCACCGATCTTGAGTTGAGCGAGTCGCGGCGCTTGTTGCTCGGCTCGTATTTCACCAATGAATACTCGCTTGAATCCACGGCGCTCTTCAATCCCGGCATGGTTGCAGCACCTGACCAATCCGGAGTCAAAGCAGGTGAGCTGCGATTTTTTCTCAGCCTCCGAGCCACAGGAGAGGGCCATATCTCATCCATTACCTTCCGATCTGGAATCGTTAATCTGGAAGGTGAAATCCGGATGGATCCCGTCTCCCGGTATGTTTGCCAACCTCGTCCACAACCGGCAGCTCGATACGACACAGCAACATTCTTGAGAAAACTTCAGGAACTCGGTGTGGAATACGCCGATGCCCGCAGCGCATTGCATGGGCTTCCAGAAAGCTTTCTCATGGAGGATTTGGTCAACCATGTCCGCCGCCTTCGCACAAGCGCCGACGAGCCATCTGTGCGCCAGGCTGGTGAGCGTGCCCTCATGCTTGCGAGGGCGAACTATACGGTGCGCTTCACCGATGGATTGGATATCTCCGAGAAAATCCTTTTCCCGTTCGCCCCCAGCGAGGTCAATGGCATCGAGGATGCCCGTTTTACCCGATTTCAGGAGGCCGATGGCTCGATTTCCTACACGGCGACCTACACCGCCTATGATGGAAATGTGGTGCTTCCTCAAATTCTGCAGACCCGGGATTTCCATGAGTTCTCGATCCGCACCCTCAACGGACCCGCCATCCGCAACAAGGGGCTTGCGCTCTTTCCGAAAAAAATCAACGGCCACTATGTCATGCTCGGTCGGCAGGACGGCGAAAACATCCACCTCATGTTCTCCGACCATTTGCACTTCTGGTATGAATCCCAAATTCTCCTGCGACCCTCGCAACCGTGGGAATTTGTTCAACTGGGGAACTGTGGCCCACCGATTGAGACAAGTGCCGGTTGGCTCGTCATCACGCATGGCGTGGGCCCGATGCGGAAATACTGCCTCGGCGCCGTCCTTCTCGATTTGAACGATCCCTCGCGGATTCTTGGCAGGTTGCGCGAACCGCTCCTACGGCCTGCATCAGATGAGCGCGAAGGCTATGTGCCCAATGTTGTCTACAGCTGCGGCGCTCTTCTGCATGGGAAAAATATCATTCTGCCCTATGCGGTTTCGGATACTTCGTCGCGCTTCGCTGTGGTTCCGCTTGCCGACTTGCTGAATGAGATGAAAACCTGATCTGGTCAGCTCTCGGAAGACTCCTGGGGATCACCGAACAACTGGCGATAGCCTTCGGCCCAGATCGCATATCCCAATGGCATCGTGAAGAGAATTCCGACGCAACACGCGACGACCCCTGAAATGGCTAGCAGCGCGTAGATGAGAACCAACCCTGCCACAGGAAACCATTGACGGTGCACAGTTGAAATGGCGGTGCGCATCGCCTCCAGCCAACCGATGCGGCGGTCGAGGATCAATGGAAAAGCAAAACCGAGTCCGACCGAAAGGTAGACTGTAGGAATAAGAAAAATCAGCGCCCCGATCCCGGCAGGTATCGGAGATCCGTATTTCTCAGTTAGGAAAATTCCCGGCGCCAGAGTGAAAAGCGCCACACTCACCATTATGGCTCCCCACGCCACACCCGCTATGAGAATTTGCAGCCAGACACCGCTTGAAAACCCGGCAAAGAGATCGGCAAACTCGGTCTTTCCTCTCGCGTTTTTTATGAACATCCACAAAAAACCCGCCGAGAGAATCGTGGTGACTGTCGAGGTCAGTATCGAAAAAAACAATCCCACCACAACTGCCACGATTTTGAGCATTTGTTCCTCGCTCCCGCCCGGCTTCATGAACATCTGCACCACGCGCTGGGCGAGTTCCGAGACGAAGTAGAGCGAGACATTCACCACGAGAAAAGCAAATGTTCCGAGTATGAGGACCCCCATGTTTTTCTTGAAACTTTCCCATCCGCTTGAAAAGCACTCGCTGATCACAATGCGGCCACCAGACTTTGTTGGAGCGGTCGTGGACGCCTCCGGTATTGGCTCTTTAGTTTCCTCCGGTGGTGGCAGGTCGGTGAAGGTCGAGAGAGGCGCCCAACTCGTCATCGGCTCGCGCCAAGCCAGATCTGTTGGGAGGAAGCGGCCACTCTTGAGGCCGTCAGCGACATCTTGGTCATTGAATTTCCCGATATTTTCACTGTCGCGGTTAATGTGGATCATCGCCATGGACACCTGCCTATCGATTCACGGCTGCCTGTTCAAGTGCCGATCCCCCGCTGCGTTTTGAAAAAAAGTTTGTTTTTCCCGAGAATAGGCGTTGACAGAAGGTCGGCGCGTCCCTTTAATTCTCTCATTCTTAAACACGCGATGTAGAACCCCTCCGCACGCGGCGTTTCACTGACACACTGTCGCAGGATTTCGTTGAACTTCCTTTTTCAAAGTTCACGGAACTTAACGAGCTCCCGACATAGCATCACTTCGAGATTTTCAGCCTGGACAGGGAAATAGAATCACAGGCCCATTCTCAAAACCCAATCATGACAGACGAACAGCAAAAACCGGAAAACGGAGCGCAAACTGCCGATTCCGCAAGCCCCAAGGCAACTCCGCGCCCTCGCCGCACCACGCGCACCCCACGCATTGGCCGCGCCCGAAGGCAGAAAAAGGCCGCAGATTCCTCGGAGCTTCCACTTTCAGACAAAACTCCCACCACCAGCGAGGCGCCTTCGCTTGAGAGTCCAGCGGGCGCCGCAGCGCCAGAGCCAGCCGCTCCCGCTGCGCCCGAACCGATCAAAGAAACCGTTCAGGCATCCCAGCCTGCACCACAGCCCGCACCTGTGGTCGAGAAGCCGCCGCAACCGCCAGCTCCGATCGTCTATGCCGAGGGCATTGTCGAAGTCAGCGGCAAGGGTTTTGGCTTCCTGCGCGAGGCGCGCCGCAATTTCACCCAGTCGAACAATGACATTTTCGTCACACCCGAGATCGTCCGCAAATACGGTCTCCGCGACGGCATGTGGATCAAAGGCGAAATCCGCCGGGGCAATCGTGGCCCGCAGATGTATAAGCTCACCGAGTTGGAAGGCGGAGATCCCGAGCAGTTTCAAAACCTGCCTGTTTTCGAGGAACTCAGCGTCATCAATCCGAACGAGCGCATCAAGCTCGAGACCGTTCCCGAGCGCTTCACGACACGAGTTATCGATCTTGTCGCCCCTGTGGGCAAGGGTCAGCGCGGTCTCATTGTCGCTCCGCCCCGTACCGGAAAAACAACACTTCTCCAGCACATCGCCGACGCCGTTGTGAAAAACCACCCGGAGATGAAACTCCTCATCCTTCTTGTGGACGAGCGCCCCGAGGAGGTCACCGAAATCCGCCGCACCGTTCCCACAGCCGAACTCATGGCCAGTTCGAACGACTCGGATATCAAAACCCACACCCGCATCGCCCAGCTCTGCATCGATCGCGCTCGGCGCCTCGTCGAAATGGGCAAGGATGTTTTCGTTCTCATGGACTCGCTGACCCGCATCGGCCGTGCATTCAACAACGCCCAAGGGGGTGGGGGACGCACGATGTCCGGCGGTGTGGATGCCCGTGCCCTTGAGATTCCGCGCAAGCTTTTTGCCGCTGCCCGCAACACGGAGGAGGCCGGTTCGCTCACCATCATGGCGACCGCGCTCATCGAGACGAACAGCCGCATGGACGAGCTGATCTTCCAAGAGTTCAAAGGCACTGGCAACATGGAGATCGTTCTCGACCGCAAGATCAGCGACCAGCGCATCTATCCGGCGATCGATATTTTCCAGTCCGGCACGCGCCGCGAGGAGCTTCTCATACCCGAGGAGGACCTGCACAAGATCAGCGTCATCCGTCGGGGACTCGCAGGCCACAAGCCTATCGAGGCCATTGAGCGACTTCTCTTTTTCATTCGGAAATATCCAACCAACGAGCAGTTGCTCAAAAACCTCCCGGGATAGGAAAAAAAACACAACATGCCATTCTCAGCGCTTGGATTGACCAAGCATATTTTGCAAGGCGTCCAAGCGATGGGTTACGGCGATCCGACACCCATCCAGCTTCGCGCCATTCCTCCGGCCCTAGAGGGCCGCGACCTCATCGCCTCGGCCCAGACCGGCACAGGTAAAACCGCCGCCTTCGCGCTGCCCACGCTCCAGAAGCTCGGCTCGCACGGCCGCCTTCGCTGCCTCGTCCTCGAGCCGACCCGTGAACTCGCCATGCAGGTGGAAACCGCCATGCGCGACTTCAGCCGTTTCACCGACCTCAAGGTTGGCTGTGTTTATGGCGGTGTCGGCTACGGCAATCAGCGCGCAGCCCTCAAGGAAGGCTTGGATATTCTCGTCGCCACCCCCGGCCGTCTCGAGGACCACCTCCAGCAAGGCACTGTGCGCCTCAACGACATCGAAGTCCTGATCCTCGACGAGGTCGACCGCATGCTCGATGTCGGTTTCCTGCCGCCCATGCGCCGCATCATTGCGAAGGTTCCCAAAAATCGGCAGACCCTCTTCTTCTCGGCCACCCTCCCGCCGGAAATCGCAGAGCTCGCCAACTTTGCCCTCCGGGACCCCGTGCGCATCGAGATCGGAGTGGCCCGCTCGGTCGCTTCCATCGTGAAGCACGGCGTTTACATGGTGGACCCAAGCCGCAAGTTTGACCTCCTCCTCGCGCTGCTCACCGCAGTCGATTACCAGAGCGCGATCATCTTCAGCCGCACCAAGCACGGTGCCGACAAGATCGCCAAAAAACTTCGCGCCAACAACCATGCCGTCGCCGTCCTGCATGCCAACCGCTCGCAAAACCAGCGCATCGAAGCGCTCAGCGGATTCAAATCCGGAAAATACGAAGTCATGGTCGCCACAGACATCGCTGCGCGCGGTATCGACATCGCTGGAGTGAGCCATGTCATCAACTACGACATCCCTCAACACCCGGAGGATTATGTCCACCGCATCGGCCGCACCGGCCGTGCGAACATGTCGGGGGATGCCTTCACACTCGTCGCGCTCGACGAAGCCAAAAAACTCAGCGCCATCGAACGCTTCATCGGCCAGAAAATCGAACGACTCACGCTCGAGGGATTCCAAGTCCCGCCGAATGGCGAAAATGCCGCGCCCAAACCACCCAAGCCCGAAGTCCGCATGGACGGCAGGAAATTCTTCCGCCGGGGCAGCAGTCCGCGCCGCTAAAAAATAATTCAAAATAATTCTTGCACCCGCCGAGTGAGGTGTTAACTTGTCCTTGTTCTGGGGGGAACAGAAGCCCGTTGCGACACTCGTTGCGACGGGCTTCAACTTTTTAGAGGCCGATTCTTTAATCGCCCGAGGTTGCATATATCTCCCTCCCGACATATGAAAGAAACGACATGGCCAAAGATGATTGTATTGTAAGTAATGGAGTGGTGGTGGATGTGCTTCCTGGAACGCTGTTTCGGGTAAAATTAGCAAATGACCACATTCTCCTCTGCCACATTTCAGGAAAAATGAGGAAACATTTCATTCGCATCGTTCCCGGCGATAAGGTCACAGTAGAAATCTCCCCTTACGATCTCACCAAAGGTCGCATCACTTTCCGCGAATCCGGAGCCCCACCTATACGCCGCTGAGTTTCCGAACCCGAGGGAAATTTTTCCTCCAAAACTATGATTGCAGGAATTGATCTTGGAACCACCCATTCGCTCGTGGGCGTTATGGAGAGTGGCTTTCCTGTTCTTATCGCCGATGCCCAAGGGCGCCGCCTCACGCCCTCGGCCGTATGGTTTCCCGAATGCGGGGAACCTGTCGTTGGTTGGTCGGCGTTGGAAATAAAAGCCACTCATCCGACGCAGGTCGTGACCTCCGTGAAACGCCTCATCGGCCGACGCATCGGCGAGGTAGTTGCCTCATCCTCAGGTTTTGCCTTAGAAGCAGGACCTGATGGCGAGCTTCGAGTTGCCGTAGGCGGGCACTCTCATCGCCCCGAGGAAATCTCCGCGATCATTCTCTCAAAGCTCAAGACTGACCTCGAAAAATCCTGTGGAACTCCAGTCAATCGTGCAGTCATCACCGTTCCGGCGTATTTCAACGATGCCCAGCGTGCCGCAACAAAGAGGGCAGGGGAGTTGGCGGGTTTTACTGTGGAGCGGATTCTCAGCGAGCCCACGGCGGCAGCGTTGGCCTACGGTCTCGATCGCCTCGGCGAACGTGCAAAGGTCGCCGTTTACGATCTCGGCGGAGGCACCTTCGATGTCTCCGTGCTCGAGTTGAATTGTGGCGTCTTTGAAGTTCTTTCCACAAACGGGGACACCAGTCTCGGTGGCGATGATCTTGATGTCGCTCTGGCAAATGCCTGGAACCTCTCCCGTTTTGATGCCGAAAAAATCAAACGCGCCCTTACCGATACGGAGTGTGTTGAGTGCGATGGTCGCACCTATCTCCGTTCCGAACTGGAGGCCGTTTGCCTACCCATCATCGACAGAACCCGCCGGCACTGCCTCCGTTCGCTCTCCGATGCCCACCTCGAAACCTCTGCGCTTGATGCCGTGGTTCTCGTCGGTGGAGCAACCCGTATGCCGGTGGTTCGAAAGTTTGTCGCGGAAATCTTCAGACGCGAACCCGATGTGAGCCAGCATCCTGACGAAGCCGTAGCCCTTGGAGCCACGATCCAAGCGGGTATTCTGGAAGGTGGACTCCAAAATCTCACGCTCCTTGATGTGACTCCGCTCTCGCTCGGCATCGAGACTTTTGGCGGCCTTATGAATGTCATCATTCCCCGCAATACGACGATTCCATGCAAAGCGGGGGAGATGTTTACAAACGCCGTTTCTAATCAATCCGCCATGAACATCACAGTCCTGCAGGGTGAACGCGAGATGGCCCGTGACAACTGGCCTCTCGGCCGCATGGATGTCGCCTTCCCGCCCGCGCCAAAGGGCCAGGCCCGCGTCGGCGTGCAATTCGAACTCGATGCGAACGGCATCCTCCATGTCCTCGCGCGCGACACCAGCACCGGCCTGGATACCATCATCGACATCCAAAGTGCGGTGGAGGTCTCTGATGAAGCCGTCGAAAAAATGCTCGGTGACTCGCTGGAACATGCCTTCGAGGACATGGACGAACGAATTTTCACCGAGGCCAAACTCAAGGCCAATGAAATGCTGCCGGCGGTGGACTCCGCACTCGAAGCGCTCGGAGACGAGGTTCCCGCCGAAATCCGATCAGCCATCTCCGCCCTCGTCCAAAAAATCCGCGCCGCCCTCGAAGCCCGCTCCACTGCGAATCTCAAAACCCTCCTCAGCGAACTCGACACCATCACCGAACCCCTCGCCACCGCCCTTCTCGAAAAAACCCTCGCCTAAGCCCCCCCTCAAAAAATCCCGCACGGCGCAGACCAAAAATTTGGACGATCGTCCAAATTTTTGGTCTGCGGCTGAAAGTTCTTCGTGGCGGATCAGCGGCTGAGGGTGAAGTTTACGGGAACATCCACCGTTCCTGCCATGGTCACGCCGCCGATTGTGCGGGGTTGGAATCTCCAGCTTTTGACTGCTCGCAGCGCGGCTTGGTCCAACACGCCGTAGCCGGAGCTTTTTTCGAGGGCGACACGGATTGGCAAACCATCGGCGGAGACTTCCACGCGCACGGTGACACGGCCTTTCCATCCAGCGCGCCTGGCTGTCTCTGGATAGGCAGGAGGCGTATTGCGGATCACCACGGGTTGCGGAACATTAGCCGTCTTAGCTGCTGCTACGAGTGTCTGGCGTTGCGTGGCGGGCTTTTTTTCGACTCTCTTGGGCTCGGGAGTTGGCTGGGGGGCGGTAACCTGCTCGCTCTGGTTGGTTGTGAGAATTTCTTCAGGTTCGGGAGGCGTTGGTTCCTCCGGCAGGGGCTCCGGTGTTGGCACAGGCTCGGAGGTTGGCTCCAGAAGGAGAGGTGCTTCCTCAATGATGAAAACTTCCGTTGTTTCTCCGCTTGCGAACGCGATTTTTTGCGGACCCGAATGCACGAGGAAATTTCTCACGAGCAGAAAATGCGCAAGCGCCGAAATGCCCAGCAGCACAGGGAAAAGCCATGCCCGAAATCCCCAAGCCGCATCCATTCCATTATTTTTCACTCTGTGCTCTCTGTGTCCTCTGTGGTCAAAACATCACGGTCTGCTCGCGCCGAGAGGTTCGTGAACCAGCTGAAACTGCTGCGCTCCAGCTCCGCGTGCCCGGCTCATGAGTTGGAGGAAAATCCCGTAATCCACTGTCTTGTCGCCTCGGAAATGCACGGTAGTCGTCGAGTTCTTCAGAAGTTCGATTTTCAGCAGATTCTCGAAGTCGACATCCTGCACAAGCGTTTCCGAGATGGAAATCCGGCCTTCCCCGTCGAGGGATACCACCACCTTTGCCGACTCCGCGCTTTCTTTAGAAGACGCTTGCGGCAGCGTGAGGGGAACCGATGGGGGCATGAAGCTCGAGGTGAGCATGAAAAAAATCAGCAGCAAAAAAACGACATCGATCAACGGTGCCATATCGATCGAGAGCGTGGGGCGTTTTGGTCGGCTGAACATGGCGAATCAGGCTACGGAGTTCAGGTCGCGACCCGCTTCAGTTCGGAGCGGCATGGTTTTTCCGCTCACCGCGCAAACCGATGAACAAGTCGGCTGTAGGGCATCGTCCAGCGCCGTCACTGCGAGTTCCATGCGGCGCGCGATTTTGTCCGCGTGACTCTCATACGCATGGTAGGCGGCTATACAAGGGATCGCCACCACGAGGCCGAAGACGGTCGTGAGAAGGGCTTCCCAGATGCCCCCGGCGAGGTCTGAGGGTTTCGGGGCACCGGCAAGAGTTTCGATACTCGCGAATGCCACCACCATACCCAGCACCGTTCCGAGCAAGCCGACGAGTGGTGAAAGGTGTGCGATCGAGGCCAGGACGCGTAGGCGTTTTTCCACGGATTCCAGCACGAGTCTTCCCTCCCTCTTCACATTATCCACACGAATCTTGGCGGGGCGCTCCAGGTTTTCCAAATAAACTTGCACCACCCGAGCGACGGGATGGCGACTCGCTTTTGCCATTTGAAGCGCATCGCCTGTGCGTCCGGCCTCCATCTCGACGAGCACTCGATCAAGCCAACGATCCGGTCCGAAGCCATACGAGAGGTAAACCACCGCACGCTCGAGAATCACGGCCGCGCCCACCACCGAAAAGGCCAGCAGCACCCACATCAGCTCACCACCTCGAATGAAATAGTCCATCAGTGTTTCCATAGAGCCCGTTTTAAGCACAATAAAGTTGGTCTGTCATGTCGAAAATGAGACGCAGTCTCAAAATAACACTTGCTAATGAGACTCTGTCTCACTAAATCTGCGCGCCGAAATGCAAAAAAACCATCTCATGAATCGGAAGGTTGGGGCCGCGATCTGGATTGCGGCATCGACCATGGGGACGCTCTTCTCTCAGGGCACAGTGCAACAAATGGAGGAAGTCGAAGTGCGCGCCGATTACGACCGTGAGGTCAACGGCGCCTTTTTGCCGGATGTCGATGGCACAAAAATCCACGCTGGGAAAAAGACCTCGAATATCGATTTGGAGCAGATTCCGGACATCAGCATGGACAACTACCGGCAGGTCATTTCCAAAACGCCGGGTCTCGTTCTCGCCGAGGAAAACACGCCGCTGCTGAGCATCGGATATCGCGGTTACGATCCACACCGGACGCAGTTTTTTCAAGTCTTGGAGGATGGCATTCCGATCCATGCGGACATGGTGGGATATCCCGAGGCCTACTACACGCCGCCCCTTGATGCCGTGGAGAGCGTCGAGGTGGTAAGAGGTGGCGCCGCTCTCATGTATGGTCCGCAACCCGCCGGCGCGATTAATTTTGTGATGAAAAAACCGCCGCTGGACACGCCATTCACCATCGAGTCCACAAACATTCTCGGTAGTTTTGACATGTATTCGAATTTCACCTCCTTCGGCGGCACGCTCGGGAAGTTCGGCTACTACGGCTACTACGGCTACTACGGCTACTATGATCACCAGCAAACAGACGGCTTCCGCGAGGCGAACAGCGACTTTTTTCTCAACGCCTGGGGCGGCACATTCGCTCTCGATGCCACAGGCCCCGTGCGCTGGTATTTGAATGCCACGGCGTATGACGAAACCCATGGCGAACCCGGCGGACTCACGCTGGAAAGTGGTCCCAACGCTGTCAACTATGACACCAACCGCGACGGCACCTCGCGCTTCTTTGACCGCATGCGGGTGAGCCGCTACGCCGTTTCGGTCATCAACGAGTGGGATATCTCGGACCGCACGCTCTTCACCTTCCGCACATGGTTCGACTACTACCTGCGCTTCAGCCGCCGTCAGAACGGTGGCGGCTTCGGCACGCTGCCCACCGGTCCGAAAGCACAAACCAACCAGCTCGAGAACCAGCAATTCTACACCTACGGCGCCGAGCCGCGCTTGAGCCATAATTGGGACTGGCTTGGAAACACCCACACCCTCACCGGTGGCATGATGTTTTACTACGACTGGTCGCCGCGCGTGGATCAGACCGGCAACTCGCCCACGGCTATGACCGGCAGCACGGTGAACCAAAGCAACCGCGAGAGCGTTTACTACAGCCTCTTCGTCGAGAATCTCTTTCAGTTCGGCAGCTTCTCGATCACTCCCGGATTCCGTTTCGAGAACATCTGGCAAAGCGTGCGCGAGCTTGTGAACAAATCCTCCTTCCAAACCGGCAAGCCTCTCCAGGACGAGATAACTTACAATTTCGCCCCGCTCTTCGGCCTCGGCCTCGAATACGACTTCACGCCCGAGGTGGCTGTTTACGCCAATGTCTCGCAGGCCTACCGTCCGCCGATCTTCACGCAGGCCGTGCCCACCTCGCCGAATGTTGCCGTCGTCGGCAATCTGCAGGAAAGCAACATCGTGAACTACGAAATCGGCTTCCAAGGCGAACCTGTCGATTGGATCACGTGGGACACCAGTGTTTTCCTCATCGACAACTCCGACCAGATCGGCTCCCGCGCCGTGAATGATGGCCAGATCACGACCGTGATCGAAAACTCCGGCCGCTCCATTGTCTATGGATGGGACCTCTACACGGAAGTCGACTTCGTGGGTGCCGCCAACGCCGCCTGGAACAAAGACGACGGCAAGGGCTGGGTGGACCGCTACGGCTCCATTTCAGCCTACACCGCGCTCACCCTGCAAAATGGACAATTCATCAACGGCCCGAACGACGGAAAAACTCCGCAGTATCTCTCCGACTACATCCTCCGTCTCGGCCTCACCTACAACTGGCGCGACCGCATTAAAGCGGCCTTCATGGGCAACTTCATGGGCTCCACTTACGCCGCCGACAACAACACCGCCAACCGCTTCATCCCCGCCTACAATGTCTGGGACCTCACCGTCGAAGCCAAGGTCTACAAAGACACCGTGAGCGTCATCGCCGGCGTGAACAATGTCTTCAACAAAGATTACTACGCCCGCATCCGCGCCGACGGCATCGACCCCGCCGCGCCTCGCAATTGGTATGCCGGTGTGAAAGTCGAATTTTAAAAGTTGGGAGAGGTTTTTAGACAGAATGAACAAAATGAAAAAAATCCCCCTCTGTGTCCTACATGTCCTCCGTGGCCAGTTGAAATTCATCAAACGCCACCGGACTGCTCCACACCGCTAATGAAAATCATCCGCTACACCGACAAAGAAAATGCCATCCACTACGCCATACAGCACGCTGATGGTCGCGCAGAGCGTCTCGAGGGTTGTATCTACGAAAATCCCAAGCCTTCCGGCGAGTTGGCGGATGTCGCCAAACTGCTCGCTCCTGTCGAGCCCAAGACGATTTTTTGCATAGGCCTCAACTGAAAAGACCGGCTCGCGGATTCCCGGCCATCCTGTGCTTTTCATGAAGTCACCCGGCGCCTTGCAGCATCTGGGCGACCCCATAGAGATTCCCACAGCCCTCGCCAGCCACCAGGTCGACTACGAATGCGAACTCGCCATCGTCATTGGGAAAAAATGCAAGAACGCCACACGAGCCACCGCTCTCGATTTCGTGCTCGGCTATACCTGTGCGAATGATGTCAGTGCCCGCGATTGGCAGAAGGATTTCGGCGGCAGCCAATGGTGTCGTGGAAAAACCTTCGACACCTTCGCGCCGCTCGGGCCCTGCCTTGTGACGCCGGATGAAATTCCAAATCCCAACGAGCTTGGCATCCGCACGATTCTCAACAGCGAGGCCGTGCAGGACTGGAATACCAACGATATGATCTTCGATGTCCCCGCGATCATCGAGTTTCTCAGCGGCAGCACCACGCTCCTGCCAGGATTCGTCATCCTCACCGGCACCCCTCACGGAGTCGGCATGGCGTCCAATCCGCCCCGCCGGCTCAAGCCCGGCGACACCGTGAGTATCGAAATAGACGGCATCGGCACGCTCACCAACTCCGTCATCCAAGAGCCCAGCTAATCAGCCAATAAAAAAAATAAAAAAAATCCCCTTGCATCCTAAAGTCGTCGCGCTAAATTGAAATCTTTAAATCGCGGGGTGGAGCAGCCCGGTAGCTCGTCAGGCTCATAACCTGAAGGTCAGAGGTTCAAATCCTCTCCCCGCCACCAAATTGTTTGAGGCCTGCCAGCTTGCTGGCAGGCCTCAAACAATTTGTGGCCTTGCAGGATTTGGGAGGAGCGAAGCGACGGCTCCTCTCCCCGCCACTCGATGAACGTTTCATTGCTCCTACGTTGACGTCGCGCCTACCGTGGCTTGGGCGAAAAGTGTGTTCCCGGGTTGGGGCGCGACAGAATTGGGGGATGACTGTTGATGGGCCTCTCTTTGCCTCGGTGTGCGATGCGCGCGGCATCGACCTTGCGTACGAGATCGCAGTGCCGAGTGATGACGGCATCGATGGTGTTCCGCTCGTCTGGGGTCACGGACTCTTGTCGTCTCGCGTCACAGACGATCGCACGCGCCTCGTCGACTTCGGTGCCCTCCGAGCGCGACGGCGAGTCGTCCGCTACGACGCTGTCGGCCACGGCAGTTCGGCACCTGCGGACGACATCGCCCGCTACCGCTGGACCGAACTGGCGGACGATCAGCTCGCGCTCGTCGCACACCTCGCTGTCGACCGCTACATCGCCAGCGGTGAGTCCATGGGGGCGGCCACTGCGTTACTCGCAGCGATGAAGGCTCCGGAGCGCGTCGCGGGACTGGTGCTGGTGACACCACCGTGCGCGTGGCATACCCGTCCTGCGCAGGCCACGACCTACCTTCAGGGCGCTCAACTGATCGACGACGGCCACATGGCGGCACTGGCCGAGTTCATCGCTGGGGCACCGCCGCCGGGACCATTCGTGGGCGATCCGACTTGGCCGACACGAGCCGCAGCAGCGGCAGACGCGCTTGTCTCGCAACAGGCAGTAGTGAGCGCTGAAGTTCTGCGCGGCGCAGCGAACAGTGATCTGCCCCTCCCAGTCGATCTCGCCGAGCGGCTTACCATGCCAACGCTGATCCTGTGTTGGACCGACGACGACGGGCATCCAGTATCCACCGGTGAGGCATTGGCCGCAGCGATCACAGGGGCGCGGCTCGTGGTCTCGTCGCGTGCCTCGGAGGTCGCGGACTGGAGCGCGCAGATCGCAGACTTCGTGGAGTCAATCGATCCGTGAACCGACTCGTCCACTGTCCACTCCGATGCCCGTCGGTGGACGCGGACAACACGATGAGCACCAGCGGAACCCTACTGGCACCTATGAAAGCGCTCCTCGGGGGAACGAAGCGACGGTTACTTACTGGGTGCAGTCGACGCAGTAGTTGTCGGCCTCGGGAGTTCCATTCATGAACGCGGTGAACCAATCAACAAATCGCACCCCGTTCATTTCTTCGGTGTAGAACTGGGCGCGCCCTGCAATGGTGTGATCGTCGCCTGGCGAAATCCAGTTGGCAACGTTCACTCCTGTTGCTTCGACTTTTGATTCATTGGTGCGCATGACCGAGACCAAGTCCTCAGGGGAAAGACCAGCCATGCGGGCAAAGCTTGAAAGCACACTGTCAAAAGCAAAGTCATGTCGAGCAAATGTGATCTTTGGGTTATGTTCAGCGGCTTTGATGAATGTGTAAGCCGGAGTGAATTTGTCAACGGTGAGTCCATCCATTTCTGGCCAATCGGGAAGTGTTTCAAGCGTGCCCCAGTTGCCAACAACGAATCCCATCGCATCGGGTACTGCGCCCGAACTATCGGCAAAGACTTTGAGATCGGCATTTGGTAATTGATCTCCGGCCATTGCTGCAAACACTGGGGTTGGGAACGAACCAGCGCTAGAGCCTGCAACAACTAACTGTGCGGTGTCGGGGAAACGTTTGATCATTGTGTCAAGGGCGTTTGAAGCATTAA
>DGXZ01000076.1:0-21923 GCA_002396485.1 Spartobacteria bacterium UBA5019
AAGCATTTTGTAAAGTGTTAACCATTTGGTTTTTGCTTGCAAAAAGTCGGTCCTTTTGTTTTGCCTCCAATTGCTCCACCTCCTTCAGAAGTTGTTCGATATTGATGGGTGCAGCATCACGCTCAGCGTACACGGGAAGGAGGGTTGTGGCTAAGGCGAATGCGACGATGGGGGGTGAAATTTTCATCGGACTGACCTTTGTAAAAAGAAATGCAGCTGTCAATCAAATGCCGCCATGTGAACTGTGCGCATCCTTGAGCGCTTTGGGGTGCTTCTCGCGCCGAACGGATTGTTCGCGTGGAGATTCGATCAAGCCACACGACCGAACTGCCCCATCAAATCGCGGGCGGCTGGATGCCCTTGGCGGCGAAATATTGGCGGAGGAATTCGATGTCGCCGCGATCTTTTTCGCGGCCGGCGCGGCACTTCATGCGCCAGAGCAGTTCGGGACTGGCGAAGGGGATCGGCACCCCGTCGATATCGTGAACGACGAGACTTCGAGAGGCTTATTGGTAGTCGATGCCGGAGGCCTTGGCCATGAGATCCACAAGGATTTCATCGGCCACGCGCAGGACGGTGTATTTTTCGACTTCACCGGCTTCGAGTTCCCGCACGCAGCCGTCCGGAAGTGTGGCGACCATACCCTGCAGCCCGAATGGACAATCCGCCGACCACTATAAATTTCGCGCCCTGAGCATGGAGTTCACGGCAAAGAGAAACGAGATCCTCCACAGAGGGATCGCGAGGGATCAGTTCGCCGGTTTCGGGATCGAATGGTCCATCAGCCATTGGTCGGCCTCTTCATGGGATTTAAATCTATAAACGCCCCTTTTGATGCGGGGAAAGAAAGGCGTTGTGGCCCATTGCCGCTTGGCCTCGGTTTCTTGAGGTGAAGAAATGAGTGTGCTGGCTGGCCTGCGCTTGCCCACGACCTTGCCAACCGGATCATTGATGTTCACCACAGGGTCCATGGGCGAAACCTAAGCCTGCCTGTGATCGCGGGCAAGAGACAAAAAGACGAAAGCAAATCAGGTATGCATCCCTATTCGGAGGCCGCATTCGCGCGGCCGCTGTCATTGGCACTCCTGATGCTGAGCATCTAACCAAATCCTCACCACAATGAAAAAAACAATCATTACCTGCCTGGGTGTTTCCTCCATCGCATTGACCGGCATTTTTTATGCCGACCAGGCCTCAAGCCGGAAACACACATCCCCCGTGAAAACACAAACCGCCGAGGCCAGCGGCGGAATTCCAGCCACGTCGGATTTGGGCGGGGCTGCGACGAACGCGCCGCATATCGGAATGGCGCCTGCCATGGCCTCATCGGGGCCGGGCGCGCCGCCCTCACCACTGCCAGCCCAAGCGCCGGAGCCCTCGCAGGATTCGGACAAAACCACCAGCGCCGCCGCAGTGTCTCAAAACAACAACCCATCCCGTCAGCAGGGCCCTGCTTCGTCAAGCGCGGCTGCAGGTGGCCCGGCGGGTCCGACAAACCCGATTGTTCAACTCTTGCAGTCGACCGACATGAGCAATCCCGAAGAGAGAGAGAAAGTGGTGGCTCAGATGACCCAAATCGAGGAAAGCCGCATGGATGCCGTGCTGGAAAAAGCGGATCAACTGGGAGTCCCTGTGCGCATCGATGAAGTAGGCGGCAAGGTTTCGATACTCCACGATTTCCGAGGCGACCAGCCCCTCTACCGCGTCACGAACAACAAGAGCGCAGCCATCTCAACAGGAGCCAACCTGATCCAGACGGCGCCCTACGGGCTTGATGGCACAGGGGTAAAGATCGGCGTGTGGGATGCAGGCTCGATCCGCAACACGCACCGCGAGCTAACCGGCCGGGTCGCAAATAAAAACGCCACGACTCCACTCGACGACCACTCGACTCATGTTGCCGGCACCATCGCGGCGACAGGGGTGGATGCCAACGCGAAGGGCATGGCGCCGAAGTCCACCGTGGATTCCTTCGATTGGGACAACGATTACGCTGAGATGACAGCCAGCGGCGCCTCAACCTCAACCGCCCTGGCAGCCGTCCCGCTCTCGAACCACTCCTACGGATACGGTGCGACCACGGCCGACATGGGGCGCTATGAGAGCCAGGCTCAAACGACCGACGCTCTTGCGTGGTCCCTGCCATATTATCTTCCCTTCTGGGCGGCGGGCAACGAACAAGGCTCCCTCACCGCGCAGGGCGGCTTCCAGTCGATCACCTTCAATTCCCTCGCAAAAAATATCGTCACCATCGGAGCGGTGAACGATGCCGTTGTCGCAGGCGTGCGCTCTCCATCCGCCGGATCCATGAGCACATTTTCAAGCTGGGGCCCCTGCGACGACGGACGCATCAAGCCCGATCTCGTCGCCAACGGCGTGAGTGTTTACTCCACCATTGCCACGAGCGATTCCTCATACGGCACCTACAGCGGCACCAGCATGGCGACGCCGAATGCCGCCGGCTCGGCAGCGCTCATCCAGCAACTCTACGCAAACACATTCGGCCAACGCCCCCGCGCCAGCCTGCTCAAGGCCCTCCTCATCCACACGGCGGATGACCTCGGCAACCCAGGCCCCGACTACAAATTCGGATGGGGATTGATCAATGTGAAAGCCGCCGCCGATATCATCCTCGCGCAAAAAGCCACACCGGCCGTGCCAAGAATCCTTGAGAACACCCTCACGGCGGCCGTGAAATCGACGACCACCACCTTCAGTTGGGATGGCGCAAGCCCCATTCGCGCCACCCTGTCTTGGACAGACCCCGCCGGAGCCGCACAGACGGCCGCCGACAGCAGGACGCCAAATCTCGTGCACGATCTGGATTTAAAAATCACAGGCCCCGATGGTGCCACTGTCTATCTGCCCTTCGTCATGCCTTTTGTGGGCTCATGGACATCGGCCTCCATGTCAGCCGCTGCCACCACAGGAAAAAACAGGGTGGACAACACCGAGCAGGTTTACATTTCCAACCCGAACCGCGCCGGAATCTACACCGTGACTATCTCGATGGATGCTGCGCTGACCACAAATGCCCAGCCCTACTCGCTCGTCATCAGTGGCGCGGCAGCCTCAACGACACCAACGCCAACTCCAAGCCCAACTCCAACGCCCGCACCTGTAAACCCCGCCCCCACGATCAGCCTCAGCTCACCAACAAGTGGAACAAGCCTCAGCCTCGGATCCCAACTCACCCTGACCGCCAATGCCTCGGATCGCACATCCACCGGCGCAGCGGGAGTCGTTTCCCGAGTGGAATTTTTCAGCGGTTCGACCTCGCTGGGCGTTGACACGACCGCTCCATATTCTATCGCTTGGAAACCCGCCGCCGCCGAAAATTACATCCTCACGGCCCGGGCGACCGATAGCCAAGGCGCTGTTGGCACATCGACATCGGTCACGGTTGTCGTCGTGGCACCGCTTCCCGCACCGACCATTTCCTCCTTCTCACCCGCGAGCGGACGTGTCGGCGCAAGTGTCCTGATCAATGGAACGAACCTGTCCGCAGTCACCAGCGTGCAGTTCAACGGGGTCGCCGCCAGCGTTTGGAGAATCGTCTCCCCAACGCAAATCAGCGCCACGGTCCCCCTCGGAGCCACCACTGGAGCGGTGAGGGTATCCACCGCCTCAGCGAGCGCGACGAGTTCCACGGCCTTCACAGTCACCACGCCGCCAGCCGCTGTTGTCATTAGCCAAATCTACGCCGGCGGAGGCCGCTGGTGGTCGGATTACAGCCACGACTATGTGGAACTCTACAATCAAGGAACCACACCCGCACAGCTCGATGGATGGTCGCTTCAGCTTGCGAGCGGTTCGGGTACACGATGGATAGCGATTCCGCTCAAAGGCGCCATTCCCGCCAAGGGCTACTACCTGATAGCCCTTGCAGGTGGCGAGTATGCCTACAATTTGCCAAAAGCCGATGCGTCGGGATCCTACGACCTCGCCGCAAAACAAGGCAAAATCGCCCTCATGAGAACCACCACACCGCTGGCCATCGCGTCACCCCTCGGGCTAACGCACCTGAGCGACTTTGTCGGCTACGGCACGGTCAACGCCTACGAGGGCTCCAACCCAGCCATCGCGCCCGATCGCTACTATGCGATCTTCCGGGCCAACGCAGGCGCCACAGACACGAATAACAACTATCAGGATTTCGGTTGGAACTACGCCGCACCGCGCAACTCCGCCACCCCGGTCACGCTGCGCCAGAAGCAACTCCGTCCTAGAACCGCACGATAAAAGACAACGCCCAACCCAGGCGGCCACTCTGTATCTGGGAAATTCCCCAGCCGCAAAAAAACGAGCGAAGTGGCGCGCCAGATGAAACAAGCTTGGCTAACGCAATAAACCCACGACCGATCCGACGACGATTCCATAGAGCATGTGCGCTCCCAATTGAGCCAGGCCAGTGGAGGGGCCTCGGTCGTGGTATCTTGCTTCCGGGTGGTGTTCCATAACCAAAATCGAAACCAGCAACATGGCTACAACGCCATGGATACTACCCAGCAACAGACCAGTGAGAGCATTGAACGGCAGCGACGAAAGACTCAGAAATCCAGAGTAAACGAATGCAAAGCCGATACCCATGGCGATGTGAATGGACAAACCGACTGGGAAAGCCGATCGATTGCCTGAACCAACGACCAACGACCCTCCTGCACGAATGACATCCACATGAGCCCAGCCCAGCCAGCGTGGCACGAGGAGAAAGCCTGTCATGGCCGCAGTTCCAGCAAGACCACCCGACAGCAACAATATGAAAGTTTTCATGGCTTAAGATCGGATGGTGCGAACCATTTCAAAGTGGGGTGATCGCCCGTCGATCGGAGCCATTTCAGGAGCTTCACATGATCGGAAGAGATAGCGTCCTCGCCTGAGCGAAATTTCAAGCACGGGGAGGGTTGGCAAAATCAGTAGGGAAAGACCCCATTGGCGGGCACTGGATTGCGTGTCCATGTTGGCAGCGCAGAAACCAAAACAATGAAAATCCTAAAATCTCTCACCCTCACCGCATCCTTATGCGCTCTCTTCATGTCATCCGCCTTGGCTCTTCCTCCATGGAAAGGCGGGCCGGCGTTGGAAATCATCCAAAAGAAATCCGATGTCGAGAAGCTCGGCCCGAAATCCCAACTTGTCCTTGTCTGCAAATCGTCGAACACCGTCACGGTCATCGATATCAAAGATGAGAAACAGGCCCGGAAATTGTGCGCCGAAGGGGCAATGATCGAGTGCAAGGATTGTAAAAAACACTACAAAGTGGTCTGGAAAAATGCGCCAGGGAAGACTGGCAGCCCGGAACTCAAAATGGATATCGTCAATGCCAAAGGCGAATCCTGCATGTTTCTTGCCAGGCTGAAATAGTGCACACCTGAAAAAACGCACCTCCGACGGCGACAGCGCGCTGGCGGAGGCAAGATTTTCTTTTCCAATCGGTTTTGAAGGTGCAAGCTGTGGCCAACAAAACTCGACCATGCGCATTGCCATATCTGGATCCCATTCCTTGGGGAAATCGACTGTTGTCAACGAGTGGGTTGCAAAAAATCCTAGGTTTCGTCGTGAGGAGGAGCCCTACCGTGCGCTGGGGCTCTATGGACCCTATGAAATTCTCTTCCGCGATGCCTCCACGAAGCTACACAATGGCATTCAGATGTATTACAACATCAGCCGGATTCATCGATATGCCGAATGCACGGATGATGTGATTTTTGACCGTGCGCCTGTTGATTATATCGCTTATTCCCAATATACAGCGAACCAGGGCAGCACGGATATCAACGATGCTTTTGTGGAGTCGATGGTTCCTGCCGTGCGGGAATCGCTGGATCATCTCGACATTCTGGCATTTGTGCCGAAATCCGACGCCTGGCCGGTAGGGATGGAGGCGGATGGCATCCGACCGGTCGATCATGCCTATCGCGATGAGGTGGATGCGATTTTCAAACAAATTTATCGCGAAGGTCGGTTTCAGGTTTTGCCGGAAAGGAATCGTCCGCTTTTGGTGGAGTTGTGGGGTCCGAGTGCGCAGCGTTTGGATCAATTGCAGGCGGCGATGGATGAAGTGCAATCCTCAAAAGCCGGTGCTTGATGAGAAGCGGCCTCACGGAAGAAATGTTGAGCGCGCCGGCGGCGGCGTTGTATCGTCAACTCGTGCCGGGAGTTCCCATACGCGATCGCTGAGTGGCGGAGATTCGGGAATTGTGGGGAAAAAACAGCCTCCATGAGGCGCTCGGGGAAGGATTATCCCTACGATGGCCTTGAACTTCTCGGCTTTTGGCGAGCCAGGAGCTGTGGAGGGATCCCTGCGCCAGTCCGGCTTATGGCGATCTCGTAAGCCTGCCTCAAACCCTTGTGATCGTGGGAGAAGATGACACGCTCTGTGACGATGGCGTCGATTTTGCAAAGCGGGCCCGCAGCGCAGGCGCCCCAGTGCAACTCCACATCGGCGAAAAAATGCCGCACGGCTTCCATATGCAACACGGCCTCGTTCCACAAGCAGCCGCCGCCACCGAGCAAGTGATCCTGGCATTTTTCAAACCGTCCTAGTTTTAATCCAAATCCAGAAAACTTCCCCGGCGCGCGCAAGACACGCGTTGGACAAATCAAAAACTCCACTGGGAGTTACGATTGGTCTTCGATTTTGAAATCCCGGAGATCGTGTTGGAAAAGCTCAGCGGGGAGTGTGGGATTCCGCTCGATGCGGGTGAATTCGGTCGAAACCTCACTGCCGTCGCGGAAGGTCATTTCAAAGAGGGAGACGGCGCCAGTAGCTGGATCGAAGAGGATGCGGAGCGACTTGAGGCCTTCGGCGAGGCGGGGGTCCTTGGGGGTGAGACGAAGGTCGATGCGAGCACCGTCGTTGTTAAGGGAAACAACTTCGAATCGGCGCTGGAACTCATCAAGTGAGATGGCGATGGGCATTGGGAGTTCCTGCATGGCACGGGCAGCGGCGGAGGATGCGGTGAACCTCCGGGCAAGGGATTTCTTGGGTTCAATCACGAGAAAATCATTCGGTGACTTGAGCACGAGCAATTCGACTGGATCACCGACTTGCCAGCGGAAGCGCCCCTCGGTGCCGAACCAGACGGTGCCGGATTTTTTCAGCGGAATACGAAGAGCGGGCAGGCGGCGGGTCTGGATGAAATCGGCCCGCAGCGAACGGATGGCGGCTTGTTTGGAAATCCAATCGCTGAGGATTGTCTGAGTATACTCAGCGCGGATGGGCGCAGTGAGGAGGAGCAAAAAAAGAAGACTGAAGCATTTCATTGGCGTTTGATTTTACCGCTTGGCGTCAGCGGGATGTCGTTCACAAAATGAATCTCAACGGGAACTTTGTGGGTGGACAATTCGCGGCGGCAAAGCTTGAGCAGATCGAGGTGGGGTGGGGTATGGACGCCAGTGGCTATGACAACCTCCGCAATCGGAACCATGCCAAAATCCGGATGCAAGCGCGCGAAAACGCGGCTGAGTTCCACAGCGGGATGGGTGTTGAGAACAGCTTCCACCTCATCGGGGAAAAACTTCATTCCGCCAATCGAAATAGCCGTGCTGGTGCGTCCAAGGAGGGTGATAAAACCCTCCGTGTCGATTTCAGCGATATCGCCTGTGGAAAACCACCCCTCCTCATCCAGGATTTCAGAGCGTGGCTGCCAGGGTGAGAGATAGGCATCGAGGCATCCGGGACCTCGCAGAAGAAGCTGCGAATCCTTGAGCTTGGCTTGAAACGAAGGCTGGGGCAGACCGATCGATGCAGGACGCAGATCGGGTTCGGGGAAATTCAGGCAGGGGAGGCCGATTTCAATGATGCCGAGTGCTTGGGATGGAAATATGCCGAACCTTTTGGAAATTTTCTCTGCGGTGGATGGAGCCAAAGCCGCCGTGGTGGAGACAGCAAGCCGCCAGTGAACGTCGGCGTCACCGTCACAGCCGGAGAGCATCTCGTAATGAAAAGGTGCCGCGTAGAGGACTGTGGCGCGGGTGCGCTTCGAAGCTTCGAGAAGATCGCCCGGCAGGCTCGAAAGCGGCAGAACAATGCCAGCTCCGTTCCAGAGGTAGAGCATGATCGAGACAGCGAAGTGGTGTGACATGGGAAGCACCCAGAGGATGCGGTCGGCAGGCGTGATGCCAAGACCCTCGTTTGCAGCTGTGATCCGATCCAGCAGGGTTTGATGGGAAAGCGTAATGCCCTTGGCATGGCCAGTGGTGCCAGAAGTGAATCGAATGAAGGCGGGGCGTATTTCCGCAAGCGGCTTGATCCACTCGGGAGCTGGGGAAGAATGGTCCTGTGACACGAGCAACACCCCGTCGGCCGGAGTTTGCTTTACGATGACACCGAGGTGAACCTCTTCAATCAGCCGCTGGCGCTCCGACGCAGAAAGCTCGGGAGCGATGGGGACGAAGCACCCGCCGGCCCTCAGGATGCCGAGGGCGTGGGCGATGTAATCCACCCCGTCGGCACATTGAAGACCGACTCGTGGGCAAGGCAGGGACTCGATTAGCGGGCGGAGTTGCCGCGTGAGTCGGGCACTTTTTTCATCGAGTGCGGCGTAGGTTGTTTCTTGCCCGTCGTGGAAAACGGCCACCGCGTTGGGATCGGCTTTTTTAAAAATCTCCTCAGCGATATTCATCTCAGAATTGCGGCTGCCGCTCTCCCTGCCGCCTCGCCTGTTGCGAGGCATGTGCCGGTAACGCGGATCGATGCCTGGGCCTCGTGGGTGCAGGAGATGCAGCGTCCGGCGACGAAGAGGTTCTCAAAAGTTCGCGAGCGCAGGCAATCGAGCGAGATGCCAACCGGACGGTTCTCCTCGGGAAAGCGGAACCGGGGCCCTTTGGAGTTCTCACGCAGTTCCAATGGCCAACAGGCGAGTGCGGCGGGCTTTTCAACCTGCCTGCCTTGGAGGATGTCCTCCTCCGTGAGGCAGGCCAGCCCGCTCAGGCGTCGGCTCTCACGAATGCCTGCCTGCGCGGGCGTGCAGGTGATGCGCGCTTTTTCAAAACCCTCGGCATGAGCCCGCAGGTAGCGGATGATTTCAAATGAAACGCGGCGTCCGCAGGCCTCCACGCGAGTGAGGCACTCCGGCGAACAAGGGTCGTAGGGATCAGCCTGCAAATCGATTGTCGCCCAGATTTCGTTTTGGCTCACACCATGGCGGAAAGCCACGCCCAGCGCTTCAGCGGAAAGCTGGCTTGATGCCACAGCGCCGCTGATGAGGTGGGCAAGCCTGAAGCGGGCATCACCAGCCAGAGCGGTTTCATGTGCGCCACCGATTCCAAAAATATAGGCCGGACGTTGAAGTCGATCTGCTGGCGCACACTCAAAAGCGGCACCCGCAAGCGCACCGGCTTCGGCATCCCCCGAGGCATCGATGAGCGAGTTCACTGCGACTTCAAAGACATGGCCTCGCGACTGAAGATGCGCGGCTTGGATTTGACCTGGACCTGAGATGAGACCTGTGAGGTCTGTGTGGAGAAGAACGGTGAGATTTGGCGTTCGGCGGGTGATGTCATCCGCCACGGCGGCGAGGGCGGCGGGTTGGTGCGGGAGGACGTCGAGTTTTCCCATTCGCACCGGCCCTGAGGCGCCTCCTGCCTGGATGAGACGCTCGGCCAACTCGCGCGGGAAGCCCTCATTGGCGTAGGTCAAAGGCTGTGCGTCGTCATTCCGCAGCAGGTAAAGTCCGCAGAGCGTGTGCACGAGGGCATTGGATGCCATGCCACCGAGGGCGTTTCGTCGTTCCACGAGCAGCGTCCTTGCCCCGGCCCGTGCGGCTGACACAGCGGCGGCGATCCCTGCCGTGCCTCCGCCCACGACCAGCACATCGGTTTTTTTAACATGAAGGGCATTTGTGGCCGGGAAATTCACAGCGTGGAATTACTCAGCCGGAATGAGGGCGGCGATTTTTTGCACTGTGGAGAAATTCTCACGGTTCACTTGCGACACAGGAAGGCGGCATCCAAAGGCCGTTTCGACATGGATGAGGAGGCGCATGATCGCCATGGAATCCAAGCCGGCTTCGAAGAGGTCGTCTGTTGTCCTGAAATCCGGCTCGAGCTCGAGAATGTCGTCGGAAAGAATGCTGAGGAGCTTGGCCTCTTTTTTTGCGATGGCGTCCGGAATTTCAGCCATTGGCGGATGGTTTAAAGAATTCCAAGCCGCTGGCAAATCTCTCGCGTGGCGGTGGATTGGTTGAGCGTGTAGAGGTGGATGCCGGCGACGCCTTGGTCGAGGAGGTCGGCGCATTGCTCAGTGGCGTAGTGCAAGCCGATCTGCCGGAATGCCTCACTCGAGTCGCCAGCGCGTTGCAAGGCCTTGAGAAGACGGGCGGGAAAACGGGCGCCGCCTGCGAGCTCGGCCATTCGGCGCATCGAGGACTGGCTGGTCACGGGCATGATGCCGGCAATGATCGGCACATGGATGCCAGCGAGCGCGCACCGCTCGCGAAAGTCATAGAAATCGTGGTTATCGAAGAAAAGCTGGGTGCAGATGTAATCCGCTCCAGCGTCCACCTTGGCCTTGAGGTAGTCCATCTCCAACAGGCGATTGGGCGTGGCGGGGTGGCCTTCTGGAAAACCGGCGACGCCGATGCCAAAGCCGCGCGGGTCGGGATGTCCGCTGAAACTTTTGACGAAACTTACAAGATCCACGGCCTGCGGAAAGGTGTCCCCCGCATGGTTGTAATCCAGTTTGTCGCGTGGGGGATCTCCTCGGAGAGCGAGAATATTGCTCACACCAGCAGCGGCATAACGCTCGAGGATGGCTGTGATTTCTTCGCGGGTATGACCCACACACGTCAGATGTGGCACTGGGTCGAGCGCCGTGGTCGTTTTCAGACGCAGAACCAGATCGTGCGTGAGTTCACGGGTCGAACCGCCCGCACCGTAAGTTACACTGACAAAGTTCGGATGGATTTTTTCCAGTTCGCGGATTGTGTCGTAGAGAGCATGCTGTGCCTCGGCGGTCTTCGGTGGGAAAAACTCGAACGATACGGTAGGTTTACCCGGTTTGAGAATGTCGAGGATGTGCATGGGACCGAGTTTTAAGTTTTAGGATTTAAGTCTTAAGATGGACCGGTCGTCATGAGGGCGTAATTACCAGCCGAGAACCTTGGCGAAGATGAGCGGAGCAACGATTGTGGCGTCGGACTCGATCACGTATTTCGGCGTGTTTTCGCCTAGCTTGCCCCAAGTGATTTTTTCATTTGGAACTGCACCGGAATAGCTTCCATAGCTCGTTGTGGAATCGCTGATCTGGCAGAAGTAACCCCACAACGGCACGTCGGTGCGGCGAAGGTCTTGGTGAAGCATAGGAACCACGCAAATCGGGAAGTCACCTGCGATGCCGCCGCCAATTTGGAAAAAGCCAATCGAGGATTTGTAGCTGGTCGGTGCATACCAATCAGCCAGCGAAATCATGTATTCGATGCCAGAGCGGACGGTATGAACATTTTTAATATCTCCTTCAATGCAATGGCCCGCATACATATTGCCGAGTGTTGAATCCTCCCAACCAGGAACAAACATCGGGAGGTTTTTCTCCTTGGCTGCGATCATCCAGCTGTTCTTGGGGTCGATCTGGAAGCTCTTTTGGAGGTCGGGCGAATCAAGAATCCGCCAAAAGAACTCGTGCGGGAAGAGACGCTCCCCTTTGGCATCGGCAGCCATCCATTCCTTGAGAATCACGTTCTCGATCCGGCGCATAGCTTCCATCTCAGGAATACAGGTATCGGTAACGCGATTCATATGGCGGGCGAGAAGAGCCTGCTCATCAGCTGGTGTCAGATCACGGTAGTGCGGAATACGCTCGTAAAAATCATGCGCCACAAGATTGAAGATATCCTCCTCAAGATTGGCTCCTGTGCAAACGATACCATGGACTTTTCCCTGACGAATTATCTCTGCAAGGGAAATGCCCAACTCCGCCGTGCTCATGGCACCTGCAAGAGTCATCAGCATGATGCCGCCTTGATCCAGATGGCGAGAGTAGGCTTCAGCCGCATCCTTGAGAGCAGCGGCGTTGAAGTGACGGTAGTGAAGATCGATGAATTGCGAAACTGGGCCTTGTGACATGATGATTGAAATGAATAGTTGGAGCAGATTTTTAGCAGGTTGGGCAGCAAGTGCAAAGTGTGTTCACCAGTCTGGAATTCCATCCGCTGCGAGGTTGTTCACACTCTTTAATAATAAAGAAATGATTTTCCAGGAAACTTCTTCTTCTTAATGCTGTGAACAACCGTGAAGAAGTGTGTTCCTCAGTTTCCCAGTGGGCGTTCCACGCGTTTTTGACTCTGTGAAGAAGCTGTGAGTGAAAAATAATGGCTCTGAAAAACTCTGGTTTTTCGACGAGTTGTTGAACTTTGCTGGTATGGATTCACAAGTTGTTCACACAGTGTTGACACTTTGGAAAATGTCCACGAGGCGTTCATTTTGAGAAAAATCTTTGGGCGATTGGCATGCGCCGTCCCATGCCGAATGCACGGCTTGTGATCTTGAGACCGGGAGCGGCTTGTTCGCGTTTGTATTCGTTGAAATCCACCTTGCGCGTCACCCAGCGCACGGTTTCAGCATCGAAGCCAGCTGCCACGATTTCGCCCACACCGCGATTTTCTTCGACATAGAGTTTCAGAATGGCATCGAGAACGTCATAAGGCGGCAGCGTATCCTGGTCTTTTTGATCGGGACGGAGTTCCGCGCTTGGTGGTTTCTCGATGGTGCGGCGAGGGATGACTTCTTTGTTCCGGTTCAAATGTTCCGCCAGCTTGTAGACAAGCGTCTTTGGCACATCCGATATGGCAGCGAGTCCCCCGGCCATATCCCCGTAAAGTGTGCAATAACCCACGGCGAGTTCACTTTTATTGCCAGTCGTGAGCAAAAGATGGCCGAATTTGTTTGAGAGAGACATCAGCGTGAGTCCGCGAAGGCGCGCTTGCATGTTTTCTTCTGTGGCATCTTCCGGTCGATCGCCAAAGACTGGCCGCATCTGGTTTTTAAAAACTTCGAAACTATCGCCAATCGGGATTTCCAAACACTCGATGCCAAGATTTTTGGCGAGGGCCAGCGCGTCTTCCACGCTATGTGAGGAGGAGAAGGGCGACGGCATCGCGACACCGGTCACCTTGTTTGCTCCCAAGGCTTCTACCGCGAGGCAGGCTACAACAGCACTATCAATGCCACCGCTCAATCCCAGCACGGCCGACCGGAAGCCGCATTTTTCGGCATAGTCGCGAATGCCGAGCACCAAGGCGCGTCGCAAATCCTCGAGGTCGCTGGATTCCTTTTCGATCAATCGATCGGATGCGATTTGAGTGGATTCTTCAAAGCCGGGAAGCCGTGTTTGGATTTCTCCATCTGCGCTGACTGCTAACGAGTGACCATCGAACACCAGCTCATCGTTTCCACCGATGGCGTTACAGTAATAAAAGGGGACACCATGTCGGAGGGCCTGATTCTTGATCATTTCTTCCCGGCGCTGTGGCTTGCCGAGTTGGAAAGGCGACGCACTCAGATTCAGAATCGCCGTGGCTCCAGCGGCACAAAGGGTTTCGACCGGATCACACGAATACAACGGGCGCGGTAGATAATCCGGGGTCCAGATGTCCTCGCAAATCGTAATACCGAAAATCGTGCCACGAATCTCGACCGGCACAGGTTTTGGACAGGGTTCAAAATACCGCGACTCGTTGAAGACATCATACGTCGGCAGGAGGGTCTTATAAACCCAGCGGATCGCGCATCCGCGCTCCAGAACGGCTGCCGCATTAAAAAATGGCCGTCCCGACGAGGTGGGGTTCTTTTGCACACAGCCAACAATCCATGCCGCTGAGCCCACTTCGCGGTGGATTTCCTCAAGAGCCTGCAGGCTCAGGGGCACAAAGTCGGATTGGAAAAGTAAATCCTGCGGCGGATAGCCAGTGAGGACCAATTCCGGCGTGAGAATGACATCCGCGCCTTGAGCCTCCAGCGATCGGCATGCCTCCACAATCCGGCCGGAATTCCCCGCCAAATCACCCACCGTGGAGTTAATCTGCGCCAGACCGATTTTCATAGAACTACCAGAATCCCCATTGCCTCGTTGCCATAATGTAAAGGCCGAGACCGAGGTTTGTCACCCCGTGTGCAAGCACGCAGGCGCCGAGACTGCCCGTCCGCACGGCCACGAAATTGTAGACCACCCCGCAGAGCAGGGCTGCCGGCCAATCTGCCATGCCGTGGACCAACATAAAACACACCGCCACTGCGGCGAAGGATTTCCACTGAAACGCACCCACTGGCAGCGAGGTGAAATCCTCTCGAATCAGATACCGCATCAAAAACCCACGCCAAAAAATTTCCTCCACCAAAGGAACGATGATGACCAATCGCGCAAACCGCGCCGCGACAGTCATCCAGTAAAGCCCCGAACCCTCACCGAACACCGAGGGATCAAACCCATCCACCCTCGCGCCCGCTCCCAGGAAAGCCTGCGGAGCGATCCAGAGGCCCAGCACCACCACACCGGCAGCCAAAGCCAAGCCCGTGCCTCCGCGTTTTCCGAAGTCATATTGACGCCAGTAAAAAACCAGCACCCCTGCGCAGAGAGCTGTCTGAAGCGGATAAATCCAATACTCCGGACTTCGCAACCAGAGTGAATCAGCAGCGGGATTTTTGACGAGCGACACCAATATCAACCCGCCCATGAAAACCAAAAACGGTGCCACATAGGCAGCCAGCGGCGAGCGAATGGAAGATTGCAAAGACATCGGGCGATATCCAATCACACTCCCGTGTCGATTTTAAGATCAACTTTCCGTCAATCTCATCTTGCGTTAGCCGGTGACGAGATCAAGCCAGTCGGAGTTTGATTCCGCGTGCGAGCGGATTTCCTCGAGAATTTGAGGCAGGGTGGTGGCCGGTTTCCATCCCCACGCTTCCCGGGCGAGGCCGGGGTCCAGAATCGCCCACGGGATGTCGAAAGGGCGGCTGGACGGGTCGCTGGAAATGTGATTCGGGTCGTTGACGGCGAGAGCGGGGCCGATTTTTTCCGCGCACCATGCGGAGAGTTCGCGCAGGGACATGGAGTTTTCGTGACCGCCGGCGAGGTTGATGGTGCGGGGTTTTTCCGTGCCACGGAAATCGATCTGCGTGAGGAGGAGCGGGGTGATATCCCTCGGATGCAGGCAGTCGCGGACTTGGAGTCCCGAGCCGCCGAAGCCGATGTATTTCAGGGGACGCCCAGCCCGCCAGGAGTGGATCCAAAAGGAAAAAATGCCCTGATCGGCTTTGCCAAATTGTCCCGCACCGGCGAGGACGCCGCAGCGATTGATCCAGACGGGAAATTCGTAGGCGTCGCCGTATTCGAGCGCAAGCCACTCGGAGCAGAGCTTCGTGCTGCCGTAGAGACTGATTGGCGGCGCTGTGGAGAATTGCTCAGTGATTCCGCTGCGCGACCAGCCCGGACCGGATGCGGTGGATGGCAACTCGAAGCGGGTCGGAGTTTTTTCTATCGGCAATCCTGCCAGCGCAGCGATCGAATAGACGCGACTTGTCGAGAGTAGAGTGAATCCGGCTTTCCATGTTTTGCAGAGTTCCAAGAGATTCACGGTGCCGTAAAGATTCTGGTCCACCAGATCGCGGCTCGAGGAACCATCCACCCCGGCAAGCACACTGGGATTCGCCGCGCAGTCGATGATCCAATCCACCGCCGGAAGGCTTTCGAGCAGATTCCGGTCGCGCACATCGCCGATGCGGATATCGCAGCCCAGCGCGCGGAGCGGCTCGAGATTCGTCTCGCTGCCTTTGCGGGAGAGGTTGTCGAGGCCGAGGATTTGCAGGTCGGTCCGATGCTCGAGCAGTGTGCGTGTGATCACAGATCCCGCGAATCCGCAAATGCCGGTGAGGAGGATTTTCATGTGGTGATGGGGTTTTAGCAGGTCGTGGAAGGGTGTCGCTTTAGCGGTTCTGCAAGCAGTCGTTCAAAACATCAAGCGGCATGAATTTCGTTTTTCCGGATTTGTAATCGCGTATCGCCTCCATGGCAGCAGGGTTCGACATGATTTCCATCGTCTCCAACATCGCCTCGAATCTTTCCGGAGAAAGAAGGTAGGCAACCGCCTTGCCCCGTTGGGTTATGACAACGGTCTGCTCCTCTGCTTCCCGCATAATGCGTGGAAGGCTCATCTGTGCTTCTTCAACGGAATACTGGGTTGTCATGAGAAATTACAGAAGTCTCTCAGCACATGCGTATTGGGCCTGAAGATCGGCAGGCGCCAGGCTTTCTTTGAAAAGTAGAATTTCCAATTCCATCTCTCCCGCTTCGGAATCGCCTAAAACATCGAGCAAGTTTGGCGCGATCAATCCTGGCGTGGTAACGGGATTTTCCATTCTTGCATGGTTTCTTTGATGCGTTCGGAAATCCAGATGGCGTCGGCAACGCATTTCACGCCTCCGGGGAGCCAGGCTTCCGAGTTGTCCGGGATTTGTTTGCGGCCTTCGGCGATGGCCGTGTTGATCGGGGGCTTGCCTTGCCAGCGCCTCAACAGGGCTTGCGACTTCAGTAGGGAGTAAAGTCGCTTTTGCCTTTCCACATCGGGACGGTATTGGCGCATGGGGAGAATTTTATCCGCGCGTCTTCCAGGCTTCGACGATTTGGCGGATGGTTTCGGTGAGGCTGATGGTGATGTCCCACGCCGGGTAGTGGGATTTCATTTTCCGGAGGTCGCTGTAGTAGCAGATGTGGTCTCCAATGCGGTTTTGGTCCACATAGGTGAAGACTTGTTTCTTTCCGGTGTAGGATTCGGCGATTTGGAAGGCTTCGAGGATCGAGCAGGAGTTTTGTTTCCCACCGCCGAGATTGTAGACCTCCGCGATGCGCGGGGCTTTGCAGAATTCCCACATGAAGCGGGCCACATCCTCGCTGTGGATGTTGTCGCGCACCTGCTTGCCCTTGTAGCCGTAGACCTTGTATTCGCGGCCTTCGAGATTGCACTTCACGAGGTAGCTGAGGAAGCCGTGGAGTTCCACGCCGGAGTGGTTCGGGCCGGTGAGGCAACCGCCACGCAGGCAGCAGGTGGGCATGTCGAAATAGCGTCCGTATTCTTGAACCATGACATCCGCCGCGACTTTGGAGGCGCCGAAGAGGGAGTGTTTCGATTGGTCGATTGAAAAGGATTCGGCGATGCCGTGCTCGTAAGCGGGATCGTCGTAATCCCAACGCGTGTCGAGTTCGCGGAGCGGGATGGTATTTGGCCGGTCGCCGTAAACTTTGTTCGTGGACATGTGGACGAAGGGCGCTTCGGGGCAGGCCTGGCGGGCGGCTTCGAGGAGGTTCAGCGTGCCGACGGCGTTGGTGTCGAAGTCGTCAAAAGGAATCGCAGCCGCGCGGTCGTGCGAGGGCTGCGCGGCGGTGTGGATGATGATGTCGGGTTTGACTTTGGCAACGAGGTCGAGAACGCCCTGCCGGTCGCGGATGTCGAGTTCGTGGTGGGTGAAGCCGGGGATGAGATCGGCGAGGCGTTTTTGGTTCCAGCGCGTGTCGCCTTGGGGTCCAAAAAATGCCGCGCGCTGGTTGTTGTCCACCCCGTGGATGGAACAGCCTTGGCTGGCGAAAAAAATCGAGACTTCGGAACCGATGAGGCCGGAGGAGCCAGTGACGAGGGTTTTCATGCGATGGTGAGGATCAAGCTATTTCAAGAGACATCAGAGTAAAATCAAAAGATAGCTAGGCCAGCGAGAGGAAGACGGCTTGGGTCACCTCTTGCACTTCGTGGAAACGCTGGCAGTTGCAGGACTAGACGCAGTGGGTGTGGCTGGCGACCAGCGTTTAGATCCCGTGATCTAGTTTGGCGGTTTCATGAGAGTAACTTCCGGTAGCGGTAGTCATAAAGAAGACCGTATCCCGGCGAGGATTCCTCCGGCAGAAATTCGTATCCAAAGTGCTCGTAAAACGAGCGTGCTGTTGCCGAGGCGGTGGGACGAATTGTCGGGACGCCCCACTCGCGAGCCCGCGACTCCAATACCATCAGGATCGCCCGCCCAATTCCCCTTCGCTGGTATGATGGATGCACATAGAGCAACTCGAGATCGCCGCTCTGACGAATTGCCCCCACGCCGCAAATGATACCCGCGCAATTCGCCACCACCAGAAAGTTGTCTGGCCAGCTTCGCCACGACCGGAATTGTTCTGGCGTCTTGTTGAGGAGCCAGCGTTCGAGCGTGGGTGCGTCGTTCTGGTGGTCCGCAACGCACACCTCGGTGATGGAACGACGGAGCACTTCCACCGCTGCTTCCGTGTCGGCATCCAGAGCAGGTCGAACATCAACGCGCGCAGGACGCATATGTGCTGCCGAACGCTCAGTGTAGGCACCGGCGGGCTGGCCCTGCGTTCGCTCTCGAGTTTGGTGCGACCATTCACCCAGGACGCGCTCGACAAATCCCCGGCACTCGACCTCTTTGAGAGAGGCATACACCTGGCGATCATCACCCGCCCTCCCGGCAATATCCAATTTGACCGCCTCGTATTCTCGTCTCCCTCCTGTCCCCTCGACTCACCACATGGTAAATCGCCCCTGCGTATTCAATTCGCAGTTGTCTTGCCATACACCGAACTTTTCATTTTTTTTAAATTGCGTCAATACGCGGGACTGACCCCTCTCTAAAATGACCCCTCTCTTTTGGGGGCCAAAAAATGCCGCGCGCTGGTTGTTGTCCACCCCGTGGATGGAACAGCCCTGGCGAGCAAAAAAAATAGAGACTTCAGAACCGATGAGGCCGGAGGAGCCAGTGACGAGGGTTTTCATGCGATGGTGGGGATCAAGCTATTTCAAGAGACATCAGAGTAAAATCAAAACATTGCGCGCCACTCAAAGCCAGCGCCGCAGAGCGCTTGGGAGTTTCAAGAACGGGGTTCAGCGCGGGGAGTGATCCTGTATTTCATAGAAGTCATGCTCACCCGTGATGTGCATAAATCGACATCGTTCAAAGAGGCCGATGAATGGACAAATCGCCAGTATCAGGCGATGTCCTGCGACGAGCGAATTCAAGCCGCCCGACTTTTGCAGCGCAGGGTGTTTGGAGCAAATCCTCCCGATGTGAGAGAGGCATGCCTGAAGAAAAGCAAATAGCCTATGAAAGAGTGAAAGGAGTCAGTCCCGCGTATTATCGCTTTTTACACGGGCTGCCCACAGTGCCCTCCACAGAGTCTGAGGAACTCCCGCGTTCAATTCCCTCGCGATCCACGCCATCGTCATCGTTGTGCTCCGCCTTAGTTCTCCGGCCAGAAGCACCTTGTCGGCATGCCCTTTCCTGAGCTTACGGAATTCTTCCAATCCCACGCCCCGCTTTTTCAAAAACTCCCGCACGATTCCTCGCGCCTTTTCCTCCATCGTCTCTTCCAGCGCCTCACTCGTATGAATTGCCGCTTTCCCTTCGGCTCCATGCCCCATTTTGCTCAAACGCTCCACAAAATCATCAGCCCCAAATTTCCATCCCCGCCGGATCCCCTTCCAGAGCTCCTCCTCCGCGTGTCCCTCCTCCCTACTCCGCGCTGCCATCATCTCCCGAAATTCCCTGCGCCCACGTCCGCTGTCCCGCCTGATCCCCAATTCGCCAAACAAGCGCTCCACCCGCAACCACCCGACCCTCCTCCTCGGCGACTTAAGATATTCTGGAAAACTGCTCCAAACATAATCCTCAAGGGCCTCCCCCTCGCCCATCAACCCTGCACGCACCGGATTCAGATGCACATAGTCGCAGACCACCCGCAGATAAAAATCATCCCCTCCATCGACCAACAGCGACTTGTAGCGGCCTGCAAAAACATGCCCCCTCAACCGATGCCGCGCATTGAAACGCTGCGTGTAGGTTCCCAAAAACCACTTCATCCCGCTCACAAGCGTCGGCTTCGGCGTCTCGACCACTAGATGAAAATGATTACCCATCAGACAATAGGCAAGAACCTCCCAACCGGCACGCTCGCACGCCTCCCCGAGCGTCCTTAAAAATCCCTTCCGGTCCTCATCATCAAGGAAAATCGTCTCCCTCCTGTCCCCTCGACTCATCACATGGTAAATCGCCCCAGCATATTCAATTCGCAGTTGTCTTGCCATACACCGAACTATTCAGATTTTTTAAATTGCGTCAATACGCGGGACTGACCCCTCTCTCTCAAGGCGCGAACGCATTCCTGAAAACCTGCCTGCGCAGGAGGTTGTGATCGACCCACCGGAGGTGCTTGCCGATCCAGAAAAATGGCGCCGGATTGGTGAAGAAATCAGCGAGCGATTGGACTTCGAGCCGGGGCGTTTTTTTCGCCGTCTTCTGGTGCGTCCCAAATATGTGCTCATTGGCGACAAAGAGGCGGCGCCCGTGATTGCGTCTCTGCCCGAGTGCCTGCAGGAGCGAGGCATTGCTGCTCCCGGCCTGCTTGCCACCGTGGCGGTCTCCAAATACTGCGACCACCTTCCGCTTTACCGGCAGGAGATGATTTTCAAAACCCGCCACGGTGTGTCACTGCCGCGATCAACCCTGGCGAGATGGATGGAACTCATCGCATTTCGGTTGCAGCCCATCTACGAAATCATCCGCACCACAGTCATGGACAACAAGTATGTCCAGATCGACGAACGGAGACGCGGGGCAGCGGCGACATAGACTGCCGTAGGCAGCCCGAGGGGTGCGCAGGCCGGGAGGCCGTAGCATCAAACCCCCGTGTCTTATCTTGAGCCCGGGAATGGCAAAACCAAACAAGGCTACTTGTGGACAGCGCATGCGCCTGGACTCGATGCGGTCTTCCACTGGGAGACGGGAAGAGGCGCCGCCTGCTTGGAAAACATCGTTCCGGTGAACTTTCGCGGCGTGCTGCAATGCGACGCCTATGCGGCTTATCCTGCTTTCGCCAGTAAACGCGAAGGTATCGAACTGGCCGGATGCTGGGCTCACGCGCGGCGGCACTTCCATGAGGCGCGAGAGCATGTGCCACTGCGCGCCAACTGGGTCCTGTATCAAATCCAAAACCTCTACCGCATCGAAGCACGCTTGCGCGAAAGCAAGGCCGGGCCAGCATTGAGAGCGGCCGTGAGATTTAGTCAAAGTGCGATGATATTGAGCCGCCTGAAGCGGGCGCTCGAAAAAATGGAGTCCTCCCAAAGGCATCTCCCATCGAGCACATTTGGAAAAGCCATCAGCTACACCCTCTCGCACTGGGAACTTCTCACCAAGTATGTCGCCAATGGCCGTATCGAAATCGACAACAACGGCGTGGAAAATGCGATTCGACCAACGGCCATCGGCAAGAAGAACTGGCTGTTTTTTGGAGACGCCGAAGCGGGGCAGCGCAGCGCCGTGATCTACACGATTATCGAAAGTTGCCGGCGACGAGGGATCGATCCGCATGAGTATCTACGCGACGTGCTCACCCGCATCACCGAGACCACAAACTGGCAAGTTGCCGAACTCACGCCGGGAAAGTGGGCGGACAAGAAGCTCTCGCTGAAAACTGCGGCGTAGATGCTGTAAGTGTCGTGGCATTCGCCTACGACACTTACACCACCCCTTCAAAAAACAACGGGGTGCTCCGCGCAACGCTTACGATGAAGCGGCCACGAAACTGATTTATCTGGCCTTGCGAAACATCACCAAAAAGTGGAAAAAACCACCCGTAACTTGGAATGCGGCCGTCCGACAGTTCGCGATCCAATTTGGGGAGAGATTTACAAAATGAGCCTGACGGCTTTGGAATGGGGGCTATGCGCCCCCATAACCCCGCGGTTTGGGGGGAACTTGGAGGCGCTCCAGCGCCCTCAGGATACCGAACCAAAACAACAACAAAAAACCGACCTCAAACACAAAGAATCGGATAGGCCCCTATAAATCCCCGCTGGACTTCGAATCCCCCCTGAACCATAAACCCGAATAACCAAAAAGCCCCTCCACGCGTTTTCGAGGAAAGATCA
>DGXZ01000076.1:22105-24677 GCA_002396485.1 Spartobacteria bacterium UBA5019
CCACGCGTTTTCGAGGAAAGATCACATCAAGGAAAATCGTCTCCCTCCTGTCCCCTCGACTCATCACATGGTAAATCGCCCCGGCGTATTCAATTCGTAGTTGTCTTGCCATACACCGAACTTTTCAGATTTTTTAAATTGCGTCAATACGCGGGACTGACCCCTCTCCTTTGCGTCAATACGCGGGACTGACCCCTCTCCTGGATTATTAGCACATGGCAGCGGGAGCAATCGAGAGAATAATTTGAGAAGTTTTCGGCCCCCCGCTCCTTGGTTCCAACGCCGACGGTGCTGAGATTCTTGTTGCTTGTTGGCCATGTGCTGGTATGCTTCGGGAATGAAAATACTCACTCCTTTTTTGGTTGGCATCCTCACACTGGCTAGCAGCATGGGAGTGCTGGCATCTGGATTTTCTACTATTCCAGTCCCAGGGGTCGTCGTGACCGGCGTGAGGTCAAGCTCCTCCTCGACGGACGATGTGGTGATCTCGGCCAGCTACACCGACGCGGGTCTGACTTCTGCGGCGATTTACGCCGGATCTCTGGCGGGCTCCGTAACGGCACCTGCCTCAAACTGGGTGAAGTTCGCTCCCACATTTTCTGGACAAACCGTCACCAGTTCGACGTTTTATGGCCCGAACACCTCGCTTTTTACCCCCAGTATAGGGGCCGGAAACATTGTCGCTGTTGGCAGTTACAAGTATTCTCAAGGATCCTCTGGACCAAATGCCGACCACGGCATGATGTATGAGGGTTCTACCAGCGGAAATGGAACATGGACTCAGATTGATGCCACGTCGCTCCTCACTGGCAATGCCACACTCCTGAATACTATTGCTCACAGCAACATGGGCAGCATTGTCGTGGGGAATTACGATACCTCTCTCGCTGCCGGCAAGGCGTTCATTTTTAATCGCACCACCAACGTCTGGAGCAACCTCAACTGTGGCAACTCGACCAGTGTTACCGCCTATGGTGTTTGGCAGAACTCGTCCACCTCATATACCATTGCCGGCGGGCTGAGTGATCTGAACTCCGGTGGCATAGATCAAGGCTACCTCGTGGATTACAATTCCGAAACGGGCGAGTTTGACCACTACAAAACATTCAACTATAATAATCAGCCGATCACTTCGATCATTTCGCATTTTGACGGAATCACCCTCACCGACACTGGATTTAACCTGACCGGCGATTATGTGGTGATAGGCGGTGGGCTGGGAGCCTTCGCGGCCTCGGTCGCCGTTCTCCCGGGTGGAGGCTTCAGCGATGCCGTGTGGACGGATGTCAGCACTCCGGGCGCGACATTCATAAGCGGCAATACCATCGTCGGCGACAATGTCATGGGGATTTATACCAGCAACGGAGAAACCTTGAGTTATATCGCAACGATTCCTGAGCCAACGTCTCTCGTCCTCCTGACACTGGGCATCGGTGCCCTTTTTTTTCGTTACCGTCCTTAAACCCGATTTCGGGTTAAAAAGTTTTCCAGCACTCGGAATGTCGGCGTTTATTTTCGTGCCAAAAGGGGCATTCCCAACGAGAGTTCTGCCATGACTACGACCTCCTGCCCCTACCTCGAATCCCTAAAGACACTTGTCACCACCGGAAAATGGAATTCCTGCGAGTGCGGGAAGAAGCTCCCTCTGAGCCATATTATCATTGTCGGGGTGGCTGGTCTCGTCCTTGTCACCGTGGTGACCACGCTGATCTCGCGGTTGCGGCGCTGATCGTTGTTCCTAGCGAGAAGACTCGACTTATCGCGCCGCGCCATCGCGCAGTCTCACACGCTTTACCCTAAATTCGGCAGTTGAAAAAACGCGGATGCCGACGATCACCCCGTTGCCGGAGCTGGTAGGCCGGTATTTTCGAGTTTTGGTTGGATAAATTTTTCGAAAATTCGGAGTAAGATGCGCTCCCAGCGTTGAGGGTTGGTCAACTGCTCCGCAGTAGAGATCAAGCCCTGTAGAAAAGCGCTGGCTTCAGCGAGTTTCTCTTTGATTCGACTCGTTTTGGAGTGGCTCAGGCTGATATTGATTCGCGTTTGTCCGGCGTGTCGCGTTTGCCGGGCTACTCCTGCGAGAAGTTCCGGTCGGGTTGTGACCGCTTCGCGATGTCTTTCCCGGTCCACAAGCCTGGCGTAGAGGCTCCACCAGTTGTAAATCTGAGCAATGAGGCGGGCTGTGATCTGGCAGCGATCCAAAAAGACGTTTGGGGTCAGTCCCGCGTATTATCGCTTTTCACACGAGCTGCCCACAATGCCCTCCACAGAGTCTGAGGAACTCCCGCGTTCAATTCCCTCGCGATCCACGCCATCGTCATCGTTGTGCTCCGCCTCAGTTCTCCGGCCAGAAGCACCTTGTCGGCATGCCCTTTCCTGAGCTTACGGAATTCTTCCAATCCCAAGCCCCGCTTTTTCAAAAACTCCCGCACGATTCCTCGCGCCTTTTCCTCCATCGTCTCTTCCAGCGCCTCGCTCGTATGAATTGCCGCTTTCCCTTCGGCTCCATGCCCCATTTTGCTCAAACGCTCCACAACATCATCAGCGCCAAATTTCCATCCCCGCCGGATCC
>DGXZ01000060.1:0-36492 GCA_002396485.1 Spartobacteria bacterium UBA5019
AGGAGGCACAGCCCGGCTCAACTCGAGGCAGCGCGCCTCGAAGGCCCGGATCACAGCCATCCGGTGTAAGGCTGTCAGGAGAAAGGAAGCCTCCAGGGAGGCGGGAGACGACTCGGCGAATGGGGAAATCATAGACAACGAGAATGAATGTTATCACAGATAACGAAAGTGTCAACCCCTATTTTGCGCGCCAGGCCCCAATGATTCCAAGGGCTCCATGCAAGCGATGAAGATCATCTTGTTTATCGCCAGATACCAGAGTTGGCGGCCGCTGCACAAAAGGCGATGGATGTCGTAAAAAAGATCAACGCCATTGTAACCTCGCGCCTCTAAAAATGGGCAAAAGGAGCAAACTCAAATAAACGCAAGATTACCCGTTGCCCTAGTGCTCATGAACAAGCCCGCCGAATCGACCCACTCCATCGCAACCGTCCTCACCACCGAAGTCCTCCTCTAACTCGAGCGCCTCATCACCGAAGCCCGCATCATACTCAACACCGCCGATCAATACTCGTCGTCCTCATCCGAGGAGAGGAGAATTGAGCACGATCTTCTCTCACCCCTACTAGTTCCCACCGTTCGCCAATGCATCACCAGGGATGCTTTCGCCGAGGTAGGCGGAGCGGACGGCGGGGTTGCTGCGGAGGCTGTCGGTGGTGTCGTTGAGAATGATGCGACCGGTTTCCAGGACGTAGCCGTGGCTGGCAATGCGCAACGCAAGGTTGGCATTTTGTTCCACGAGGAGGATGGTGAGGCCGAGTTCGCGGTTGATTTCCACAATGCGGGAAAAAATCGTTTGGACGAGGATCGGCGCGATGCCGAGCGAGGGCTCGTCAAGGAGGAGGCATTTCGGCTTCGACATGAGGGCGCGGGCGATGGCGAGCATCTGCTGCTCCCCGCCGCTGAGCGTGCCAGCGGCTTGTTGTAGGCGTTCCTTCAATCTGGGGAACAGAGTAAAAATGCGCTCCAGGTCTGAGGAAATGGCATTTCGGTCGCGGCGCAGATGCGCGCCCATGTGCAAATTCTCGAGCACGGTGAGATTGGAAAAAACCATGCGTCCCTCTGGCGAGTGGGCCAGGCCGAGGGCGACGATTTCGTGGGCGGGCTTGTTTGTGATGTCCCGTCCCTCAAAAACAATCGACCCGCTCGCAACCTTGGCGATGCCGGAAATCGCGCGCAGGGTGCTGGATTTTCCGGCTCCATTGCCGCCGATCAGTGTCACGATGCTCCCGGCGGGAACTTCGAGCGAGATGCCATGAAGCGCGGCGATGCCTCCGTAGCTGACATGGAGATTCCGAATCTCAAGCATGCTGAGCCTCCTCCCCCAGATAGGCTTCGATGACCTTGGGATCGCGTTGAATGGCTTGCGGCGTGCCTTCAGCAATTTTCTGGCCGTGGTCGAGAACAACGATTCGTTGGCAGACCCCCATGACGACGCGCATGTCGTGTTCCACTAACAGCACAGCGATGCGGAATTTTTCCTGAACAAAGTGGATCAACTCCATGAGGCGGACTTTTTCCGTGGGGTTCATGCCAGCGGCGGGCTCGTCCAAGAGGAGCAGTTGCGGGCCAGTGGCCAGAGCTCGCACGATTTCCAAGCGCCGCTGGTCGCCGTATGGCAGATCTGTCGCCTGCCTGTCGGCATCATCTTTGAGCCCGAAAATATCTAAAAGTGCCAGAACCTCACTTCGAATCCGTTCCTCCTCTGCGCGGAATGCCGGCCCGCGTGTGAGCGAGTGGATGATGCCATGGCGAAGGCGGCCATTCATCGCCGTGCGGACATTGTCGAAAACACTGAGCGAACCGAAGAGTCGGATGTTTTGGAATGTGCGGGCAATACCGAGCGCGGTGATGCGGTTGGCCTTCTTGTCGTGGAGCGAGACGCCATTGAAGTGGATCGCTCCGCACGTGGGTTTGTAAACGCCGGTGATGATGTTGAAGACCGTTGTCTTCCCGGCTCCGTTTGGGCCGATGAGGCCAACCATCTCCTCCGGGGCGATGTGAAAATCCAGATCTCCGACGGCGCGCAGGCCACCGAATTCCATGGTGACCCGCTCGAGCTTCAGCAGGTCGCTCATGGCTGGGGGGCCTTTCTTTTTCGGCGCTGAAAATTGCCCAGCAGACCCTGTGGGCGGACGATCATCAAAACGATCAGCAAAAGCGCAAAAACGATCATCCGGTATTGCTCGAAATCGCGCAGGAGCTCGTTCATCAAGGTCAGCAAAACGGCAGCGGCGGCAACTCCTGGAGTGCTCCCCATGCCCCCGAGAATAACCATCACGACGACATCCACCGATTTTAGAAAATTGAAGCCTTCGGGTGCGATGTAGCTAATGAAATGGGCATAGAGGCCACCGGCGAGGCCAGCGAAGAAGGCACCAATGACGAATGCCGCGACCTTGTATTTCGTGGTATTGATCCCCATGGCCTCGGCGGCGATTTCGTCGTCGCGCACGGAGATGAACCCGCGTCCATAGGTCGAGTTCACCAGACTCGCCACAACATAGATGGCCACTGTGGCGATACCAAAGGTCCAGAGCAGATTCGTGTAGGGGGGGATGCCCTCGAGGCCGCGCGCGCCACCGAGCGCATCCGTGTTTTGAATGACAACGCGGATGATTTCTCCGAACCCCAGGGTGACGATGGCGAGGTAGTCGCCACGAAGCCGGAGGGATGGCACGCCAACGAGGAAGCCGCAGAAGGAAGCAAAGAGACCGCCCGCTAGCAGGGCTGCAAAAAAGGCGACTTGGGCTTGCCAAGCGGGCGCGGAGGCGAGAACAGGCGCAAGCGAGAGCGTAATGATGCTCGAGGTGTAGGCTCCTGCGGCCATGAAACCGGCGTGGCCCAGCGAGAACTGGCCGGTGTGGCCATTCACCAGATTGAGGCTCACTGCGAGGATGATGTTAATGCCGGCGAGCATAAGGATGTTCACCGCGTAGTCGTCCAACTGCGGCGCGATGGCATAGAGTGCCACGCTGGCAGCCAAACCGGCGGCGAGGGCAAGGTGCGCGATGTGCTTCTTCACGGCATCAGACTTTCTCACGCTCGGATTTCCCAAGGAGTCCGGCTGGCTTGAACATGAGGATCAAAATCAAAATCACAAAGGCCACGGCATCCCGGAAGCCGGGCGGGATGCCAATGTTTTTGCTGTATCCCACAACAAGGGTTTCCAACAGGCCGATGAGAAAGCCTCCCAGAGCGGCTCCGGCGATATTGCCGACGCCGCCGAGCACTGCGGCGACGAAGGCTTTGATGCCCGGCAATATGCCCATGAAGGGGTCGATGGCCTGGTAAAGCATGGCGAAGAAAATCCCGGCTGCCGCAGCCAAGGCGGATCCCAAGCCGAAGGTGAACGAGATGACGGCATCCGTGTTCACGCCCATGAGCGAGGCGGCGGTCGGGTTGTTTGACAGCGCACGCATTGCCAGGCCCATGCGGGTTTTTTGAACAATGAAACGGAGCGAAACCAAAAGCAGGAGCGTCACCACAAGCACGACGATCTGCTCCGTGGTGATGGAGACCGCTCCTGGCAGATCGTGGGTGTCATTTTTGATCAACTGGGGGAAGCCCTTTGGAGCGGCGCCGAAGAGGAGTTGTGCGCCGTAGGAGAGCAGGAGCGACACGCCGATGGCAGTGATCAGCACCGTGAGGCGGGAGCGCTGGCGGAGCGGCTTGTAGGCGAGTTTCTCGATGAGGATTCCAAGGGCCGCGCAGAGGCACATCGAGAGCAGGAGAACGAGCAACGCAGAGAGAAACTCCGGCATCCATTGAAAAAATGGCTTCAGCCACCGGTGCACATAGAGACCGGCGAAGGCACCGATCATAAAGACATCCCCGTGTGCAAAGTTGATGAAGCGCAGCACGCCGTAAACCATCGTGTATCCAAGGGCGATCAGGGCGTAGATCGCGCCCAGCGAGAGGCCGTTGATGAGTTGCTGCGTGAGGTTTGCCCAGTCCACGGGGTTTTGGGATCAAGGCGCCACGGTTTCGACAAAGCGGAATTTCCCGTTCTGTATCTGAAGTATCACGGCGGACTTGCTGGCATTGCGGTTGGCATCAAGCGTGATATTGCCGGTCACTGCCGGGAAGCCGCTTGTCGAGGCGATCGCATCGCGGAGCGCGGCCGAGTCTGTCGTGCCGGCACGCTTCATGGCGTCGAAGAGAAGCATCGTGGCATCATACGCCAAAGCGGACATGGCGTCCGGACTCTCAAGGTATTTGGCTTTGTATTTGGCGAGGAAATCCTGCACTGCGGGCGACTTGTCCTCTGCTGAAAAATGGTTTGAGAAAAAATTCCCCTCCATGGCATCCCCCGCGACTTCGACGAGTGATGGCGAGTCCCAGCCGTCTCCGCCGAGAAGCGGAACTTTGATGTCCAATTCCCTTGCCTGGCTGGCAATGAGCCCGGCCTCGTTGTAATAGCCCGCCACAAGAATCGCCTCGGGATTGGTGCTGCGGATAGAGGTGAGCTGGGCTTTGAAATCTTTGTCGCCCGAGCTGTAGCTCTGTTCGCTCACAATGGTGCCGCCGTTTTTCGTGAAGTAGTCTTTAAAGAAATCCGTGAGACCCACGGCATAGTCTTGCTTCACATCTGTGAGGATCGCGGCGTTCTTCCATCCGCGCTGGAGCATGAATTTCGCGAGCACGGCACCTTGGAACGGATCGATGAAACAGACGCGAAAGATGTAGTCGCCGGTCTCCGTGACCTTAGGATTTGTCGAGGCGGGCGAGATCATCGGGATTTTGTTCTGCTGGCAGATCGGAGCGGCTTCCAGCGAGCGCGACGAGGCGACCTCTCCAATGATGGCAACCGGTTTTTCACGCGAGATCATGCGTCGGACGACCGTCGCCGCCTCACCCGCCTTGGACTGATCGTCCTCTGTGACGAGGCGCAGTTTTTTTCCAAGCACGCCGCCATTGGCATTCGCCTCATCCACCGCCATGCGAACGCCCTTGTGCGCGGACTGCCCGAAACTCGCCGTGGCCCCGGTGAGCGAGGCAAATTCGCCGATGACTATTTCGTCCGGATTCCCCGCAGAATCCTTCTTTTTGCATCCTGAAAAAAACAATCCGCAGAGCATGACTGCCAGAAATGCGCCGCATGGAAGTGGGCCGAAATCAACACGAGAGAGAATGTTCCGTTTCATCACCTCCACAAACTGGGAAATGGCTTTCAAAGAATCAAGCACCTATCCACACCAAAGGGCTGTGCGTATCCTGCCTCGCCGACGCTAGGGGATTTTTTTTAGCGCATCAGCCAGGAGGGATTCCGTGAGGAGTTCTGGCAAAACCATCGGCGCTGTGGGTGTGGATGCAGGGTAGATGACATAGAGGGGCACTCCCACGCGGCCAAAGCTCTTGAGAGCCGCCGTAATTTCGGGATTGGCGTTCGTCCTATCAGCCTTGATGGGTGTTATGTTTTTTTCTTTGAGGAGGGCACGGATGGCCGGGGTGTCGATGGCGGTGCGCTCGTTGAATTTACAGGTGATGCACCAGTCGGCAGTGAAATCGACAAAGACGGAGCGGCCCGCAGCGAGTTCTTCTTCAACCCGTGCCTTTGAAAATGGAACCCACGCGATGCGATCCATCGTTTCCAGGCCAATATGGGCGAATTTTTTCCCGAGGAAATACCATCCCCCGAGACCGAGTGTGGCCAGAATGAAGAGAAGCGTAATGGTTCGCTTGGCGCGCGACGCGAGCGGTCCGCAGAAGGACCCGAGAAGCCAGCAGGCGAAGGCGAGACAAAGAAGAAACGCGCAGAAGCAAACCACACCTTCCGTGCCGCGTTGCCCGCCAAGAATGGAGAAGATCCAGACGAGTGTGGCCAGAAGCGGGAAGGCCATGAATTGCTTGAGGTGTTCCATCCAAACGCCGGGACGCGGGAGGAATTTCAGCCATCCGGGACTGGCGCTGAGGATGAGGTAAGGAATGGCCATGCCGGAAGCCACAGCTACGAACATGGCCAGGATGACCGCTGCCGATTGACTGAAGGCGAATCCCAAGGCGCTGCCAAGGAATGGCGCCGTGCACGGCGTGGCCAGGAGCGTGGCGAAGACACCTTGAAAAAACGAGCCCGTGAGGCCGCTGGTCGAACCAGCGGATTCCATCACATTCGAGGCCCGGCCAGGGAGAACGAATTCGAAAACGCCGGCCAGGTTCAGCGCGAAGACAAACACCACGGAGCCGATGACCACATTGAACCATGGATTTTGAAACTGAAACGCCCATGTGACCTCGGTACCGCCGGACTTCAGGCCAATGATCACAGTTGCGAGTCCGAGGAACCAAACGAAGATGCCGGCCGCGAAGGCGAGCCCGTGCAGAAAAATGCTGCGTCGCGAGTCTTCGGCTTGCTTGATGAAGCCGAAGATTTTCAACGAAATCACCGGCAATACACACGGCATGAGATTCAGAATGAGCCCCCCAAGAAATCCGTAAAACAGAGCGACCCAAAGCGACAAAGTGGATTGGCTGGTGGCGACAGGTTCGACGGAAGCCGTATCCGAAACAAACCACGCCCGCCGTGCAGGCCCTTCGCCCGCAGATAGCACACCGGTGAAGGGACTCGCAGCCTTGATGGTCAGAGTGTTCGGAGCCTCAAATGCGGGATGTCCCACGATTTGGTTTTTTGTAGGCAGAGGATAGAGCGAGAGCGGCGTGGCGGCGGGCGCTCCTTGGACTTGCAGCGTGAGGACATCCCCCGCGCGTTTCCAGGCTAACTCAAAAGGCGGCGGTTCATTTGATGGCAGCCGGGAGCGGAATTCCTCAAAGATCGCAGCATTTGCCGGCGCTGCGGAGTTTCCAACGGGAAGTGACAACTCCAGTTCAGCTCCGCCAGGCACGCAAATCTCCTCGCAGACAAGCCAAGAGGCAACGGCTCGCAAGATCACATTTCCAGTCACATCGGGCGGCGGAGTGATCGTCGTGAGAAGCAACACGCGCCCGCTATAGGCGTAAACTTGAATATCGCCCGGCTCGACCTTCGCCTCCGGCACAGGCCACTGGATCGCGCCAGCCGCAAAGCCCGGCGGCAGGTTCCAGTCAATCGTAGTGGGCAGTCCAGAATCGCCGCTGTATTCCCAGTATGTGTGCCAACCGGGCGCCATTTCCAGTAAGAGGCCCACCTGGAAAGGTTGCCCCGGAACGATCGCAGTGGTATCAGCCAGAAGACTGGCCTTCACCAGCGTCTTGCCGCTGTGAAGCTGGGCCGAAACTGGCGACGCTGCAAAAATAAAAAAAGCCAGCGCCAGAGCGAGTCGAAGAGCAATCGTCATTCTTTGTTTTAACACACCATGTTCCTCGCGCAACCAGCAGGATGAAGAACAACCAGCTAACCAAAAATTTGAACGATCGTCCAAATTTTTTGGTTCACAGGCCCGGATGGGCGGAAGCCTTTGTTCCGCAAAGGGGCCAACGTGTGAAAAAGCCGCAAGTGCCAGCCGTGAGCACGTTGCGGGCGGTGTTTTCGTGCCAGAATGAAAGTTTTTCCTAAAGGGCGAAGACATTCTTGGAAAAATTGGCCGATGATCGGAGATGGCCGGTTAGGTGAGTCGGCGTTCGTAATGATTGGGGCTCCATGTCACATCAAATAAAAAGCTCGCAGGAGCGCAGACCCTACGTTATTGACAACCTTCCAGTCCGCGATTTTAAATCCAAGACCACTATGAAATTTTTCCATAAACAACCGACTGCATCTTTCATTTCTTCTCTTCTGATGGGATTGCTGTTGATCTCCACGCTAGGAGCATTACAAGCATCCGTCGTTGTTACTAATACAGGGGAAGCTCCAGGACCTAATACTGTTTTCATAGGGGGGCCTGATGATGTTGATGAATTTTACAACGTTGCGCCCAACAAAAAACTCGCAGCCGCTTTTACGACCGGTTCGACAGACGCGACGCTCAACTCCATTACGCTGGCAAGCGTGTTACCAGTCTTTGCGGATCCGAATCCTGATCCTCTTTTCCCAGTATCTGGCTTGGTCCAGGGCGCGTTTACGGTCCAACTTTGGAATTCGGTTTCCGTCTTCGACTCTATGCTCGATAGAGATGTTCTGGCTCCTGGTACCCAGCTTGAATCCCTAGGCGGCACAACAACGCCGAATGGTTCGGCAACTTATACGTCGATCGGAGCAGCGCTGGCCCCGTTAACCTCGTACTTCCTGGTTTTTTTTAGCACAGTCGATAAGTCGGTTTTCGAAATATCCTACACGACAAGCTCTGAGCAAACATCTGACGATGGGTGGACGATAGAGGATATTTCGCTGCACTCCTTTGACGCTGGAGATTCCTGGCTGCGCACTTTTCAGCCAGGAGTTCAGCGGTTCAGTATAGATGCCACTTTGGCCGTTGTTCCTGAACCAAGCACGACGGCATTCCTAATTATGTGTATTTTCATATTTATTCTTTGTCCCTCATTCTTTAAGCGGCTTAAGCATGGGCGATAGTATGCATGATCCGTTTTTTATTCGGAACGACACACGCATTATTCGTGGTGTAATCTGCTTTGCTTAGATCGCTTGCCTAGCCCCTCATTCTCGTTTGTTTTCCAGATGAGATGTTTTTTGCTTCTTTCTGTGAATGGCAAGAAGACCCACCATCGACACGAGCCTTGCTTGAAGAGACAGCGCCGTGCTTGGCGTTAGCCGTGCGACCATGTACCGCATGCAAAAGACCTTTCGGTCCCAGTTCACTGCAACACCGCCTGCGCCCCTCAGAAACTGGGGCGGTCGCCGCCGCGAACTCATGCGCCCAGAGGGGACGCGTAGGCGTTTCTCCAATCGTGGCTTGATCAAGCCGCTTCATACGGAATGGTCGTAGTATCGCCCATCCGCGCCGTGCTTGCTCGACATGGCTGGCGCAAGATTGTTCCGGATACCTGCCACCCCAAAAGTAATCCCGATGTCCAAGAGGACTGGGGAAAACCACCCGCAGTACCTGGCAGACATCCTGAAGCCCGAAATCTTCAAAGGCAAAAAGGTCACTGCACTGGGGAAGTTGCAGATTGTGTTGGGCCGGGAGCAGGCGCTGAATGCGGTTGTGGACCATCGTGCGTTGACGGAAAAAAACACCGCTGCCGCAAGACTTTCTTGAGCTATCGTGTGCTCTTGCTCGGAATGTGGAGCGTGGAAATCAAATCCCCGCGCAAGAGCGTGGCCAAAATATGGCATGCCCCTTGTCGATCTTTACCTGCGCCTCGGCGATGAGGCGCGTCTTATAGGCGTTGCTCAAGACGGTGTCCTTGTGCTCGATGGGCGCTTCAAGTGCCTCGTAAAGCCAGTGCCTAATTATAGTTGTCTCAAAAACCACGCTGCATCCCGGATACCGCTTGAGCAAATGCCCTCGTTCCAAAATCGTGTCCCTGTCATCGATGACGCAGAAGGCGCTTTAGTTGTTATGGAAGTCGATGCCGATATAAACCGGCCCGCTTGGTTGATGTGTAGTTTGGCTCATAGACTGCCATTTTACACCATTGGTTTTATGCGCTTTAGAAGCTTAAAACGAACGCAGAACGAGGCTGCAAGAGGCTTTCATGTCATCTGACTCCTATTACGCAGCGCACATTGCTATATCCGATTACACAGAAAAAGCTAGGCCAGATTTTTGGATAAGTCCGACAGGCTACTAGAACTTCCAGTTGATTCCACCAGAGACCGCTTGGCTGAAGATTTTTTGGTCGCCGTTGATCAGGTTGCAGATCGCATAGGCGCTGATGTTCTTGCTGAGCAGGAGGTTGACGCCAATGCCGGCGATGTACTGATTGCGGCCGGGATTGGTGGTCTGGTAGTTGTAACTCTGCCCGAGGATCGAGGAGGTCAAGTTGTAGCCGTTCTGCAGGAACTCATGCTGCCAAGCGAGGCTGGCGAAGGGCTGAAGCTTCACGCTCTGGGTGAGGTCGATGGAGTAGGAGGCTTGGCCGCCGAGGGTGTAAAGGAGGCTGGAGGCATTCTGTGCACCGATGGTCTGATTCAGTAGTCCGGCTCCAGTCTCTGTCGTGCCACCAAGGTGGAGGTAGGTATACTGGAGGCTGGTGGCGGGGCCGAAGGTCAGTTTACCAGCCTTGAACTCATAGCCGGTGCCAAGCATGGAGTCGAACTCACCGCCGGCGACATTCCCATTAGCCATGGAGCTGAATGTGTTTCCATTGCCGGAAATGTTGATACCATGGTTCACATTCACCGAGTTGTAAGCACCTCCGACGATGGCGTTTGTATACCAACCGCCCTTCTGATATTCACCCAGCAAGCCAAAGCGCACACTGTTCTGGGTGGCCGAGCTGCCACCACTATTGGAGCCATTGAAGTTGACCCTGGTGCCTTGGTATCCGACATAAGGACCGACGGTGAGCCCCTCGAGGAATTCGTAGGTGGCGCCGATCTGAAATCCACCCGCGTAGGTGTTGTAACCGGGGAGGTTGTTGACGCTCTGAGCCTGAGACCACATGCCGTTACCATCGACAAAGGTGAACCACTTCTGCTCGGGCTCTGCAACGGGGGCCACGACCTTTTTCCCGCTCAGGGTTGAGGACTTACCTCCATCGGCGACAGGGGCAAGTGTATTATCTTGAGATCTGCCTGCGCGCACTGCCCAGAGACGCTGCTGGATCTGGGTATTCTGGACATTGGCGCTGTTGAAGAGGATTGTCGGCAGCGCAGTGTAAAGACCGGGGCTGAGTTGATTAAGGAACTGCTTAAGAACATCCGCACTTGTGTAATCAATGGTTATGTAATCAGTATCATCATCAGTATTATCATCAATTGTGAGAGCATCATTTGATAATACATTCCCCAATTTCGTCATGGTAACGTTAAACGCTTTCTGCTTTTCAGTTAGTACAGTGGGTTCACCTGTTTCAGAATCATCGGGGTAATCATATGCTGGCCCAGCAGTCGTTTTAACCAAAGCAAGAATTAGATTTCTTTGATTTTGTGTGAAGTTTAGAATCGTTGCACCTTCTTTAGCGTCTTGCACCGATTCACTGATGAATTCTTCCTTAGTTTGCACCTCTTCATCATCAATATCGTCCGAGATTTGCGCCTGCGCTGAAAGCGTCAGACAGATCATGCCTAGCATCGCATAGGCTATAGGGCAGAGTGTTTTGATGAGTTTCATGATATTGGTTTGGTTGTCTTTTTTTATTGAACTACCAGCTGTTGTCTGTAGCTGGATGAGGCCACCTCTTATACATTGCCCCCCTTGCGTTCAACTAGTTTTTTCAAAAAAAATGGGCTATGTCTGGCTTCGTTCGCCCGGCGGTTTACGGAGAACTGGTTTATCGACAGCCGTGCGTTACTTTTTGTCCCAGCGTTCGAGGGATTCCTCGTGGAGGTGGCGGCGTTTGAAGTGGCGGGAGATGATGCCGTAGCGGGGGCTGAAGAGGTAGGCGAGGAGGAAGAAGATACCGAGGATGAGCACGATGGCGGGGCCGGAGGGGATATTTGCCCAGAAGGAAACGAGCAGGCCCACGACGGCGCCGAAGGTTCCGAGTGCGGCACCTCCCCAGAGCATGACATCGAAGGAATCGCTGAGGAGGTAGATGGTGGCGGCGGGTAGGATGAGGAGGCCGAGGGAGAGCAAGACGCCTACGGCCTGAAGGGATGAAACCATGGCTAAGACGATTAATAAAATGAGCATTCCAAGAAGCATCCCGACTGGCACGCCTTGGGTTTTTGCGACGGAGGCTTCGAAAATGGTGAGGAGGAGCGGGCGCTGGAATGCCACGAGGAGGAGCATGGCTACGCAGGTGATTGCGTAACTCGTCCAGAGGTCGCTGTCTCCGACGCCGAGGATGTTTCCGAACAGAAAATGGTCGAGGCTCACTTTGACTCCGGCGTATTTGATGAGGGCGATGCCGATCGCAAAGGCGACGATGTAGAGAGCGGCGATGGCGGTTTCCTCTTTGACCCTTGAGCTTCGGGAGATGAGGTGCCCACCGAGCGCCACGAAAACTGCTGCGAGGAGGCCGCCGAAGAGGAGGCCGAGCGGGGAGAGGCCGATCAGAATTGCGGCCAGGGCGAGGCCGGGCAGGAGAGAGTGCGAGAGGGCGTCCGCCATGAGCGCGAGGCGGCGGATGACGACGAATGCGCCGAGGAATCCGTTGGTGAATCCCACGAGCACGCAGGCGAGGAGGGCGCGGCGCATGAAGTCGTATTCGAAGGGTTCGAGAATCCAGTTCATGAGTGGTGGTGGGCGTGTCCGCTGAAAACATGGACGGCGTAGGCGCGGTCGAGGTTGTCTTTGGTGAAGGCCTCGGCGGTGGGGCCGCATGCCACGAGTTCGCCGTTGAGGAGCAGGATGTGGTCGAAGAGGGCTTCCACACTTTTGAGATCGTGGTGCGAGGCCATGATGAGTTTCCCGGCCTCGCGCAGGCGGCGCATGGCTTGGGCAAAAGCCTCCACCGCATTGCGGTCGAGGCCGGTGAATGGCTCGTCGAGCAGGTAGATATCGGCTTTCTGCGCCCAGGCCCGGGCTAGGAAGGCGCGTTGTTGCTGCCCGCCGGAGAGGGCGGAAATCTGGCGGTCCGCGATGTCTTCCAAGTCACAAATGTGCAGGGCCTCCTCGACGGCAGCGTGGTCGCCGGCGCCGAATCGGCGCCATTTTCCAAGCGCGGGATAGCGCCCCATTTCGACGAGTCCGCGCACCGTGACGGGAAAATCCCAGTCCACCGCCTCGCGTTGCGGCACATAGGCGATCTCACGGCCGGATGTCCCCTCGACCTGGTGTCCACGAAACTCGATGCGGCCGGTTTCGAGCGGGAGCAATCCGGCGATGGCCTTCAAAAGCGTGGTCTTGCCTGCGCCGTTGGGGCCGAGCAGTGCCACGCAGGAGCCGCACGAGAGGGTGGCGCTGAGGTGGTGGACGGCTGGAATCCGGTTGTAGCTCACCGTGACATCCTCGAGGTGGAGTTTGTGGCTCATGGCTTCGGAATGGTTACCACATCCTCCACAAGTCCGGTTCCCCAGAAGGTCGAGTCGGCGAGGGTTCTTCCGGCGAGGCGCACCTCCACGCGCAGGGCGGAGTTTCCAGCGGCGGGGTCGAAGTTTCCAAAAACGGCGAGGTCCTCCGGTTCGGCGGCGTTCATCGTGAAAGAGGCCGAGAGCGAGGTCACGGGGCCGACGGATTCCACGGAGGGCAGATTGGCGACGCGCACGGCCAGGCGGGCCGGAGCGGAGGCGGTAAGCAAGACATCATAAACGGCCATTTTTTCAGGCTCGATCGGCGCGGAGGCTGGAGGCGGCCCGGACTGAGCGGGCCGTGTGAGAAGCCAAACCGGCACGCCAAGAAGCGCGAGACCGGCGGCTACCAAAAACAGACGCAGGAGCGGGAAACCACGCACGGCTTATTTCAGCGCCTCCACGATGGTAGAGACATTGCTTTTCATCATGCCTTCGTAAGTCGCCGCTGCACCGCTGCCAAGTCCATCCGCATAGAGCACGCCGCCGAGTTTTGCGGCTGTTTCGTTGGTGATTTGCTCAAGCACTTTGGGATTCTCGATATTCTCGGCGAAGATGGCTTTCACCTTGCGGGCTTTGATTTCCTCGATGAGGCGTTTGACTTTTTGAGAGGAGGGCTGGTCGGATGTCGAAATGCCCTGCACCGCGAAAATCTCGAAGCCGTTGTCCTTGGCAAAATATCCCAGAGCATCGTGGGAGGTGACGAGCACACGGGTCGCCTTGGGAAGTGCGGCGAGCTGGAGGCGGACCCATTTGGAAAGGGCGGCCAGGCGGTTCTGGAGTTTTTTGGCGTTTGCCTCGTACGCGGCCTTGCCTGCGGGATCAGCGGCGACGAATGCGTCGCAGATTTGCGCCGCCACCGCCTGCACATTCGAAATGCTGTGCCACCAGTGGGGATCGATCGAACCGTGGCTGTGCGCGTGGTGGTGATCCTCGTGTCCCTCGCATGCGGCTTCGATCGGTTTTACGACATCCCCGCCCACCACGAGGCGGACGCCGGCTTTTTCCAAACTCGGACGCAGCTTGTCGAGGTAGCCTTCAAAGCCGAGACCGCTGGCGAGGAGGATTTGGGATTTGGCGATGGTTTTACGATCCCCCGGCGTGGGTTCGTAAATGTGGGGATCAACTCCAGGTTTGACGATCTCGGTCACCTCCACGCGCTCGGCACCGATGTCGCGGGCCAGATCGGCCATCACTGTGCTGAGCGAAGCCACGCGAAGCGGCTCGGCCTGCGCAAAGGTCGTCCATGCGAAAAAGACGGTAGCAATCAACAGTCTGTTCATCATGGACGAAGGTGGCCCGCCTCTGTCATGCAAGTCAATTGCAAAAAAGACCCGCATTGGGTTTGCAACCAATGCGGAATCCCATCAGGATAAGAACTGCAATTTTAAAAACTATGGCTGATTATGATTTGATCGTGGTGGGCGGCGGACCTGCAGGTTATGTGGGTGCGATTCGCGCGGGACAACTCGGAAAAAAGGTGGCGGTGGTTGAAATGGACCGCGCCGGAGGCACCTGTCTGAACTGGGGTTGTATCCCCACCAAGTCGCTTCTCAAGAATGCCGAAGTGTATCAGACGATCAAAAACCACGCCGGCGACTTTGGTTTGAAAGTCGAAGGCCTGTCCTACGAGTGGGACAAAGTGATCGGCCGCAGTCGCAAGGTCGCCGACCGCCTCGCAGGCGGCATCGAGATGCTCCTCAAGAAAAACAAAGTGGATTACATTCGCGGCGAGGCCACGATTCCGAAGGCTGGAGTCGTGGAGGTCATCGACAAGGATGGCAAAAAGACCGAGCACAAAGCGGAAAAAATCCTCATCGCCACGGGCGTCGTGACTCGCGAGATGCCGGGCTTCCCGTTCAATGGAAAGAGCGTCATCGGCAGCCGTCAGGCCATGGTTTTGGACAAGCAGCCGAAGGAAATCATCATCATCGGAGCGGGCGCCATCGGCATCGAGTTCGCGTATTTCTTCAACGCCTTCGGCTCGAAGGTGACCGTCGTGGAAATGATGCCGAACATCCTTCCGGTCGAGGACACCGAGGTAAGCCAAACCCTGGAAAAATCGCTCGCCAAGCAGGGCATCAAACTTCTCACCGGCACGAAGGTCGATAAAGCTGAGACGACAAACAAAGGCGTGCGCCTCACGGTGAGCGGCAAGACCACGGAAACGCTCGAAGCCGACATCGCACTGGTGGCGATCGGCGTTTCGCCTCTCATGCCGAAAGGCGTGAAGCTCGAAACCGATGCCAAGGGTTATCTCAAAACCAACGACAGCTACGAAACCAGCGTCAAAGGCATCTACGGCGCGGGCGACATCATTGGACCACCATGGCTTGCGCATGTGGCCAGCTACGAAGCTGTTCAGTGCGTCGAAGGCATGTTCGCCGGCAAGAAGCCGAAAAAAGTCACCGTCTTCCCTGGTTGCACCTATTGCCAACCACAAGTCGCGAGCGTCGGTCTCACCGAGCGCGCGGCGGTCGAGAAGGGAATCAAATTCAAGGTCGGTAAGTTCCCGTTCATGGCCAGCGGCAAAGCGCTCGCGGTCGGCGAGAGCGAGGGGTTTGTGAAACTCCTCGTCGGCGAGAAATACGGCGAAATCCTTGGAGCGCACATTATCGGCGCGGACGCCACCGAGATGATTGCCGAGCTCGGGCTCGCGATCAATATGGAGGCGACCTACGAGGAGATCACCGCCACGATCCACGCGCATCCGACGCTGAGTGAAGCCATCCACGAGGCCGCCCACGCCTCGCAGGGTCACGCGATCCACTTCTAAGGGTTTAGAATAATATTCGGGAGCCGGAAGGAAGTTTTAAGTTTTAAGGATTAAGTTTTAAGCGGCGTCGGTTCAGGGTTCGACTGGCCCATGCTGCGCGAAAGAAGGGAGCACGGTCGTCCCGACCGTGAAAGACACTCGCGCAGCAACCTCATCAATTGGCGAACCACACCTTGCGCCTGCACGGCCCAGACGGCCATGCTCCTTTGGAACGCCGCGTTGCGGCTGAAGTTTGGGCCATGCGGGACGATGGCCCTCCCAAATCACGCAGCCGCGCGTTGCCTCTCGTATTCAAAAGGCTACCGGCCTTTGGGATCAGAGGGCGTTGTCTTTCGAGTAGAGCGAAGGATTCAGCTGCGCGGCGGTTTCAGCGGCAGCCATGAGATGGGTGGCCGCATTTTGATATCGCGCGGCGCGTCCGAGGAGTCCCACTGTCGCCAGCGGATCCGCGTGCGAGGCCATGCTTTCCAGACGAACGGCGAGAATCCAGTCATCAAACTCCGCAATGGCCAGCCGCAGTGGAGCGACATCCGCAGAACACGGACTGCCACTCGAAAAGGAGATTTCGATTTTTTCCAGAATACCGGAAAGACAGTCGCGGATTTTTTGTGTGAGTCCACTGGCATTCCCCGCCTCGCAAGGATCGGATTCCCAGATGCGGTTTGCGGTGAAGCGGTCCAAATGATCCAGGAGTGCGCGGAGGCTTGGGATCTCGGCCTCCGGGTAAACCGGGCGGGCCATATTGGAAAGGCGCAGGTGGATTTCGCCCGGCAGGAGACCCAATCGGAGCAAACCCTCTGGAGTCGGCCCGCCTGCCGCGAGGCTGGTGCGCTGGATGCGCAGCAACTCCAGAAAGCGCTCACGCATTTCGCGCTGCGGCAAAAGCGGCCAGAGCGTGCGTTGAAAGAGGGCGGCTATTACAGTACCGGTCGAAATGCCGAAGAAAACATCTGCGATGGATTGGAAGGAGACCGGTTCCTGGGCGTTCAGTCCAAGAATGCCGATAAGACCCATCATGCATATATTCATCGCCGTGGTCACGCCGGGCGTTTTGTAGGCCACTTGGCCGTAAACAAAGAGCCAGGTGAAAATCACGATATTCATCACGGCGTAGCTCGAAAGAAGCGGGGCGGCGAGAAGGAGTGCTAGACAAAGAAACAACAGGCAAGGAATGGCTGCCACCACGACATGCCACGCGCGCAGATCGCCCCTCCCCTCGGGGCTGATCGGAAGCAGGCAGCAAAAGAGCCAGGCGCAAAGGACCATCGTCGCGCCCCCGGGAGGCTGCACCCAGTTCATGAGAACCAGCGCGGCAATCAGGGAAATGGCGGAGCGGATGCCATTCTTGATCCAAAACGAGGGAGGCATACCGGGCATGAGTTGTCGAAGGCCGGGAACCTTGTGGTTTTTCTTTGTCAGCGGCAGCCCCTCCAGCAAATCCCGGCAACGGACAAGTTCCTGGTGGATTTCCTCGAGGGAGAGACACTCGAGGCCGATACCGAGTATGTCCTCCAGTGCCATATCCTTCGACCGGGGATCGCGGCGCATTTTGAGGATCGCCTGCTTGAGCGCCTCCAAGGCGGCGGTGATTTCGTCCAAACCCTCCTGCTGCAACCCAGATGCTGCTGCGGGGCTCGCGAGGAGGGTGAGCTGGGATTCGATGGCTTGCTGAAGTTCGGAAATCCTGCCCCCAGCGTATTCGAGGAAAAGGGGATTCTTCCAGCGAAGGCCGGCCATCGGGCGGATGGCGTCGTGGATCCGCCTGACGGAGGCCAGAAGCTCGACATAGGTCTCCATCCTGGCGCGGAAATAGCTGCTCTCGCGTCCACCGAATCGCAGGAGTTGCCGGAGTTGGTTCAATCGCTCATCGCAGGCGATTTCATTGCCGGGAACGTCCGACCGGATGGATGAAAAATAATCGCGCAAGTCGCGAAAGACGTCCCGAAGGCCGATGAGGAATTCATCGGCTGCGTAGCGGGGCCAGAGCAAGCTCTGCACGAGGAGGACGGACATGATTCCGACAACGACCTCCTGGATTCTCCAGATCATGAAGATCCAGGAATTTTCGGGCTCGGCAATTCCGTTGCTGCACACCACAACCGCTGTCATGGCACACAGGAGAAACGCATACGGGCAGCGGGCTTGACCGAACATCGCCGTGGCAAAGGCGACCAGTAGTCCCAGCAGGCTGAAATAAATGAGCGGATCCTGCTCAAAGGCGGCCGTGAGGAGGTAGCCTGCGACACCGCCTATGACTGTCCCGATGATGCGGAGGATCGATTTTTCCTCAACCGCGCCGATGTATTGCGCGACCATGAGCACAAAGACTGTGAAGAGCGCCCAGGTGGGTTCGTGGTTTTTATTCAAGAGGGCGACAAAAACCGCAAGCATCCCAGCAATGCCAAACTTCACGCTGAAGCGGAACGAGCCATCGCACGGCAATGCCACAAGCCAGCTCCAAAACGAGCCGGTTGCGGAGGTCGGCTTCAAGACAGGTTCGGCTGTGGCGTTCATCGAAGGCCCACGAGTTTATCCATGCCGCGCAGGCCGACAACGAAAGAAAGAACTTTACCCGCCACGCGCTCCCGCAATGATTTCCAGCTCATGAGCGAGAAACAACAGACAGCCATCTCTCCGAGGCGGGAAGAGGATTTTCCAGAATGGTATCAACAGGTCATCCGCGCGGCGGATCTGGCCGAAAACTCGGAGGTGAGGGGCTGCATGGTCATCAAGCCCTGGGGCTACGCCCTCTGGGAGCGCATGCAGGCTGTGCTGGACGGGATGTTCAAAGCAACCGGACACAAGAACGCGTATTTTCCGCTCTTCATCCCGCTCAGCTATCTTGAGAAGGAAGCCGCCCATGTGGAGGGCTTCGCCAAGGAGTGCGCGGTCGTAACGCATCACCGGCTTGAACTCCGCGATGGCAAACTCGTGCCCGCCGGCGAGCTCAGCGAGCCGCTGGTCGTGCGCCCGACTTCCGAGACCATCATCGGCGCCGCCTACGCCCGCTGGGTAAAATCTTGGCGCGACCTCCCGATCCTTCTCAACCAGTGGGCCAATGTCGTCCGCTGGGAAATGCGGCCCCGCCTCTTTCTCCGCACCGCCGAGTTTCTCTGGCAGGAGGGTCACACGGCCCACGAAACGCGCGCCGAGGCGGAGGAGGAAACGATGAAAATGCTCCGCGTTTACGAGACCTTCGCGCGCGACTTTCTCGCCGTGCCTGTTCTCTGCGGCGAGAAGAGCGAAGGCGAGCGCTTCCCAGGTGCCGAGCGCACCTATTGTATCGAGGCCATGGTGCAAGACCGTAAGGCCATCCAGGCTGGAACCTCGCACTTCCTTGGTCAGAATTTCTCCAAAGCAGCCGGCATTCAGTTCCAATCCCGCGAGGGTCAACTCGAGCACGCCTGGACGACCAGTTGGGGCGTGAGCACGAGGCTCATCGGAACTCTCATCATGATGCACTCGGACGACGATGGGCTTGTCGTCCCGCCGCGCATCGCCGCCACGCATGTCGTGATTGTGCCGATCACGCCGAAGGATGACAGCAAAGCCGCGATCCTCGAAGCCGCTGAAAATCTCGCTTCCAGCCTGCGTTCGGTGGCTTTCCACGGGGCCCCGCTCGGAGTGGAGGTCGATTCCCGCGACCTCGGTGGCGGTGTCAAAAACTGGGAGTGGATCAAAAAAGGCGTGCCAATCCGCATCGAGATCGGTCCGCGCGACCTCGCGCAGGGAACCGCCGCCGTCGCCCGCCGCGACAAGGGTCCGAAGGAAAAGGAATTTGTCCCGCTCGCGGAGATCCCTCAGCGCGCCACGGCAATGCTTGAGGAAATCCAGGCCACGCTCCTGCAGCGCGCTACCCAATTCCGCGATGCCAACATGGTGAAGATCGATACGAAGGAGGACTTCTACAAATTCTTCACACCGCAAAATGCCGCGAAACCTGAAATCCATGGCGGCTTTGCCCTGACGCACTGGAACGGCAGCACCAAGATCGAGGAACAAATCAAAACCGATCTCAAAGTGACTATCCGCTGCATTCCCTTCGATGAATCGCTGGAGCCGGGCACTTGCCCATTCAGCGGGGAACCCAGCCGCCAGCGCGTGGTCTGGGCGAAATCTTATTGAGCAATCTCAGGCTTCGCCGGTGGAGGTGATCTCCTCTGGCGGAGCAGCTTCAAACGTTGGCTCTGGAGGAGGCACGGGAGGCTGGATGCGGCACTCGCCGACATGGATGCCGCCCTTTTCCACCACCAGCGCGCGCGAGGTTACCGGACCTTCGAGGCAACCTCCGTTTAGGATTTGAATGATGCCGTTGCAGTGGATGGCGGCGCGCAGCGTGCCTTGAATTGTGATGCGGTCGGCCTCCAGCGGTTGGGAGCACTCGATGGTGGCTCTTTTTTCCACCAGGATGGAGTCCGCTGTGATCCGCCCGGTGGAGGGTTTTTGCATGTTCAGGCGAACCTCGCCTTCGCAGCGCAGATGTCCATTGAATGCGCCTTCGATGCGCGCCGAGCCGCAGATGATCCAGGGATTTGATAGCGAGCCCTTGGCTCCAATTTTCAGCAGTCCACGGGTGTCAACCGCCCGCGACGAGTGCGCGGTGATGTTCACCTCGATCAACTCGATCGGAGCGTAGCAACCGGGGCAGATCGTGCTCTGCGCTTTTTGGGAAACCTGGTGGGTGCGCCCGCATTTCAGGCAATGAACCGGCTTGCCGGCTTCCAGTTTTTTTCCGATAAAGGAAGGAAGTTCCGTGACTCCAGACGAGCGCACACCCTCAGCGGCGGCCAAATAGTGGGCCCCGCAGGAGCGGCAGTTTGTGGATATGAGGTGGGGAGGCTCAAGTTGCACGAAACCGCAGACCGGACACCGGAATGGTGACTTCGGCGGTGGGGTTGGCATTTGGCCTTAGGCCGCGTCCTCTGTGATCGAGGGTTTGGGAGCGATGCCGCGGGATGCATTCTGCGAGGGGGTGACCTCGGAGTGGCCGATGAAGGTTGCGCCTTCTTCGATAATGATACGCATCGCCTTGAGGTCGCCGAGGAGTTCGGCGTTGGACTTCAATTCGCAGCGCTCTTGGACGGTCACATTGCCGTTCACGGTGCCGTGGATGATGACGGTCTTCGTGCGGACATCTCCTTTGATCACGGCGTTTTTGCCGAGGGTGAGAACGCCTTCGGAGATGATTTCGCCGTCGAGCTTGCCGTCGAAAATCATTTCGCTGTCGAATTTCAAAGTTCCTGTCAGCTCAACATCACTGGTGAGGATGTTTTTGGATGTGGAGGGTTCCGAGACGAGAGAAGTGATATTGTTGAGGTTCATGTTGCGACTCAGGCTACACGCTTTTCCGCGCGTCGGTCAATGCCATGAACATTCGAAAAGCAGGGCTGTTTTTTGAATGCGGGCGGCGAAAGTTGTTTATTGACGCATGGCGCGGCGAACCGATACTTTGCCCCGCTTGCGCGACTGCGCGGCACAGAAAACAATACAATTCTTTTTCATGGAAACAGCGACCAGACTTCAACAACTCACACCATCCCTCACTCTTGCCGTTGACAGCAAGGCCAAGGCCATGAAAGCCGAAGGCATCGAAGTTTACGGCTTCGGCGCTGGAGAGCCTGACATGGACACTCCGGAACATATCAAGGCGGCCGCCATCAAGGCCCTCCAGGATGGTCGCACCAAATACACTCCCAGCTCCGGCATTCCCGAACTGCGTCAGGCGATTTCTCAAAAATTTCTCAAAGACAACGGCCTTGATTACAAGTCGAGCCAAGTGGTTGTCAGCAGCGGGGCCAAGCACTCGTGTTTCAATGCCATTGCTGCGGTAGTAAATGAAGGCGACGAAGTGATCATTCCCGCTCCCTACTGGCTGAGCTATCCCGAGATGGTTCGCCTCGTCGGTGGCGAACCCGTTTTTGTCCAAACCACCCAGGAAAACAACTGGAAGATCACGCCCGAAGACTTCGAAAACGCGATGTCGCCACGGACGAAGATGATCATCATCAACTCTCCAGGCAACCCGACTGGTTCGATCTACACCCGCGAGGAACTCAAAGCCCTCGCAGAAGTCGCCGCCGAAGAAGACATCTTCATCCTCTCCGACGAAATTTACGAAAAACTCACTTACGATGGTGCCGAGCACATCAGCATCGCCTCGATCTCTCCGGAAGCTTACGACCTCACGATCACCGTCAATGGTTTCAGCAAAGCCTATTCGATGACCGGATGGCGTCTCGGCTATCTGGCAGCACCGGAGCCAATCGCCCGCGCGATCGATTCCATGCAGAGTCACATGACATCAAACCCTTGCTCATTTGCTCAATACGGCGGTCTTGCTGCCCTCACAGGCGATCAGCAATGCGTGAGCGATATGCGTGATGAATTCGACATCCGTCGCCAATACATGTTTGAGCGCCTCACACAGATTTCCGGCATCTCAGCCGTCCGTCCGCAGGGTGCGTTCTATGTTTTGGCAAACATCAGCGCGCTCGGCCTGAAATCCCAAAACTTTGCCGATCGCCTTCTGACAAAAGCCAATGTGGCGATCGTTCCTGGAATCGCATTCGGTGACGACCGCACGGTGCGTCTCAGCTACGCAACGAGCCTCGACGTCATCAAATCCGGACTCGACCGCATCGAAGAGTTCTGCAAAACACTCTAAAAAGAATTCTGGTCTTTAAAACTTAAACAGGGCGCTACGATCTTCGGGCGCCCTGTTTTTGTTGGGACTCGAAAAGGGCGCGCCAATGGTCCAAGCGCTCCTTGATGCGTTTTTCCAGTCCGTTTTCCGTGGGAGTGTAAAACCTCCTTCCCTCGGGCAGGTAGGATTGGGGCACATAAGATCCCTCAAAATCGTGACTGTAGAGGTAACCCTTCCCGTGGCCCAGACGCTCTGATCCTTTGTAATGCCCATCGCGCAAATGTTCGGGCACAGCCAGCGTCCTCCCTTCCCGCACTTCGGCAGAAGCTTTGCCGATCGCCACTGTTGCACTGTTGCTTTTCGGTGCAGTGGCCAGATAGAGCGTCGCGTGGGCAAGCAGCAGATTCGCCTCGGGGAGCCCAATGAATTCGACCGCCTGTGCTGCCGCCTGCGCAACCAAAAGCGCGTTGGAATCCGCCAATCCGATGTCCTCGCTGGCACAAATAACGAGTCGCCGAGTAATGAACCTCACTTCCTCACCAGCGTGCAGCATTTTCGCCAGCCAATAGATAGCGGCATCCGGATCGCTTCCCCGGATGCTTTTGATGAAGGCGCTGATCGTGTCGTAATGGTCATCCCCCGTGCCGTCATAGACGACGGCTTTTTTCTGAATGCTTTCCTGTGCCGCGCCGAGATCGATATGGACGGATTCATCCGTCGAGGGCGGTGTTGTGAGGGCGGCGATCTCAAGAGCGTTCAAGCATTTTCTGGCATCTCCGTTACTCAGCCTCGCAAGAAACGCAGCGGCATCCGGGTCAATGCGCACGCACATCCTGCCCAAGCCGCGCCCGGCGTCGCCAAGCGCACGCTCCATCAAAACCAGTAGATCGCTCTCAGCCAACGGGCGAAGTTCAAAAATCTGCGAGCGGGAAATCAACGCGCTATTAATGCTGAAAAAAGGGTTCTGCGTCGTCGCACCGATGAGGCGCACGACGCCATTCTCGACTTCGGGCAGCAACACATCCTGCTGCGCCTTGTTGAAACGGTGGATCTCGTCCACAAAGAGAATCGTCCGCTCGCCATGACCCCGCCGCGAACCTGCAGTAGCAACAACACGGCGGATATCCGCGACATTGCTCTCCACGCCACTCAGACGCTCGAAGCGCGATGCCGTCGCGCCTGCGATGACCTGCGCCAGCGTTGTTTTACCTGTTCCAGGTGGCCCAAAAAGGATCAGCGAGGAAATGCGGTCCGCCTCGATCGCGCGCCGCAGAAGTTTCCCCGGCGCGAGAAGATGCTGCTGACCACAGTACTCGTCCAGCGTGCGCGGGCGCATTCGCGTAGCCAGCGGCGCGTCAGTTGGCACTTCGAGTGATTCCTGGAAAAAAAAGTCGTCCACGATGCGAAGCAGATTCCTGCAATCCACCCACCTCTCCAATGAAAAATCCGCGCCTCTTCAAAAACATTGAACACAACATCTGCTGTAAAAATCAGAACCATTCCTTCGATAAGATTTGACAATCCCCACTTTTCATCGCCAATTAGTACCCGACACCAATGAATTCCCCTCACACAGAATCATCTGACCTAGTCACAAATTCAGTCCTCTACAAAGAATTCCTTGCTGAACGAGATGAAATTCTGCGCCACAAATGGATCGAAAGCGAGAAGATCGGGCGAGACATCGGGTTTGAAAAAGCCCTGCTCGACTGGATTTTAAAATACCGCTCCAGCTGGCGGAGCAACCGAGCCAAATCACTCCGAGACAAAAACTCAGCTTCAGCATAACAAACCAACAGCCTGCCCTTTAAGGCGGTCCCGCGAGGCCGCGAAGGACAAATGACTGCAGACCAAAACACACCCTCTACCCGCACTAAGACAGCCATGGATAGCGAGGCCATCGAAAAGGCCATTCGCCGCATGGCCCACGAGATCGTCGAGCGCCATGACTCTCCTGCGCGTATCGTTCTTGCCGGAATACCGACGCGTGGCGTGGAGGTAGCCAGTCGTCTGGCTGACTACATCGAGAAAATTGAGGGTGTGCGCCCCTATTTGGGGAAGCTCGATATCTCGATGCACCGAGACGACCTCTCGACCCGCGGCAAGGTCACTGCACTCGAAGTGACCGACCTTCCGGTGGACCTCGACGCCCGCCCGCTTGTTGTTGTCGATGATGTTTTCTTTACCGGTCGCACCACGCGCGCCGCACTCGACGCCTTGGCTTCATTCGGTCGGCCATCGACCATTCAACTGGCTGTGCTCGTTGACCGAGGCCACCGGGAACTTCCCATCCGGCCGGACTACGTTGGGAAGAACCTTCCGACCTCACGCGAGGAAAAAATCCGCGTTCGCTTTGAAAATCTCGACGGCGTGCGCGACTCGGTTGTCGTCATCAAACCATGAGCATCTGGAACCGAAAAGACCTCACCGGACTCGACGAGCTCACCACCGCCGAGATCAATTTCCTCCTCGATACCGCCCGTGCGTTCAAAGGTGTCGGCGAACGCAGCCTGAAAAAAGTACCCGCGCTCCGGGGCAAGACGCTTGTGAATTTCTTTGTCGAGCCGAGCACCCGCACCCGCACATCGTTCGAGGTCGCCGCCATGCGCCTCAGTGCGGATGTGGTGAACATCTCGGCCACGGCATCCAGTCTGCAAAAAGGCGAGACGCTCAAGGACACCGCCCTCAACCTCCAAGCCCTTCAGGCCGACATCATCGTCCTACGCCACAGCTCGCCAGGCTCGTCCCGATTCCTCGCCGAGCGCCTCGACTCTAGCATCATCAACGCCGGCGACGGTGCTCACGAACACCCCACGCAAGGTCTCCTCGACATCTTCACCATCCGGGAAAAATTTGGCCGCGTCGAGGGACTCCATGTTGCCATCGTCGGTGACATCCTCTTCAGCCGCGTGGCCCGCTCGAACATCTTCGGACTCCTCAAACTCGGCGCCAAAGTGACACTCGTGGGCCCGTCCACGCTGGTCCCGAAAAGCTTTGAAAAACTCGGCGTCCGTGTCACCCACCGCCTCGACGATATCCTCGCCGAAGTGGATGTCGTGAACCTCCTGCGCATCCAACACGAGCGCCAGCGCAAGGAATACTTCCCCGGTCTCGGCGAATACGTCTCCCTCTTTGGCCTCACCAAAGCCCGCGCCGCAAAGCTCAAGCCGTCCTGCCTCATCATGCACCCCGGCCCGATCAACCGTGGGGTGGAAATCGACAGCGACATCGCCGATGGACACCAGAGCGTGATCCTCGAGCAAGTCACCAACGGTATCGCCGTCCGCATGGCCGTCCTCTACTCCTGCGCCGGAGGAGCCGGCGTGCCGCTATGAACGCCAATCCGAGGGAATTGACCACAGAGGACACAGAGAGCACGGAGAGTAATAGTTTTCCAATCCAATCCGTTCGCCCAATGAACTCACATGCCATGGCATCCTCCTCCTTTTCAAAACCCACCTGCCTTCCCTCTTTGTTTTCTGTGTCCTCTGTGGTCAATCCATGAAAAAAATCACCCGCATCGCCAACGGCCGCGTCATTGATCCAGCCAACCACCGTGACGAAACCGCTGATCTCTGGATAGCCGATGGCAAAATCATCGATCCCATGCCGGGCAAGGAGACCGATACGGTGGATGCTGCCGGTCTGGTTGTTGCCCCCGGCCTCATCGACATCCATGTCCACCTCCGCGAGCCGGGCCAATCACACAAAGAGACGATGGCCAGCGGCACGCGCGCCGCAGCCGCCGGTGGATTCACCACCATCGTCGCCATGCCGAATACAAATCCCTCGGCTGACAGCGCCGCGACGATCACTTGGATCAAAGAAAAAGCTGCGCGCGAAGCCTGCGTGAATGTTCTTTGCACCGGGGCGATCACCAAGGGACTGAAAGGCGAGGAACTCGCTCCCGTCGGCTCGCTTTTCAATGCCGGAGTCGTCGCGCTGACGGACGACGGCCATTGCATCCAGAACAACGAAATCATGCGCCGCGCGGTGGAATACGCCCGCATGTTCGGCCTCACCGTCATGGACCATTGCCAGGACTACTCTATCGTCGGCGACGGAATCATGCACGAGGGCGAGTGGAGTCTTCGCCTCGGCCTGCCCGGCTGGCCACGCGCCGGCGAGGAGATGATTGTCGCCCGCAACATCATGCTGGCCGAACTCTGCGATTCGCCCATCCACTGCCAACACATCAGCTCCGGCGGCAGTGTGCGCCTCATCCGAGAGGCCCGTGCCCGGGGCGTCAAAATCTCCGGCGAAGTCTGCGCGCACCACATCGCGCTCACGGATGCCACCCTCGCGGCCTTCGACAGCAATTTCAAAATGAACCCCCCCTTGCGCACGCCGGAAGACATCGATGCCATCATCGAAGGCATCGCCGACGGCACGCTGACCATCCTTTGCAGCGACCACGCCCCCCATGCGGCCTACGAGAAGGAAGTCGAAATCGACCATGCCCCCTTCGGCATCACCGGCCTCGAAACCGAGCTCGCCATTTTCCACGACATCCTCGTCCACAAACGCCAAGCGATCGACCTCCCCCGCCTCATCGCCCTCTTCACCTCCGAACCCGCCGCCCTCCTCAAGCTCGACCGAGGCACCCTCTCGACAGGCGCCGCCGCCGACATCGTATTCATCGACCCAGCGATGGACTGGACATTCGACAAAACCCAATCCGCCTCCCTCTCAAAAAACACACCCTTCCACGGCCACACCTGGCGTGGCCGCGCAGTCCACACCATCGTAGGCGGCGAGACAGTCTGGAAGTTCACCGCTTAAACCGTTTAAAGGGGTGTGGACGCCTCAAGAAATGCACTGGCTTTGGAGAGAGTGCTTGGCTCGAGGCGTTTTGGCTTAGATTGTTGCGGTTTTTTGGATTTCGAGCAGGCGGGTGATGCCTCCTCTGGCGGCGGCGACCATTTGTTCGAGTTGGGTGGGGCTGAAGACGTTTTCTTCGCCGCTGCCTTGGAGTTCTACGAAATCGAGTTTATCGGTCATGACGACATTCATATCGACGCAGGCGTCGCGGTCTTCGATGTAGTCGAGATCGACAAGGACTTCGCCGTTCACGATGCCCACGCTCACGGCGGCCACGCGGTTTTTAACGGGGAGTTCCTTGATTTTTCCTTGTTTGACAAGCCATTGTCCCGCGAGCTCGACGGCGACCGATGCACCGGTGATCGCAGCTGTGCGCGTGCCGCCATCCGCCTGCAAGACATCGCAATCCACCCAAAGCGTGCGTTGGCCGAGTTTTTCCAGATCCACGACGGCGCGGAGGGATCGGCCGATGAGGCGTTGAATCTCGGTGCCGCGTCCATCCACACGCCCGCGCGAGGAGTCGCGTTGTTTGCGGGTGAGGGTCGAATAGGGGAGCATGGAGTATTCGGCCGTGATCCAGCCGCCGGTTTTGTTTTGCTCCTTCATCCAACGCGGCACGCTCTCCTCGATCGTTGCGGCGCAGATGACCTTTGTATTGCCGAAGGAAACCAGCACGGAGCCCTGGGCGTGGGGGGCGATGCCTTTTTCCAGGGTGACGGGTCGGATTTCGTGTGCTTGGCGGTTGTCGTGACGGCTCATAAAGGCGATGAGTCTGACGGCAAGTGGCGGCGGCGGGCAAGGAACGATTAAAAAAAACGACCACTTGACGATTCGGAGCGTGTTGCATACCCTGCGCGTCCAATTTTTTAGAAAGTAGGTGAATTTATGCCGGAAATAATCGTTCGAAAAGGCGAGCCCATCGATAGAGCCCTGAAGCGTTTGAAAGGGAAGATCGATGCGGAGGGCTTGATGGATGAAGTGCGTCGTTTGCGCGCTTTTGAAACGCCCGTTCAGCGCACGCGCCGCAAAGCAAAAAACAATGCCAAGCGCGCGAAGTTGAAAATCCGATTTAATTTCAACCCCGTGTCCTGACTTTGGACCGCGGTCAAATTGTTATCGCCGGCTGCGGTTTCCTCGGGGAAGCCGCAGCCGGTTTCTTTTTGGAGGCGGGATGGCGCGTGCTCGGACTTTGCGCAACGGCGGAATCCGCTGCCAGGCTCGCAGGGCGGCTGTTTCCTGTCGCCGTCGTTGATATTTCGAAGCCCATTACTGCGCCTGCCGGATGGGAGCATCCCGACGTGGTTGTGCACTGCGCGAGTTCGGGACGTGGCGGGGCGGATGCCTATCGCGCAGTGTATCGGGATGGCTTGGAGCACCTCCGTGACGCATTTTCGCCGAGGCGTCTGATTTTTACTGGTAGCACTTCGGTTTACTCGCAAGTCGATGGGGGGTGGGTCAGCGAGGAATCTCCAGCCGAGCCGGATCGCGAGACCGGGAGGGTGTTGCTCGAAGCAGAAAAGATCGCGCTTGATGGCGGCGGTATCGTGGCTCGGTTGGCTGGAATTTACGGCCCTGGCCGCTCGGTATTATTAAAAAAATTTCTCGATGGCTCGGCTGTGCTTGAAGCGGGCGGCAATAGGTGGATCAACCAAATCCACCGGGATGACGGCGCACGGGCGCTGCTCCAGTTGGCGCAGATCGAAACGGCGGCCGGCATTTACAATGTGTGCGATGACACACCGACTACCCAGCGCGAGATTTATGGATGGATCGCCGACTTTTTGAATCGTCCTCTGCCGCCGGAAGGCCCGGCGGACCTGAACCGCAAACGCGGGTGGACGAGCAAACGCATCAGCAACGAGCGTTTGAGGGCATTAGGATGGAGTCCGCGCTATCCTGGCTATCGTGATGCTTTGCCGGAACTCGCCGGTGCATAGGGATTAAGTTTCCGGCAGGGCCTGGACCTGAATAACCGGCAGCGGGAAGCGGAGGCGGAGTTCGCCATCGATTTTGACTTCCACCGTATAAACGCCGGCCGATGGGATTTGGAGTCCCCCGAAGACGTGGACATTTGTGGCATGGGCATCGAGCGCGGGGAGCTGGAATTCGACCTCGCTCTCCGCGATGGGGGTATCCTCCTCCGGTGTGAGGATGGCGGATTGTTGCGTGAATCGACCGACGCCGCCACACCAGCGGGTCCAGAGGCAGAGTTTAAAAAAGCCGAGAGGAAGCACCGGGGCGGGGATCATACCGATTATGCCGACGAGCGTCTGCTGGCCGCTGGCCTCCTGGCGAACATCCTCGCAAAGCACGCAGGCCTGCAGATCGGGTAAAATGACTTCTGACATATCGACAATAGACTCCGCGATGCGTGTTCATGCACGAACGAAATGAGAGGAACCTCCCGGCACCATTGGGGAGCGTCTAAATTCTGTGCAAAGTTTGTTCCAGGCTTCAGAATGCCATCATGGGAACCGAGTCCGAAATCCACCAACTGCGTCGTGATTATCAGCGCGAGCCGCTTGATTTGGCTTCATTCCACGACGATCCGCTGGTGCAGTTCCGCGTGTGGTTTGAGGAGGCGCGGAGCGCGGGGATTCTTGAGCCGAATGCCATGACGCTGGGTACGGCGGACGGTTCGTGCCGCGTTTCGTGCCGCACGGTTTTGCTCAAGGGCATCGATGGTGGGGGATTCGTTTTTTTCACGAACTATGGCAGCCGCAAGGCCGGACAAATTGCAGAGAATCCTCAAGCTGCGCTGCTGTTTCCTTGGATCGCGTTGGAGCGTCAGGTCGAGGTGGCCGGCCGCGTGGAGAAAATTTCCGAGGCCGAGTCGCTGGAGTATTTTCTCAGCCGCCCCTTCGGCAGCCGCATCGGAGCTTGGGTCTCGGAGCAAAGTTCCGTGATCCCCTCGCGCGATGTTCTTGTTTCAAGATTCGAGGAGCTGAAAAAGCAGTTTGCCGACGGGAATGTGCCGAAGCCCGAGGGTTGGGGTGGCTATCGTGTGGTGCCGGAGACGATCGAATTCTGGCAGGGAGGCGCCGACCGGTTGCATGACCGTTTTCTCTACAGCCGCTCGGATGCTGGATGGAAAATATCTCGACTGGCTCCTTGAAAGCCTAATTCAGCAGAATTAACCACAGAGGACACAGAGAGCACAGAGAATGAGTTGTGTGCACTTCGATGCACATCCAACGTTTTGTGCAATCTTCAACACTCCCTAAGGCATTCCTGTGAATCCTGTCATCCTGTTTAAAAATCCGTTTGTGGATTGAAAGCCTCCCAGGCACGCGGCGGCTCTATTTTGCCGGCTTATGCTGGTCGTCGAAATTCAGGTAGGTGTAGAGGGTGAGGCTTTTCTCGTAATCGTCCAGCAGGCGCATGGCCTCATTGGGCTTGAGGCGGTCGCTTTTAATCGCGGCGTCGGTCTGGGCCTTCATCTGGCGGGCGAGTTCGTTCACGTCCCACTGGGTTAGCGAGAGAACCTGACCAATGGTGCTGCCGGGGAGGACTTCTTCGACATAGTGTCCGGAGTCCTCGTCCTCATCAAGGTAGATGTGCATTTCGTTGACGCGGCCGAAGAGGTTGTGGAGGTCGCCCATGATATCTTGATACGCGCCGGCTAGGAAGAAGCCGATGTAGTAAGGCTCGCCGGGATGCCAGCGGTGGAGCGGGAGGGTTTCCTTCACATCCTGCAGGTCAATGAATTTCGCGACTTTTCCATCCGAGTCGCAGGTGATGTCCACGAGGGTCGCGTTGCGGTCAGGTCGTTCGTTGAGGCGATGAATCGGCATGACCGGGAAGAGTTGGCCGAGTGCCCAGTGGTCGAGGAGGGATTGAAAAACGGAGAAGTTGCAGAGGTATTGATCGCCGATGGCGATTTCGATTTCGCGGACTTCCTCGGGGATGTGCTCGGCATCGCGGAAAAGCTCCACGATGTTTGCAGCGATCTGCCAATAGACGGTTTCGATACCGGCCTTGGCTCTGAGGTCGAGGAGTCCGAGGTCGAACATTGACTGGGCGCGCTCACGGATTTCCTGGGCGTCGTGGAGATTCTCGAGGCGGTTTTGCGGAGTGAGGTTGTTGCGGATTTCCAGGATGTCGGCGAGGAGTGGAATCTCTCCGCCTGATATTGCAGTTGGGGTTTCCTGGCGGCTTGCTTTTTCGATGGCGCCAAAGGTTTCCACAATGAGCACAGAGTGTTGGGCAACGATCGCCCGCCCGCTCTCACTGACGAGGGTGGGATGGGCGACGGACTCCGAGTCGCAGACTTCCTTCACCGTGTAAACGATGTCGCGCACATACTCGTCGAGCGAGTAGTTCATCGAGCTGTCGAAGGTCGTGCGGGAACCATCGTAGTCCACTCCGAGACCACCGCCGACATCGAGATAGCCGAGATCGTGGCCCATTTTGGAGAGTTTTGCATAGAAGCGGGCGGCTTCGCGGACGGCGCGTTTGATGGTGCCGATGTCGGGCACTTGGGAGCCGACATGGAAATGCACGAGCTTGAGGCAGTGGGCGAGTCCGGCGGCATGGAGCATGTCGCTGGCTTCCACCAGGTCGGCGGTGGAGAGGCCGAACTTGGCATTCTCGCCGCCGCTGGTGGCCCATTTGCCGGCGCCCTTCGAGAGGAGTCGGACGCGAAGGCCGATAAGGGGCTCGATTTTCATCGTCTGTGAAACACGGAGGATGTGGGCGAGTTCTTCCAGTTTTTCCACGACGAGGATGACCGTCTTGCCAAGCTTGCGGCCGAGGAGGGCGTTTTGAATGAAGCTCGTGTCTTTGTATCCGTTGCAAATCACGAGACTTTCTTGGTCCGAGTGCACGGCGAGCGCCGCCAGGAGCTCGGGCTTGCTGCCGGCCTCGATGCCGAAGTGCCATGGCTTGCCGGCATCGATGATCTCCTCCACGACCTCGCGGAGTTGGTTGACCTTGATCGGAAAAACCCCCCGGTATGGCGAGTTGTAGCCTGACTCGGAAATGGCCGTGGCAAAGGCTTTATTGATCGTCTCCACTCGGTCGCGCAAGAGGTCGTGAAAACGCACGACGAGCGGGAACGCCAGATTGCGGCTGCGGGCCTCGGCTACGATATCCATGAGATCAATCGTCTCGCCGTTGCGCTTGGGGAAAACGCACACATGGCCGGCTTCATTGATGCCGAAGTAACCACCGCTCCAGCGGTCTATATTGTAGAGTTCGCGGGCTTCGGCGATGTCGAAGGATGTGTTGGATTCCATGGCTTAAAAATTGATAACGGTATGTGTCGAACTTTGGCTAACGGCAGCGGCCTCTTCCGGCGTGATCCAGCGTTCAGCGAATGCGGTGCCCCATGAGTCCGAGATGGCAATTTCACCGGTTTGCTTGTTGTAGCCGATGATCATGCAAACATGGGCACTGTCCCGCTCCGGCCGGAACTTCCTAACCTCCTTGCGCGCCACGGCGAGAACTTTTTTCCACTCCGTGATATCGCTCATGCTCCTGCGTTCTTGAACGCGGCTGTTCACAGCATTGTTGAAGTCTTTTGAGGAGAACAGCGTCCACATGATCGGCAGGCCGCGATCAATGAATCGCGAGATACCCGCCGCATCGATCTTCATTGCGGGGGACTCGATTCTTCGACCTGCTTGAATGACGGACTGGCTTGCACCAGCAGAGATGGCGTTGATAGAGGTTCCTCCACCCGCCTCTGTGTTACCTGCCATCGCAAGGGTATACATGTCGGCAGGGACTCCCATGTAGCGCATGACACGCTCCCAGGTGGCTGGAACGCAGTAGCCCTTGGGCCCTTGATCCACCATAGGCATATCTCTTAAGATCACATCACCATTTGCTCTCTTTTCGATGCGATTGGTGACCGCCTCTCGAATCACGGAATCTGGAATGCGCGATTTCCCTCCAGCATCGGCCGACTCGGTGGTCATGATCCGGAGGGCGACATACTCGTCGCGCGGCGAGGCGAGCAGAAAGGCGTGCCCGTTCCAGTCCCATCTTTTGACGGACTCGCGTGTTTCGCGGCCTTGGCCGAAGCGGTCTGCCTGCGGTTCACCAAAAAGCTTGGTGAGTACTTCGGTGAGTTTTTTTTTGTCGTTTTGAATGCTTCTTTTGTAATCGAGAATTTGAGTGTTTCTCGCCCGTGTGGAGTTCTGATTGGAATCAACCGAATCACCTTTGTTGGCAAAAATGATGGAAAGTCTGGCTGGTTTTTCCTCCTCGGCATAGAGCGCGAGGGAATAAGGACGGCATCCCAGCACGAATTCACTTGCTCCGGGGTATTTACGGAAGCTTGAGTCGATGGAGGTTCGGGATTCTTCGGGCCATTCAAGCCGGGCACCCACATCCTGCGCTATGTCATCCCACAGGAATTCATCCGCAAAAATCGGCACGCCGAAAGCTTCATTCAAATCCCAGGTTGTCGGCGCACCGGACGCGATCCTTGTCAGAATCAGAGTCAAAACGGGCACGACGATGAAGGTGGCTTTCTTATAGAATCGGTTCATAAAAAGACTCGGCACACTAAGTGTCCGCAAATTTTTTTCCATTCGAATTCTGCGGCACGCATATTTTTTATCTCATGAACTTCTTCCATGGTGACATCGGCGGCTTCGGGGATGTATTGATCGCATCTCTACCCACCAAATATGTACCGACCCAAATCCGCGGAATTCACCCAAGAGCAGGGCGTTTTCTTTCCTGAGCTGGCATCTGCCGACCGCGCCCGTGCGGCGGGTGCTGTGAAGAACTTTGTCTTGGACACGAATGTTCTCCTGCACGACCCGAATTGTCTGAACAGGTTTGAAAACAACCACGTTTTCATTCCGGTGGATGTGCTCACCGAGTTGGACAATTTCAAGAATGAGCAAAGCGAGCGCGGCGCGAACGCACGGCAGGCGCATCGGCTTTTGAGCGGGATTTTTGGCCATGATTCCGTAAGTGTCACGGGCGGCGCTCCGACCACTGGTGGCGGGACCGTGAGGGTGCTGGTGAACAATTTCCTCGAGAAAAGCCGTCAGACGTCGGGGATGAAACGGTTCGTAAAAATTTTCCCGGATCAGAATCGCATGGATCACCGGATCATTGGAGCCGCGCTGGCTTTGCAGGAGCAGGAGACGGCGCCCACTTTTCTCGTCACCAAGGATATCAACATGCAGCTCCGTGCGATGGCGATCGGGCTGCCTTGTGAGGATTATCTCAACGACAAGGTGGCCGTCTCCGATGCGGAGAGCGGAGAGCTGCGCTCGATCGAGATGGAGGCGCACGAGTTGCAGCGCTTCGGAAGCTCGGGTTCCATCGAGTTGCCGGCATCGCGCACAGGCGCTCTGGATTTGAATGAATATGTTCTGCTCAAGGTGTCGGATTCGAAGCACCTCCCGGCCCGGCATAACGGCCAAGGGCGCCTGTCTCGTCTGAATATCCCGCCCAATCTCCAAATCCCGAAGGGAATCGAATTGCGGCCGGCCAATCCGGGGCAGCAGTGCTTCCTGGATGCATTGCTGGATCCCACGATCTCGTTGGTGACCTGCTACGGTCAGGCGGGAACCGGCAAAACGCTCCTCGCCGTCGCGGCGGGGCTATATCTAACAGGTCGCAATGATTTCAATGGCCTCACCGTGAGCCGTCCGGTCGTCGCCATGGGCGACACGCTGGGCTTTCTTCCCGGAACGCTGAATGAAAAAATGCACCCCTGGCTGCAGTCCATCTACGATGCCTGCGAGGTCCTCTTGCCACTCCAACCGGCCAAGCGCGGTGGAAAAAATCGTTTCGATGCGGCCCCCCGGAAGGACGCGCCGCCTTCGCAGCATGCGGGGCAGCATCATCCCGTCGTGAAACCCTACGAGCAACTCATCGAGCGCGGTTTGCTCGAAATCGAGGCGCTCTGCTACATTCGTGGCCGATCGATTCCCAACCGCTTCTTCGTGCTCGACGAGGCCCAGCAGCTCACGCCGCTTGAAGCCAAGACCGTGGTGACGCGCATGTCCCGTGGCTCGAAGCTTGTGATGGTGGGCGATCCCGCCCAGATTGACAATCCGTATGTCGATAGCCGATCGAACGGGCTGGTTTACACTCGCAACCGGCTTCGCGGTCAGTCGCTCACGGCTCACATCCGCTTGAGCAAGGGCGAGCGCAGCCCGCTGGCGGAAATCGGCGCGAGCAAGATGTGATGGGAGTTTTCAGTGGCAGCCGTTGCGGAGAGAGTCGTAATTTCACCATGGATGATCTGAAGAATCGAAATATTCACCCGGAGACGCTGCGTTTTTTAGGGCGGAGCGAGAAGGAAGATTTGCTCGGGCAGCGCGGTGCGGTGCTCTGGCTTTACGGGCTTTCCGGTTCGGGAAAATCCACCATCGCCAACGCCGTCGAGCGCGCCTTGCACGCGGATGGGAGGTTCACCGCGATCTTGGATGGCGACAATTTGCGCGCCGGCCTGAATGCCAACCTGGGCTTCTCGGATGAGGACCGTGCGGAAAATGTCCGGCGCGTCGCCGAGACGGCCAAGCTCCTCGCGGCTTTGGGCGTGATCGTGATTGTCTCTGTCATAACTCCCCGCCGGGAATTGCGGGCGTTGGCGGGACGAATCATTGGCGGGGATTTCCACGAGGTCTACGTGCGCGCGGACTTTGAGACTTGCGCGGCGAGGGATCCCAAGGGGCTGTATGCAAAGGCTAGGGACGGGGCGATCAAGCAGTTCACTGGCAAGGACAGCGGTTTTGAGGAACCCGACAACGGATGCCTGACTCTTGACACGGAGGCTTCTTCGGAAGAGGAATGTGCCTCGCATTTGCTCGAATATCTCCGCGTGGCCACGGCCATCGGACGCCCGCTCTGAAAAGCGGAGCCGCTTTTGCAAAGCGTTCTTCAACCACACATGCCAACATATTCTCTCGACCATTTGGACCAGATCGAAGCGGAGGCCATCTACATCCTTCGCGAGACCGCCGCGCAGTTTCAGAACCCCGCTCTGCTTTTTTCCGGCGGCAAGGATTCGATCGTGATGGCCCACTTGGCTGCCAAGGCTTTCTGGCCGGCAAAAATTCCTTTTCCGCTCCTCCATGTGGACACCGGCCACAACTTCGCCGAGACCATTGAATACCGCGATTCCTTTGCGGAAAAACTCGGCGCGCGTTTGGTAATCGGCTCCGTCCAGGCATCCATCGATTCCGGTCGGGTGAAGGAGGAGAAAGGCCCCTTTGCCTCTCGCAACTCTCTCCAGACCGTCACGCTGCTCGATACGATCGAAGCGCAAAAATTCGATGCTTGCCTCGGTGGCGGCCGCCGCGATGAAGAAAAGGCCCGCGCCAAGGA
>DGXZ01000060.1:36687-37527 GCA_002396485.1 Spartobacteria bacterium UBA5019
AAGGCCCGCGCCAAGGAGCGCTTCTTCTCGCATCGGGACGAGTTCGGCCAATGGGACCCCAAAAACCAACGCCCTGAGCTCTGGAATCTTTTCAATGGGAAATACCATCCCGCTGAGCATTTCCGGGTTTTCCCGCTCTCGAATTTCACCGAGATGGACGTGTGGATGTATATCCAACGCGAGGGGATTGAGCTTCCATCGCTCTACTTCGCCCACGAACGCGAAGTCTTCGCCCGCAACGGCTCGTTCCTCGCCGTCTCCGAGTGTGTTCCCATGCTCGAATCCGAGAAGTCCGAGAAAAAAACCGTCCGCTTCCGCACCATCGGCGACATCACCTGCACCGGCGCGGTGGAATCCACCGCCTCGAACCTCGACGAGGTCATCGCCGAAGTCGCCGCCGCCCGCCAGACCGAGCGCGGTACCCGCGCCGACGACAAGCGCTCTGAAACCGCCATGGAAGACCGCAAACGCGAGGGGTATTTCTGATGATTGACCACAGAGAACACAGAGGCCACAGAGCCCAAAATCCGTTTGAGTTTGATTTGAAATCACCTCCGACCGCTCAATCCTGCGCCTCTTTCCAAAATTTCTCCGCCTCTGTGTTCTCTGTGCCCTCTGTGGTCAACCCACATTCTTTGATTTAAACCATGGATCTTCTTCGCTTCGCCACCGCCGGTTCTGTTGATGACGGCAAATCCACTCTCATCGGACGCTTGCTTTATGATTCCAAGAGCATTTTTGAGGACCAGCTCATGGCCGTCGAGGAAAGCTCCCGCCGCCGTGGAGATGCCGTCGTAAACTTGGCGCTTCTCACAGACGGCCTGCGTGCCGAGCGCGAGC
>DGXZ01000060.1:37732-40777 GCA_002396485.1 Spartobacteria bacterium UBA5019
ATCGATGTGGCCTACCGCTACTTCGCCACGCCACGTCGGAAATTTATTATCGCCGACACGCCCGGCCATATCCAATACACGCGCAACATGGTCACTGGCGCATCTACGGCCGACCTCGCGATCATTCTCGTCGATGCCCGCAAAGGTGTGATCGAGCAGACCAAGCGCCATGCGTTTGTTTCAAATCTCCTCCGCATGCGGCACCTCGTGCTCGCGGTGAACAAGATGGATCTCGTCGATTACAGCGAGCAGGTTTTTCAAGACATCGTCGCGAGTTTTCACGAATTCGCATCCCGCCTGGACAATGTGGCGGACATCACGGCCATCCCGCTCTCGGCTCTCAACGGCGACAATGTTGTGGAGAAATCCGATAAGATGCCCTGGTTCAAAGGCTCTTCGCTCCTCTATCATCTCGAAACCGTTTACACCGGCGGAACGGCGAATCATGTGGACGCCCGCTTCCCGGTGCAGTGGATCATCCGCCCGCTCTCACAGGAACACCACGACTTCCGTGGCTATGCAGGCCGCGTGGCCGGCGGGGTTTTCAAGCCCGGCGATGCCGTGACGGTGCTGCCCTCGGGCTTCAGCACACGCATCAAAAAAATCCACCTGCCCGGCGGCAAGGAACTCGGCGAGGCCTTTCCGCCGCAGTCGGTGGTGATGACTCTGGATGACGAGATCGACATTTCCCGTGGCGACATGCTGGTGAAAGCCAACAACCCGCCCGAGGCCTCTCAGGACGTCGAAGCCATGGTCTGCTGGTTCTCGCAGAAGCCCATGGAAACTCGTGGCAAATACCTGCTTCGACACACCACGAAGGAAACCAAAGCCATCGTGCAGGAATTGCGCTACCAGGTGGACATCGAGACCCTTCACAAAAAAGAAGGCACCTCGGCACTCGGAATGAACGATATCGGCCGCATCTCGCTCCGAACCGCCTCGCCATTGTTCTACGACTCCTACCGCCGCAACCGTCTCACCGGTTCCTTCATCCTCATCGACCCCGGCACCCATGAGACCGTCGCCGCAGGCATGATTGTGTAAGGCCACAGCAGTCCTGCTCCACCTCGCCCGAGCATCTGGGCATGAAAAACGCAGCGAATGTGAGCAGGGTCATCCACCGCATGGATTTATCGCGGATGGAGAAAAAGGTTCCCGAAACGTTGTGGTGTTTTGTCTCGGAAAAAATGAAAGAAAATGAACCCTGACCCCCAGTTCCCACCGAGATGGGATTTGGCACCTAGGTGGTCATGATGTTGTCGAGCTGGAGTCGATTTGTTCACTAGATTATAAGCTATTTATTCTGCGGACTTTGCTCGATAGGAGTCAAAATAGTCGCCGCGATATGCCCTTGGGGTTTTTCTTTGGTGGCCCAGTAATACATGACCACGAGATTGTTATCATGGTTTGTCACCAGCCGGGGATAGCCCATATCAGAACTGTTGTCTTTGCCCCGTTGATAATCGTCACGCGCCACCAATTCGTCGCCCCAGGTTTTACCACCATCGGAACTAAGACGTATTATCATTCTGGCCGTCCTCCGGTCTCCATAGGCACAGGCGATTCTGCCGTCCTTGAGCGCCACCAAGGCCGGAGGATTTCCGTTCTGGTTCGCACCGCCGGTTTCACCTACCCGGCTTAGGAAGCTCCAGGTTTTTCCGTTATCTGCAGAACCATAAGCATCCACATGTCCGGCCATGAAACCCTCGCCCTTTTCGTCTCTTTCAACCCTATTGGCACGGACAGTCGCGACGATGGCGCCATTCTGCAGACGGCATACCGCAGGCATCACGGCGCGGTTGGAACTGCTAAGCGGCGCGATCCAGGAGACAAAGTGGAATGACTTTCCGCCATCGGTGGTTTCCGCGACATAGGATTTGTCGGTATCAAACGTCCACTGGGACGGTTTGCCGCCATCTACCGTGCCGGTTGCTTGTCCCTTCTCCTTCTTGAAATCCCTGGGGCGGGCTGCCATGAAGATCAAACAGGATTGGGGGCCGGTCACGAGATAGCCGGTGCGGGCGGTGCAATCCGTGCCTGCAAGATTCGGGTCTTGCATCAGACCGTTGAAACGATAGGGACCCTGCCAGTTCTTGCCTTTGTCGTTCGAAACAAAGAACGATCCCTTCTTGTCAGTGTTCCCATGATAACGATCGCCCATCACCTTCATCGCAAAATCTGGGGCTGCAAAATTGATTTCTCCCGGCGATGGGACGGCTGCGGCGCTATTCCCAGCGTAATTGGACGGTTCTTCCGTGCTCCACGTCATTCCGCCGTCGGTGCTTCGTGCCAGCAGGTTTTTGCGGTCCGTTTTTCCGATGTTGTGGCCATCCATTTCCACAAACGGTCCTTGGGTGAAGCCAACAAGGATTTCTTTTCCATCGTCCCATGTCCAAACGCCGTTGTTGGCAGGCCAGCCTGCAAAAGAACCTGGCTCGGCGAAGACCACGGCGTTTTTTTCCCCATGTGGTGCGGTCTGGGTGGTGGCATTCCCGGCGGATGGCTCCGCAGCGAGTGGGGAGCTCGTGGTTGTGGTCTGCGCATGCAGCGTAGCCAGCGGCGTGAGCAGCAGGGCGGTGAGGAGTGTGAGCTTGGTTTTCATGATTTGGTTTCCCTTAATGATGGTGGTTCGAATTTTAGGTGCCTTTTATTTTCTTACAGCCTTCCACGTTGGACGCAAGAAACGAACTTGAAACGTCTTGAAAACCTGTCCTGCATCTCCTGACAGACTCAGTGCCTGTTTGCACTCAGGAACAAACTTGGCCAGATAGCGGTTCCCCGCCTCGTAGCCGTCGTTGATGAAGTAGCCGATCACGCTCCGGTCGCAGATCAGACGTACTTTGATGGTGCCATTCACGGGGGAAACTCTCCACTTTGAGTGGATCGTGATACCATTCCGGCCATGGACTTCGTAGGTTGACTCTTTGGCGTTGAAGCTGAAGAGTTCCCGGTCCCAAACCTTGAGTTGAAAATTGCCCTGCCGTGCTGCGTCCCATTCGAATTCGATATCAAATAACTCCGGGGAACTGGGGGTCAGATGACATG
>DGXZ01000021.1 GCA_002396485.1 Spartobacteria bacterium UBA5019
CATGTCATCTGACCCCCAGTTCCCCTGGGGCTGCGAGATGGACCATGGCGGCCCCATAGTTGGAAAACGAGGCCAAGCTCCCATTCCTGCCAATAGCGGCCACCGCCAGGATGTTAAAAAGTTTGTAGGATGCTGGATAAAACGGCCTGACATCGTTATTGGATCTAGAATTTCCCGCCGCAGCGACAAAGAGGGCCCCGCTGGTACCCGCATCCCGAATGGCATTTTCCAAAGCGATACTTGCGCCGCCTCCGCCCCAACTGTTGCTGAGAATACGCACATTTTTTGCCACGGCATACTCGATGCATTCCACGGCGTCGGACATTGCGCCAGAGCCATCGGCACCGAGGAATTTCAATGCCATCAGACGCACCTGCCATGCCACGCCGACATGGTCCCCGCCGCCGTTGGCCTGCGCACCGATCGTGCCGGCGCAATGCGACCCGTGGTTGTGGTCATCCCTGGGATCGCCGCTGCCGGTGATCACGTTGATGCCGAAGACATCGTCCACATAGCCGTTGCCATCGTCGTCGAGGCGATTGCCTGGGATTTCGCCGGAATTCCTCCACATCTGGTTTTTCAGGTCCTGATGGGTGTAGCGGATGCCCGTGTCGAAGACCGCCACGGTGACGCTGGTGGAACCCGTGGTGATGTCCCATGCCCGTGCCGCGTCGATATCCTCCCCGGCGACTCCTTTAGAAAGGCCGGTGTTCCTGAGTCCCCAGAGGCGATCGTCGCTGAACGCGGCGTCGCTCGGCACGGCTTGCGTGGTCACCACGTAATCGGGCTCCACGTATTCAAACTGCCCGGAAGCTTGCAGGGCGGTGATCCGCTGCGAAAGCGCGAGCCCTTGGCTTTGCGCCCCCTCCGGAGTGGCCACTACCGTCGGTTCTCCCGCCGTGGACTCGAGCACCAGCACGCCCGCGCGATTCAGCGGCATTCGAAAGGGTTCATAGCGACTCTCCGAAAGCGCGGCGACCGCTTTTCCCAAAGTAGCGGCCTGAGAAAACTTGGCCAGCAACCGGGTGGGATGGGCCTTTACCTCCCCGACGAGCACGTAGTGGCTGCTCAATTCCACGGGCCGACGCGGCCTCACGCGGCTCGCTTGCAAGCCATCGGCAGTTTCGATCAAACCAAACACGGGATCGCCAGCCGGCTTGCCAGGCAGCGCGGCGGGGACCTGCGCTTGTGATGCAACCCCTGCGGCTGCCGTCCCAGTTTTGGCGTCGGCGGCTACGCTCCGGGTTGAATCGGTTGTGGTCCCTTTGTTTTGAATATTGCCACTGGCTGACGATGCCACCGGAGGCTCCCCGCTTCCTTTTTCTCGCGGTAGCAGCACCCAAACCGAGGTGCATGCGGCCACCAAAAGGCAGAGTGCAATCAGATACTTTTTGAGGTTCGTTTTTTTCATCGCATTAATGGTTTCGTCAGATCCACAAAGTAGAACGTCGCACCCCCCGTCGCGTAGGTGTCGGTGATCGTGCGTACTTTGTCGCTGTCGCTCGTGATGCCACCTGCTACAATCGCCAACACTTAGGAGAGTGAGCGGTCATGAACAACACAAAAAACTTTCCCAATTTCTCTGAAGTTCTGGATTTTTCTGGATATGCACTTGACTCAACAGACCACAAACTGTCGTGTTTAAGAGGTTATTTTATACGGAACTGGATCGATCTGATTAGTATGCTGAGGCAGGCGTAGGAACAACTTACCCCGAGATGCTGATATTCGCCTATTGAATTGGAAAACGCACTCATTGAGGTCATCCGGGATTAGGTTAATCCTTTTCGAGGATCCAATCGACATTAGGCAGGAAGAACTGCCACGCGCCTTTGAAGATGTTCAGCTGGGCGTGAAAGCGGAGCTTGGAGTGGATTTTTGCGAGTTCGCGCAAACGGTCGCGGGTGGTTTTGTCTGGGCTGAAGACGTTGTAGGTGATACCTTTCAGGTCGATTGTGACGACACCTCGTTTGCCGACTTGGGCTGGGGCTTCGATGAGAAAGACTTTGCCGAGCCATTCGGGTTTGCGGAAATCGGTGTTGGGCGGTTCGTTGGCGGGATTGATGGCTGTGGCGAAGATTTCTTCGACGGAAACTTTGCGGATGGGCGGAACATTCCCGGCGTCGGCAGTTGAGAGCTTGGTGAGCGGCATCCATTGGTCTGAAGACTTGGCATCAGCAACACGGAAGCGGGCCAGGATGGGAAAGTGGTCGGAGAATCCGGAGGGATATTTGCCGCACGACCAGCGGAGTGGACGGCCCAGCGGGTCGGCGTTGAGGGCGGGAATCGCGAGCACCCCGAAGCTGTTGTCCTCATACTGCAGTCCTGTGTTGTCGTAGAGACCACGCGAGACGATGAGGTGCATGAGCGTTCCCCATTTGTTCTGATACACATCGCTCCCGCGTTTTTCGGCGGGGAGTTCGAACCAAAGATTGTAGAGATCCGCCTTGCCGCTTTTGAGGGCGGTTTCGTTGCCCTGCGAGCCGAGCACTTGATTGATAGCGGATTTTTTGAAGTTGGGATAGCGAAGCGTCTGGTTGTAGTGGGAGTTGAAATCCCCGGCCAGAATGACATCCGCCAAGGGATGCTGCTTGAAAATTTCGTTCAACCGGTCGCGGAGTGTGCGGGCATTTGCCATACGGATGCGCTCGCTCTCGATATCACCGGCGCCGGATTTCCAGTGGTTCGCAAAGACGGTGAGCGAATGGCCGTTCACATTGAGTTGAGCTTCGAGAATGGCACGGGCATTGAGCGTATGGTGGGTTTTGACGGCTGTGACGGGGAAGCGGGAGAGGATGACATTTTTGACGGAACGGGAGCGACCGTCCTCATGTGAGCCAGGAGTCTCGTCGGGAACGACCACATGATACCGCCCGAGTCCGGCGTCTTCCAGAGCCTTGAGGAGCCAAAGCTCGGCTGGCAGCGAGGCGGTCGCGGGCGGCAGCGGGGATGTGGAAAGAACCTCCTCGAGCGTGCGGCTTTTGACCGAGTCCAACCAATCCGCAGCCTTCAGGCCGGTGGCGTCCGGGGTTTGATCGATTTCAATTTCATTCAGGATGACCACATCGGGACCTCGTCCAGAATCCACAGTGGAGAGCACCTTGGCGGCATTGCGGGCCTTCACCAGGAGATGGCGTGGCGTGTATTTATCGGAGCTGTAGTCCTCGTAGCTGGCGATCCCGTCGAGATCGAAAAGGTTCTCCACATTGTAGGCCACGATGGAGAATCCCGATAACCGTGCGGGAAGTATGGAAGCGATCAGGGCGAGGGTGGCGACGAGATGTCGTGTGGTCATTGGCCGAGGCGAATCGGAACGTTGGGGATCAACAAAGGGGGGGAGTGGTTTCCAAGGCGAAAAACTCAAACGCTGTATTGGAGCGCCATCGAGCGGGCGATCGAGGCGATGCGCTCGCAGAGTTCATGCGGCTCGAGAACCTTGGCGTGTGTCCCCCACCCCAGAATCCAGTTTTCCAGATCGGGAGCGAGGCCCACTTCGAGGGTGAGTTCGGCACCGCCGCCGGCGACGGGTTTGATGCGTTGGGACTTGTGCCAGACGCGCTCGGAAGCGAGGCGGGCGGCGAATGCGTCGAGGCGCACGACGACGCGGGTCGGCTTGGGCGTCTCGAAGGCCGAGAAGCTGGAAGCCATCATATCGCCGATGGAGAAATTTTGCGGGCGCTGGAAAGTGAACTTCAGCAATTTTGGGTTGCTCAGGCGTGTGAGCGCGAAGGTGCGAATGCCGGCGCGGACGAGGTCGTTGCCGATGAGATACCACTGATTGTCGATGCAACCAAGATGGTAGGGTTCCACGCGGCGGCGCTCGGCTTTTTTACCGGTGAGCTTGAAGTAATCGAACTCCACCGTGCGCTGTTCCAGAACGGCCTGGGAGAGGATGTCGAAGACACGGAGTTCCTGAATCGCGTATCCGACAGGGCGGAACGAGATGGCGGCATTCAAATCCTGAAAGGAAAAGAAGCCCTCCTCTTCCAGATTGGAGGTCATTTTTTGGAAGGCGGATTTGAGCGGCTTCTCAAAGACGGTGCCCTTGTATTGCTCGAGAGATTTCTGAGCCACGAGGAGGGCGACAATCTCGCCTTCGGTCATGGTCATTCGCGGAAAAGCGGAAACCGGCTTTGTATAGCAAAACCCACGGTTCAGAGCGTTGTAGGCAATCGGGAGGTGCATCTGATCCCGCATGAAATCGACATCACGCATCACCGTCTTGCAGGAAACCTCGAACTCCACCGCCATGGATGTGCAGTTCGGATGCGCATTGCGGCTGATGAGATCGTGAATGCGCAGCATTCGAGCCATCGGGGGGCGGGAATGTTGCTCCACGCCGAATCTCCGCGTGCGGCGACCCTTTTTAGAGGTGGTGAGGGGGAGCTCGGACTCACTAGCCAGAGCGACCTGCGCGCCGGGAGTGAGCTCAGTCATGGCTTTTGAGCTGAGGAGTTTTTCCGACTCCCAAGCCATGTTCATAGACCAATGCGCCTCCATAATGACCAGCTTGGGCGACATGGTAGGCGGTCATGAGCGCAACCGCAGCAGTGGCCGCTGCGAGAATGCGTTTCACCAAGCGCCAGCGCGCTGTCAGAACCGTGAGCACGGCGAGGAATGCCGCAGCGAGTGAGAAGTTGCGGGCGCGCTCGCCAGCGTGTTCGTGATTTTCCAATGCCTCGTGCAATTCACCGGTCGTCTTGGGCAATCGATGCTCCTCACGCTCGCCGGTTTGCACAGCGACCACGGCTCCAGCGGCTCCGAGAAAGAGAATCAGGGCTGTGGGCAAAGCCCATCTTTGAAAAACCACAGCTAGGAGCGACAAACCAGCTCCAACCAATAAAAGGGCAATCGGGAAATGAACGACCGCAGGATGCAAGGGCTCAGGGATTGTTATCATGCGGCATCTATTACAATGCGAGCAACGCGCCGCAAAGAGGAAACAGCGCTTGGTCGGACAAGACCCCATTTCTCAAGACTGCAGGCAGGTATCTGCTGGATGGCCAGAAGAGATGACAAAAGAAACACCTCACATCGAACCGCTCAGAGCGAGAGAAGTTGAACCCCGCTTATGAAAGCGAACTCTCCGTGGCCGGGAAGTCCCTCACCAATTGGGGCGACATGGGACGGTGATGGTGTGAACTTTGCCATTTTTTCCGAGAACGCCACGCTCGTGGAACTTTGCCTCTTTGATTCCGCCACTGACGAGATCGAGAGCGCCCGCCTTGTCCTTCCGGAAAAAACAAACCAGGTCTGGCACGGCTATCTTCATGGTGCCGGTCCCGGACTGGTCTATGGCTACCGGGTCCACGGCCCCGAGAATCCAGCTTTGGGCCATTGCTTCAATCCGCGAAAAGTCCTGCTGGATCCTTATGCAAAAAGCATCGCCCGGACTTTCTCACATGGCATTACAACCACTGATCCCCTGCAGGACAACGCAGCCACGGCGGCACTCGGTAGGGTTATCGACCCCGCATTCCACTGGAACGGTACGGCACCACCGGCGACTCCATGGCATGAGACAATCGTGTACGAGGCGCACGTGAAAGGCTTCACGAAACAACATCCCGGCGTGCCTGAAAATTTGAGGGGAACCTATGCAGGCTTCGCCTCGCCTGCCGCGATCGAGCACTTCACATCCCTCGGCATCACGGCAGTCGAATTGCTTCCGGTACACTACCACATCGATGAGGGTCGACTGGTCGATGCGGGACTGGTGAATTACTGGGGCTACAACACGCTCGGCTTCTTTGCACCGGACCCGCGCTATTGCTCGAGCAGCCCTGAAAATGCCGTGAACGAATTCAAGGAGATGGTGCGTGTCCTGCACGCAGCCGGCATAGAAGTCATATTGGATGTCGTTTACAACCACACCGCCGAGGGCGACCACACGGGACCTGTGCTGTCCATGCGGGGCATAGACAATTCCTGCTATTACCGTCTCGCCGAGGACCGCAGCCGTTACATCGATTTCACAGGCTGCGGGAACTCGCTCAACGTGGCGCATCCGCATGTTCTGCAACTGATCATGGACTCGCTCCGATACTGGGTTTTGGAAATGCATGTGGATGGTTTTCGTTTTGATCTGGCCAGCGCACTGGCGCGGGAATTATGGGACGTGGACCGGCTCGGATCGTTCTTTGACATCATTCACCAGGATCCTATTTTGTCGCAGGTGAAGCTCATTGCGGAGCCGTGGGATTTGGGGCCGAACGGATATCAGGTCGGGAATTTTCCGGTCCTTTGGAGCGAGTGGAATGGTCGATACCGAGATTGTGTGAGGAGGTTTTGGAAAGGCGAAGGTGCCACAGTCGGCGAGTTGGCGACGCGACTCTCGGGCAGTAGCGACCTTTATCTGCACAATGGACGACGACCGCATGCGAGCCTGAATTTTGTGACCTGCCACGATGGGTTCACGCTCGCGGATTTGGTTTCGTTCAATGCAAAACACAATGAGGCAAACCAGGACTCGAATACTGATGGAACCGATCAAAACGACAGTTGGAACTGTGGCGTCGAGGGGCCATCCGCAGACCCTGCCATTCACACACTGAGACTTCGGCAACAGAAGAATTTCCTGTGCTCACTTTTCCTTTCACAAGGCGTCCCCATGTTACTGGCCGGGGATGAATTCGGCCGTACACAGGGAGGGAACAACAATGCCTACTGTCAGGACTCCCCCATATCGTGGCTCGACTGGAACCTCGATGAAGAACGCCGGGCTCAGCTCGAGTTCGTGCGGCGCCTGATCGATCTGAGACGCAAGCAGCCCGTCTTTCGACGCAGACATTTTTTTCAGGGACGTGCGATTCATGGCAGGGACATCAAGGACCTTTACTGGATTCGGCCAGACGGCATGGAGATGTCCGAACTGGATTGGAACTCTCCGCATGTGCGCTGCCTCGGCATGGGACTTCTTGGCGACCAAATCGTGGAGTGCGATGAGCGCGGGCAACCGGTGCGAGGAGACTCGTTTTTGATTCTGATGAATGCCGGGGATGCAGCCGTGCCTTTTTGCCTTGGCGCACGCCAACTGCAAGTTGCGTGGACACTTGTGCTCGATACATCCGATGGCGCGAACTCCCTGCAGGAGGGCGCATTTCCACACATGGCCGAGTATCCGCTTCAATCCTGCTCGGTCGCAGTCCTGCAACCGCACTATGTGCCGTTTGCGTAGAATCAAAGGCGGCATTGCCTCTGGCGACCTGCTTCGAGGACTACACAGATCACGACGAGCAGCACGACATTGCGAAGCGGGGCGCTGGAGGCACAATCACCTGTGCGCAAGCCGAAACGAATTCGATCCAATGCAGGTAAATCGCCACCGGACTCGCAAGCGCGCCCGGCACAAGGTTCATTTGGTAAACCGCCGCAACAAAGATGGTGGCGGACCATTCCAGCACAAGCCAAAGAGTGGGAGATCGCGGTCTCATTCGATCGGAAGTCCGGACTTCCTCCAGGCTTGAAAGCCGTCCGCAAAGAGATGGATTTTTTGCGATTCCTGTTCCAAAGAAACAGCGCCAATTGCAAGGCAGCGAGTTCGTAAAAGGTTTCGCTGCGGGTCGATTTTGGAAACGACACAGCGACTGGAGAAGCCGATAAACACAAGCGGAGCGATTTTTTTCGGGCTACGGCTGTGTTGGCTAGGCGGTTTCGGCCCAGGCGGTCGCGGCGGCGATGGTATCTTGCTTGCGTTCCCACTGGAGGATGCCGGCGTCGTCGACGCGGCAGGTGAAGGATTTGTGGGCTTTGAGCTGCTGGAGGGTGCGTCCGGCTTGGCTGGCGATTTTCTGGGCGTCGGGCTTGGTGCTGTGGGCATCGGTGAGTTCGAGTTGGGTTTCGCTGGGAAGGTCTTTGAGGAGTGCTTCGAGGCCTTCGTCTTCGAGGGACTGGAGGTTGATTTTGCTGCTCATGCCGCCATCAAAAACGAAGACGGCTTCTGGGATTTGAAAGCGGCGGCGAAGGATTTTGATCGTGCTTCGCAGCGTGGTGGAGTCGGCACGGTTGCCTCGCAGGATGGAGATGTGGAGAGGGGTGCCGTGGATGTCGGTGGCGACGGCAAAACACGGCACAGCATTCAAAAACAAGAGCGCCAGCCACATGGGGAATTGGAACGTATATTGACGCCAGAGAGCTGACCGGGATTCCCTGAAACGCTCTGTGGTGTCCGCCAGTGTTGACGGACACCACATTTCGAAGCGAGGGCCATTTTCAGACCGACCAACTATTTGGTTTTTCCATCCACCGCAACGAACTGATAGCCAAGTGCCTTGAGGCCGTTAACGGTCTCGGTCAGATAAGTCGGGTTTAGATACCAGTGGAAGTAGAATCCGGCCCAGCCATCGCGCACGACTTTAAGGGCTTGAGCGCGACGAATCAGATCCGTCGGCAATACCGGCACACCATCGTCACCATTGGGATCGGGGTAGCCGATCGTTTCGGGGATGCGCTTGATGCCATAGGTATCGCGATAGACGAATGGCGAATTGAACTCATCGGCCTGTGTTCCACCTGAGGAATTTGTGACGAAGAAAATCGCCCGATCACAGGCAAACGGATAGAGTGCCGCGAAGACCTTGTAGTCAACCGGCGACGCGATGTAGTGTGGCGTGAGCCAGCCGATCGGCGTGAATCCTGCATTTTTGAGGATGTTTTGCCCTTGCAAGATACGGTTTTTCGCCCAAGTCGCGCTGTCTCCGGGCACAGGGCCGACATAGGATATTTTATTCGTTGCATCCAGAGTAATACGATAGAATTCATAGTCTTCACCGCTCACTCCGCTGTAGGGGTTCAACAATCCATCGACTTGGTGTGTTGTGCCATGCTGGAGGATCTGCCCACCCGCAGATACCCAGACCTTCAGCTCTTTTCCAACCGTGGAATTCGCTGTCAGGTTGAGTTTCACGGGCACTCCGTTGTTATAGACTCCCATCCAATCGCGATATATTGGAATGGCAGAAATCAGGAACGGCACTTTGAGAGCCTTGACCGCCGTTGTGATGGCCTTCAAGCTTGCCCCGTCGCTCTCACGCGAAACATCCTCCACGCGGAAGTAGGCACGATGGGTTTCCGGGTGGTTGATGCCGAGCATGTCGTGCAAGAGATCTGCAAATACGAGCGAGCGGTTCTCAAACGAAGTCGAAACCACAGGCATATCGGCTACGAACCAGAAGTTCCCGCTTTGGACGATGTAGGGCCACTCCACGCCGATGGCATCCACGGCTTTCGCATGAACTTTTGCAAGGTTGGGATCAAGAATCTGCACGTGATTCAAGCCGGGATCCCAGACCTCTTTCTTGAGATCTGTATTTTTATAAACAACCTTCGGATGATTCTCCGGAGCGTAATTTAAAAACTGGAATCCATATTTGCCAACGAAGAGCGGATCATTCCATGCGTATCTCCACAGGTTGAACCCCGCCCAAACGAATGGCTTCGTATTGGAATTCAAATCCGCCTGAAATACAGGTGAGAGCGCCTCCTCAGTGTAAGTAGACCCCAGATAAAAGGTCGCATCGTATTTGGCCAAATCGCCGATGAGGTATTGGCCCAGCGGTTTTTTGGTTATTTTGGACTCGAAGTGCGCCAAGAGGTTTTCCAACTTGAGAGCATACATGCCACCGAGCCATCCCCAAGTGCCGGTGTCATCGTATAGAATCAGGACATTTGGCACCGGTGGGAGCGGTGCCGTTTGACTGTAGCCACGAACTGGAGCAACCAAAAAGGCCGCAATGATCATGACACCAATAAGACAACGACTTCTACCCCAAAAGGTGTAATCGTTTTTGTTGTGTGTTGAAGTTTTCATAGTTTGACTTTCTAACTCAACTTCGTCCTTTGGCTTGAAGACGCGATGGGGTGATGACCTTTAGCACAACTAGAAAGGCGCGAGGCTTGCCGCAGGCGTCGATGGCAGGGATATTCGGCGGGATGTTTGTGAGAGTGCTACCTGACCAAGCCGCTGGGCGAATGCTGGATTACAGCGTTCCTGAGCCTATGCAGGCAGCTGTTGGGATCGGTTCCAGGGTGCGTGTGCCCGTGAGGACGCGACTTCTACCTGGGACGGTGATTGAAATTTTGGAGAAATCAGAATTTTCCAAGGTGCGTGACATAGCATCGCTCCTCGATGAGAAGCCCATGATCCGTCCGTCGCTGTTGGAATTGGCGCGTTGGATGAGTGACTACTACTGCTGTCCGCTCGAAACGGCCGTGCGGAGTGTGCTGCCGGTCGCAGTCAGGGACGGGAAAGTCGGTGCAAAAAAGCAGAATACGGTTCGGGCCGCGAGGGCGTTCACCGAGGAGGACTTTGAAGCGATCGCCCGCCGGGCCCCGCGTCAGGCGGATGCGCTGCACGTGCTGACGGATGAGCCAATACTGGTTACGGAGGCGGCAACGAAAGCGGGTGTCCATGAGAGTGTTTTCCGCACCTTGGAAAAAAACGGCCTGGTTGTCATTGAGGCCTCGGTGATTTCCAGAAATCCTTATTCCGAACGCTTTGTGGCCGGGGCTGAACTGACTCTCAATGCCGAGCAGGAGGCCGCGATGAAGGTTGTGGTCGAAACCATGGCCAAACCCGAGAAGCCGATCTTGCTCTTCGGTGTGACCGGCTCAGGGAAAACGGAAATCTATCTGCGCGCCATCCGGCATGCGGTAGACACCGACCGAACGGCTCTGGTGCTGGTTCCAGAGATTGCTCTCACGCCTCAAACGGTGGAGCGCTTCAAGTCCCGCTTCGCTGAGATGCAGGACCAGATTGCCGTGCTGCACAGCCATCTCTCGGAAGGAGAACGGCACGACGAATGGCACAAAATCCACAGTGGCACGGCGAGAATCGTGATTGGCGCGCGAAGTTCGATTTTTGCTCCGATCGAGAACCCCGGAATCATCATCGTCGATGAAGAGCATGAAAATTCCTACAAACAGGACGAGGCACCGCGCTACAATGCCCGCGACATGGCTGTGCTGCGCGGCAAGCGTGAAGGCGCGGCCGTTCTGTTGGGAAGCGCGACGCCATCCCTCGAAAGCTGGCACAATGCCCAGTCGGGAAAATACCAACTCGTGCGTCTCGACCAGCGGGTGGATGACAAAAGCATGCCGGTCGTGAGGGTCACCGATCTGCGGCGTCCCACGCGGAACGATCCGGAGGGCGGCATTCTCTCGCGTGCCCTGCGCGAGGCTGTGGAGGGGCGAATCGCCAAGGGCGAACAGACGATTCTTTTTCTGAATCGCCGGGGGTTTTCCACCTCCATGATCTGCGAGGCATGTGGCCATGTGTGCCAGTGCCCCGACTGCAGTGTTTCCTTGACCTACCACCGCGCCGCAGAACGCTTGATGTGTCATATTTGTGGACATAGCAGTCGCGCGCCGAAGACCTGCCCGAAATGCTCGGATCCAAAAATCCGATACTCGGGAACCGGCACGCAAAAGGTCGAGGAGGCACTGAAACGCATCTTCCCGAAAGCCCGCATCGCCCGAATGGATGCCGACTCCATGACGCGTAAGGAGGCTTACCGTGAAACACTCGGAGCTTTTAAAGAAGGCCGCATCGACATCCTCCTCGGCACGCAAATGATCGCCAAGGGACTCCATTTTCCGAATGTCACGCTTGTGGGAATCGTGAATGCCGACCTCGGCCTGCACATCCCGGATTTCCGTGCTGGCGAGCGGACATTCCAACTCCTCACGCAGGTTGCGGGGCGCGCAGGTCGGGGCGAGATGGAGGGCGAGGTGTATGTGCAAACATTCACGCCCTTCAGCCCCTCGATCCAGTTTGCAAGGCATCATGATTTCGAGGGGTTCATGGAGCAGGAAATGGAATTCCGGAAACGCTTCGACTACCCGCCATTCGGCCGGATGGTGATGATCACGCTGCGTGGCGCAATGCGTGAGCGCGTGGAGTTTTCAGCTCAAACGCTCTCACGGAAACTGAAAGCCGCAGCGCCAGCGGGTGTCGTGACAGGTGAGGGTGTGCCTGCCCCATTGGAAAAGGCAAAGACTTACTATCGTTTTCAAGTCTCGCTGCGCGGCCCCTCCTCGCTTCAGCTCTCGCGTCTCGCGCGCGCGACACTTGATGCCCTGCCAATGCCCGAGGATGTTTTTGTCGCGGTGGACGTCGATCCGTTGCACCTTATGTGACTGCTAAGATGAAGGTTCATCCGATTGTCTATTTTCTTTTCAAGTCCATGGTGCGATTGGCACTGGTGCTGATCTTTATCGGCATACCGGCGGCTGTATTTTATCAACGCGTCCATGGGATCGGATTTGGTGCCAAGGAGGCCCTTGGTCAGGCGCTAAGCAGTCCAACTCTCGAAGTCAGTATCGGCCATCTCTCCATCAATCCGTTCATGGGACTTGTAGCGAAGAATGTTCGAGTCCAGGAACGCGGCAACAACGCCAGAGCGTTGGCGTCTATCAACCAAGTCGCGATCTCCATCAGCCTGGGCGAACTCATGCTGCGGCGTGTCGTTGTGGACAGCCTGTCGCTCAGGGAAGCTGACGCATCCATTCCGCTCCCGAATTCGCCGGACGACCGCCGCGTTACAATCAAGGGCATCAATGCCGAAATCATTCTCTTGGGAGACAGCATGCGCGTGAGTTCCTTTGCCGCAACGATCGAAGGCATACGCATTCTATTAACCGGAGAGGTCCAAAATCCCTTCGCTTTGCAGATGCCGGAGCATGGTAAAAATCCCAATCCCCCGGGGCAGAATGCGCCATTTGAAAAAGTCCTCAGGTTCCTCTCAGAAACATCTTTTCCGCGCGGGGAACCACTCATTCAAGGCACCTTCGAAATGGATGCTGCTCATCTCGAGTCCTTGAAATTCCCGGATTTTTCGATCACCTGCCCGATGCTCAACAGGAAGGGGGTGTCGTTTTCCGACCTTAAAATCCAGGGTGAATACACAGACGGCAGGCTTCGTCTGCCGATTATCCAAATCAAGGATGCGGTCGGCATCCTTCAAGCGTCTGGCGAGTGGGAGAGAGACACAGCCCAGGCCAAGCTCTCCATTCGAGCGAACCTCAACCCGGCTCCCATTATGAAATCCTTCGCCGATTCGGATCATCCAAGAGAGGAACCACATTTCCAAGGCGCTCCACAATTTGAAGTCGAAGTAACAGCCGATTTCACAAAAGCCAATGCAGGGCTCCTTGTGACCGGCAGTCTCCTCGCCCCGGGCATCACCTACAAGGGAACCGAACTTCGCGAGGTTGGATGCAGTTTTGCGTGGGCGGATCAATGCCTTCATGTGCGAGACATTTCATTTCAAGCCAAACGAGGATCTTTTGCGGGCAACCTTTGGATTGCCCCTGGCGATTTTCGTCTTCAGGTTCAGACCACGATTCCCCCGACGGATCTCAGTCCAATGCTGGATGGTCCGACACGTGAGTTTTTGGATAAAATGCAAATCGCAGAGCTCCCGGAGATTTCCCTCTCACTCCGTGCGCCGAAGCTCGATTTTGCAGCCGTGAAGGGAACGGGGCACCTGAAACTCGGCCGCACCGCCATGCGAGGGGCTTGGATCGACTCCGGCACTGCGGATCTCGAGATCGCCGACAGCTGCGTGAATTATAAAAACATCGTCATCCTCACAGGTCCAGGTAAGGGGACAGGGTCTTTTGCCTACGATGTCGGTCGGCAGGAGGTCCGCTTGGAAAACATCCGATCCACGCTCATTCCCTACGAAGTGTTGATGTGGATTGATCCAAACGTCGCAAAGACAATCAGCCCCTACCGGTTTCGCTCGAATCCGAATGTTGCCGTGCAGGGCAAGGTTCACATGAAACTGGCAACGAAGAACAATTTATCCATACAAGTCGAGTCACCGGACGGTATGGATTACGATTTGCTCGGAAAGACGCTCTCATTTGGCAAAACCTCGGCGAAGGTTCTCGTCATTGGAAACAAGGTGGACGCCAGCGTCACGCGCGCCCCGCTCATGGGTGGCGAAGTCACACTGAACGCCGATGTCTCGATCGATCCGAAGGCTCCATTTTTCACTGCCGATGTGCAGTTGGAGCGTGTGAACTTTTCAAAGCTCACCAAGCTTTATTTCAACTACGACGACTCGAAAGGCGTGGTCAGCGGGAGATACAACTTCAAAACCCGAATGGGGCAGGAAGAGCTGATGACAGGAAATGGCAGTATCCGCATCGAAGATGGCAATGTGTTTGCGATCCCAACACTCGGCCCGTTCTCAAGCATCATCGGCGCGATTCTGCCTGGTGTGGCCTACAATACGGCACGGCTTGCCACGGCGGATTTCACGGTCGCAGACAAGAAGGTCAGTACAAAAAACATCGAGATTGTGGGCAGTGGATTTTCGATGTTCGGTAATGGCGACATTTACTTTCTCACGGGCAAACTTGACATGGATATGAGACTGAACGCCCAAGGAGTTCCGGGAATTGTCTTTTTTCCAGTCAGCAAGCTTTTCGAATACCACTCGAATGGAACATTCTCAAACCCTGGATGGTCTCCCAAAATCATTACGCGAATACCAGTTTTTGGTGGTGCGAAAAAGGCCGAAGACCGCAATCCATGAAGACCGCCAGAACAAACGCAGCCAAGGATCTCTACAAGCAGCTCAGGTGCCTCACATGGGAGCAGCTCTGGATGGAACATGTGCTGGCCTTCAATCAGGGCGATCAGACCTCGCGTTCTCAAAATGCGGGCCTGGTCCGTGCCGTGGGAGTTGTCTTCTCGGAGACAGGTCCGCGCTCACAAAAAAATGACGTCGCGACTTGGCTTCGGTCACTCCTGCAGGATTCCGACGAAAAAATTCGTCGTTATGCGATGGCTGCCCTTCCAAAGATCGGAGCAGAATCCGCAGATGAGGACGCGCTTCTTGAAATCCTTCGAAAAGCCAATCCGCCCGAAAGGGAAATGAAATACCTCGCCCGTGCCCTGGATAAAATAGGTGGTAAAGCCACGCTTGAAGTTATGGGAGGGCTACCCGGGCAGACAGCCCTGAAAGTCAAAGCCAGCCTCGCGCGGGAGGCCGCTCCCTCGGAGATCCGCTTGGATGAGGTGGTGGAGTCTTTTGCAGGTTTTCAGATTCACCTGCGCGGTCGACGGGGACTTGAGAGATTCGTCCGACAGGAACTGGAGGCATCGCCTCAGGCACGGCGACTTTTCGACTTTAGGAACTCACGACCTGGATTGGTCGAAATTGCACCTCAATCCGCTTTCCGTCTCTGCGACCTGTTATCCCTCCGTTGCTTCGGAACCCTCGCGTTTGTTCTGGGAATGATCTCCAAGCCTGATGCGGCGGAAATCGCCGCACTCATCACAGCCTCCCCGGTTCGTGGTCTTTTCACAAAACTCACACAGGGAGCCATTCGCTATCGTCTGGAATTCCCATCCCTTGGTCACCAGCGGGGACTGGTTCGCGATATCGCCAATCAGGCTTATGGATTGTGCCCGGATATTCTCAACGACGCCCGAAGCGCTCCCTGGGCTGTCGAGATCCACCCGTATGGAGGTCAATTTTCTGTCGAACTCCGCCCCCGATTTTCGCCGGACCCACGCTTTTCATACCGCAGGCTAGATGTCCCGGCGGCCTCACATCCACCGCTGGCCGCCTGCATGGCCCGCCTTGCGGGAAATTCCGGTAGCGATGTTGTCTGGGATCCCTTTTGCGGTTCGGGCTTGGAATTGATCGAACGCGGACGGCTTGGAGGTGTGCGAAAACTCCTCGGCTCGGACCGGAGCGCCGAGGCGATTGACATCGCCGGATCCAACCTGGCTGCTTCCGGTCTTCGGGTGGTGGCGGATTTTTTCCATGGAGATTTTCGGAGTGCCTGCGTTGCACCAAATTCCATAACTCAAATCATCAGCAACCCTCCTATGGGGCGCCGGGTTCCGATTCCCAACCTTCAGGGTCTTATTAGCGATCTTCTTCATACAGCCGCAAGAGTCCTCCAGCCCGGCGGTGTGCTCGTTTTTGCAAACCCGATCTCAACTCGATCTTTAAACCCGCGTCTCAAGCTGGACATGACGCAACGCATCGATCTAGGAGGCTTCGATGTCCAGATTGAACGCCACATCAAAGACCATCGATGAGCTTTTTTAATCCCATTCCGAAATTCCGTATAGGAGCCTGCATCGTCTTGTTCTTGCTTGCCTCGGCCACCGCGCAGGATGCCGAGAAAGCGAAGGTTTTTTATGCGATGGAAACATCATCGCTCGCCCAAGACCGGAGACCCAATCCCGCAGTCGTCCGGCGCATGGTGGACAACCTGGTGTGCGCCGCCACTGGCAAACCCAACCCCGCCGAGGCATGGGCCTCGCTTGTGAAGGCAAGCGACCGTGTGGGCATCAAGGTTGCCGCATCGGGTGGCGTGGTGAGTGGAACACATCCTGCCGTGGTCAAAGCCATCGCCACAGGTCTCATTTCCGCAGGTGTGCAACCGTCAAACATCGTCGTCTGGGATCGCAACCTCGATGACCTCCTTGCAGCCGGCTACTCGCGTAATGATCCTCTTTACCGACTGAGGTGGGTCGATACAGCCACAGGCTATGACAAGAAATCTCAACTCACCGCACCCGTCATAGGCCGCCTGATCTGGGGGGACAGTGCATTTGGCGATCGCACGAGCTCGCGGATGGAAGACATGCTCGGCGGTGGGGAGCAACTCAGCAGCACGAGCTACTACGCCAAGGTTCTCAGTCAGGAAGTGGACAAGGTCATCAATGTTCCCTCCCTCACAGACAGCTTCCTGACCGGTGTGAACGGGGCGCTGGCAAATATGACGCTCCCCAATCTCGACAACTGGCGACGATTCACTCGATCGCCGGATTTCGGCGATCCCTATCTCGCGGAAATCTATGCGGATGCCATGATTCACGGCAAAGTCGTTCTCACAATTCTCGATGCCCTCATGCTGCAATATGCTGGCGGCCCCTTTCCCAACCCTGGATTCCTCACCGAGCACCACACCCTTTTTGTGAGCCGCGACCCCGTGGCGATTGATGCCACGGCCGTGCGGCTGCTGAACGAAAACCGCATGCCTTCACGGCTCCCCGCGCTGGATAAAATGACACTCTGGTTGCAAAGCGCCTCAGCGATCAACCTCGGAAAGAATCGCGAAGAAGACATCGAACTCATCCGCATCGGGGCACGACCGGAACCACCAGTTGGCTTCAAACAATCAGCCCCGCCACAACCCGGGGCGCGCTGATATTGAAATCCAACTCTCTCCAGATCCCCTTCGCACCCCTGAACCTCCCTGATCTCTGGCAGCAAGATGCAGTGCGTCACCTGAAGAGCGGAGCGGATGTCATCATTGATGCTCCAACCGGGGCCGGAAAGACGCGTGTCTTTGAGCTGTTTCTGAAAACACCGGAAGGCACCCGGCTTGGCCAAGCCGTTTACACGGTTCCAACCCGTGCGCTGGCGAATGACAAGTGGCGTGAATGGAAATCCCTCGGATGGAATGTCGGCATCGCCACGGGTGATCTCGCAGAAAACCTGCACGCTCCTGTTATTGTGGCGACTCTGGAAACCCAGCGTGAGCGCATCCTCAGCGGAAACGCCCCGGGATTTCTCATTCTGGATGAATACCAGATGCTAGCTGATGCGCAGCGTGGCCTGAATTACGAGATGGCCATTGCACTGCCCCCCGTCTCTACCCGGTTTTTGCTCCTGAGCGGCAGTGTGAGAAATCCCTCGGATATTGTGGAGTGGCTGAGAAGGCTTGGGCGGCGAGTGGAGTTGATTCAAGTCCAGGAACGCCCGGTTCCCTTGGATCAATTCCCTGTGGAGAATCTCCCGCGTGTGCCGGATTCTGTTCATGGTTTCTGGCCCCGAGTAGCTGCAGCCGCAGTTCTGGCGGGGCTGACGCCGCTTTTGCTTTTTGCTCCCCGCCGCCGCGATGCAGAAAAAATGGCGAATCAGATTGCCGCTGCGCTTCCGTTGGATAGCCCGCTGCGCATGACGCCCGAAGACCAAAATCTGCTTGGACGCGATCTGGCCAAGCTCCTGCAGCACCGCGTGGCTTTCCACCACAGTGGACTCCCCTACTCCGCTCGGGCAGATTGGATCGAACCGCTTGGAAAAGCCGGCAAGCTCCAGGTCATCGTTGCCACCACCGGCCTCGCGGCGGGCATCAATTTTTCCGTTCGTTCCGTGATGGTCACCTCGACCAGCTACGGCGATGCCCGCTTCCAACGGGAACTTCGGTCCGACGAACTGCTGCAAATGTTCGGTCGGGCTGGCAGGAGAGGACTCGATGAGCGGGGATTCGTTCTCACCGCTCCGAATCTGCCGGGCCTTCTGGACGCCTCGCCTCGTCAACTCCGGCGGGTGAACCAGATGGACTGGCCCACTTTGCTGCGTGTCATGGAGCCTGCGGCAACTGAAGGGCAAAACCCGCTCGCCCGTGCCTCACTCGTATGTGAAAGGCTCTTCAGCCGTCAGAAGATCGCACCCGATTTGGCGCACACCCTCGAAAGCTCTCAGTCAAACCAACGCCACGGACCGACAAAGGTCGAGTTTCTTGGACCGGGCAATTGCTGGCATCCTTTGAAAAGTGCACGGGAGGAGACACGCCCTCTTCGTGAATGCCTCTCACTCCACAAGCAACGATGGGTTCCCGCCCTGCGTGCTCCTCGCACACTCGAGCATTTACATCAAGGCAGGGCCTGCAAGATCGCCGATGGACGGAGTTTCACCTACGGAAAGGAAGTGCCGGTCGCGCGCTTCACTGGTGTTCATTTTCAGCCGCTCCCGTGGATTCAAAAACTGCTCGGTCTGGGCAAGTCGGAGGCATTCTCCGAAGCCGAGTTGATCCGCGACATCATCCCCCTCCTCGAGTCCCAGTGGTTTCCAGGCCTCTTCCATAGCACCGCCCTGCACGGCCCAAACCTGATGGCACGCCTCTCGCTGGCGAATGTTCCCGTGAACGCAGTGATCATGCCCGATGGCACTGCGCTTATCGATCCGCCCCGGCGCAGGGTCAGCTCGTCGCCTGAGATTGGCGAGTCGCTCAGTTTCAACCCAGCTCCGGGGTCTCCCGCCTACGCTTGGCGCAAGCTGGGGCTTGTTGATGAGAGCGGCACACCGACTCCGCGCGGGAGGCTCTTCAGTCGTTTTCAAAGTGGCGAGGGCCTGATGATCGCGGCGGCACTGGAGGATCCCGGCTATCCCATCGAAGACATCGTTTCACATCTGGCCAACCTCCGAGGAGGGCCGCGTTTTATGGATTTTGCCGATGGGCCGAGCCATCGTCTCGCTGCGGCAGCGCGGGAAATTTACGGCCATGTGGATCATGAGGGCTACCTTGAGGGTGGTCTGTGTCCCGGGTTTGGCGAGGGAACGTGTGAAGCATTATCAATGCACCGAAGCGGCGGAATGCGAGCTCTGGAAAAAGAGACCGATGCGATTCGTCGGGGCGACATAGAGCGTGCCACATTGGAATGGAGAAGCCTCCTTCGACACATTCTTCACGCAGCGGATCCTTTATTTCCGCGCTGGCACGAGCTTCAGGCTGCGGCGAGGCAGTTCCTTGAAAAACCGCCTCTATAAAAAATCCGTCCACCTCTTGAATGCGGCGCGGGCGCTTTTTTCGAGAAGAGGCAAAACCTCGTAGGCTTCCCGAATCAAGGCCTGTGGCTCGACTCCGGAATCCAAAAGGTAATCTTCAGAATCCCAAACGAGTTCCTCAAAAAGTGCTGGCGTCATTTCAAGATGGAATTGGAATCCATAGCAACTCGGGCCATAGCGAAACATCTGATTCGTAGTGAGAGCGGTGGATGCCAACCTCACGCCGCCTCCGGGAATTTCAAAGACATCGCCGTGCCAATGCGCAGCGCGAAAAATTTCAGGAAGTTCTCGGGCCAAGGGATCGGAACAAGCATCAGCGCTGAGTGTCACGGGAAAGAAACCAATTTCCTTGGACTTGGCCCGACTTACATCCGCCCCGAGAGCCCGCGCGATCAACTGAGCTCCCAGACAAAGGCCGAGGACTGGTTTTTGGGACGCCAAAGCGGATCGAATCAAACCACATTCCCAATCAAGATAAGGATACAAGGCGACCTCATAAGCACTCTGCCCCCCGCCACCGAGCACGAGGCCATCCAAGTCTGTGGCATCAATAGGCAAAGTGTCCCCAGCGTAGGGATGAACCGTGAGCAACTCGATACCAACTTCGGCAAGGACTTCGGCGAGGAGACCTGGTTTGTCCACATTCCCATGCTGGATGAAGAGAACTTTTTTCATGTTGGAAACTTCACCATGACTGTTTCTGCGGTGAAACAAAAAAAGGCCAACTTCAACTGTATTTCTGCATTGCCAAGGAAGCAGATAATGGAAAAAGTAGGTACGTCCGTCCGGACTGCCGGATCGACATTTAACACCATACCCAAACTCTCAAGCCCTATGCCAAGTGTCACCGATGACGAAGTAGCCGTGGATCCAGCAGACTACGCCCGCGCGGAAATCAATGCCTCGCTGAAGCCGAAGCAAAAAATAGGATTTCTTAGGGAAATGATCCGCATACGGCGCTTCGAACAGACGTCACTCAAGTATTACAACCAAGGCATGATGGGCGGATTCCTCCACCTCTACATCGGGCAGGAGGCAGTGGCCGTGGGAACCGTTTCCTTGATGGGCAAAAACGACCATGTCATCACGGCCTACCGCGACCACGGCCACGCTCTCGCTGTGGGAATGGGCATGAATGAATGCATGGCGGAACTTTTTGGGAAAGCCACCGGTTGCTCGCGCGGCAAGGGCGGTTCGATGCACTTTTTTGCTCCCGATAAAAACTACTGGGGTGGCCACGGAATCGTCGGGGGCCAGACGCCACTCGGACTGGGTCTCGCTTACGGACTGAAATTCAAAGGGCTCAAAGGCTGCGCGCTCTGTTTCATGGGTGATGGCGCGGTTAACCAGGGCGCTTACCACGAATCTCTCAATCTTGCAGCGCTCTGGAAACTTCCCGTGGTTTATATCATTGAAAACAACAAATACTCGATGGGAACCACGCTGGATCGTTCTTCGGCGATGAGAAATTGCCTCGCCGAGCGCGCCGATGGATACGGAATCGTGTGGGACATTGCCAACGGTGAGGATCTCTACGAGGTGCGAGCCAAGACGGCCAACGCCATGCGCCGCGCGCACGAGCAATCGCTCCCGACCGTTCTCGAAGTCGATACATATCGTTACTACGGGCACTCGGTCGCCGATGCGAATGCGAAGAAATACCGTTCGCCTGAGGAAATCGAGCGCTACAAGACGCACCACGACCCGATAAGCCTCTGGAAAAAACGCCTCATGGATGAAGGCGTTCTCACGGAATCTCAGGCCGAGGCGATCGATGAAGCCGCGAAAGACGAAGCAGACGCAGCGGCGCAGTTTGCGATCGATAGTGCACCTCCCGCACCCGAGACAATTTTTGAGGATGTTTACTGGGAAGTTGACAACAAAACCGAAGCCGGCTCGACAGGCCGCCACTTCTTCAGCGAATAACAAAACCGCGACGCCCTGTTTGGGCGCTCGTATCTCCTGACCGAAACGATTTTTTAAGAACACACCGCACCATGCCTCTGATTACCTACCGCAAAGCCCTCAACGACGCCCTCGCCGAGGAAATCATCCGCGACGAAAACGTCGTCATCATTGGAGAGGAAGTGGCTCAATACAACGGCGCCTACAAAGTCACCGAAGGGCTCTGGCAGCGCTTCGGCGACAAGCGAGTGGTTGACGCTCCGATCAGTGAAGCCGGTTTCATCGGCATGGGCATCGGCGCCTCGATGCTGGGCGTCCGCCCAGTCATGGAGCTCATGTTCTGGAGTTTCGCCTACGTTGCGTGGGATCAAATCATCAATAATGCCGGCCAGGTCCGCTACATGAGCGGTGGTCTCATCAACTGCCCGATCGTGATCCGCGGCCCAGCAAATGGTGGAACCAACGTCGGCGCCACCCACTCGCACACACCAGAGAATTTCATTGCCAACACACCTGGCCTCAAAGTCGTTTGCCCAGCGACAGCCTATGACGCCAAGGGTTTGATGAAGGCGGCTATCCGGGATAACGACCCTGTCTGCGTGATGGAGAACACGCTTCTTTATGGCGAATCTTGGGAAGTCCCCGATGAGGAATACGTGATCCCGCTTGGTGTGGCAGACATCAAGCGCGAAGGCACCGATGTCTCGCTCATCGCCCATGGTCGCGCAGTCATAACGGCTCTGAAAGCTGCTGAGATTCTGGCCGCCGAGCATGACATCAGCGCCGAGGTGCTGGATCTCCGCTCGATTCGTCCGCTGGACGAGGAAGCCATTCTCAACACCGTCCGCAAAACACACCGCGCTGTTCTGGTTGATGAAAACAAGCCTTTCTGCGGTGTCTCAGCCCAGATTGCCGCGACCATTCAAGAGAAGGCTTTTGACGATCTCGACGCCCCCGTTCAGCGGGTGTGCGCACTCGACGCTCCTGCCATTTACTCGATGGCCCTGGAAAACCTGCAACTTCCCACTGTGGCCCGCGTCATCGAAAAAGTTCTACACATCCGCTAAGCACCCATCCGACTATGAATCAAATCACCATGCCCAAACTGAGCGATACCATGCTCGAAGGCACGCTCATCAAATGGCACAAAAAAGCCGGCGACAAAATCACCGTCGGCGACGTGATAGCTGATGTGGAAACCGACAAGGCCACCATGGAAATGGAAGCCTTCGATGATGGCATCATCACAGAAATCCTCGTTCCAGAGGGTGGCGTTGTAAAAGTAGGCCAACCCATTGCCAACCTCGAAGGCGGCAAGAAAAACGCAGTCAAATCGACCGCTCCTGCTGCAACCTCTGCAACCGCTCCCATTGCGACGGCAGCAGCGCCTTCAAAGCCCAAACCAGCAGCGACGGCGGATGGTTCCCGCACCAAGGTCTCGCCCCTCGCCAAGAAAGTTGCCCTTGAGCGCGGCGTGGATCTTTCCGGCATTCAAGGCACAGGCCCTGGCGGCCGCATCGTGGCGGCGGATGTGCCAGCCACCGCAGTGGCTCAAGGCCGCAGTGCCGCTGCAGCTGCGCCTCGCATCGAGGTGCCTTTCTCGGACTCCGACACCAAGACTCCTCTTTCCGGAATGCGTCGTACGATTGCCGAGCGTCTCCTCGCCAGCAAAACCCAGATTCCACATTTTTATCTTTCCATCGAGATCGATGCCGCCCCTCTTGCGAAGCTCCGCAAGGATCTGAATGCCGCCGCCGAGGCTGCCGGAACCGCAAAGATAACCGTCAACGATTTCATCCTCCTCGCAGTCGCGCGAGCGGCCAAGCAGCACCCGAAAGTCAACGCCGCATTTGCGGGAGACTCGGTTGTCGAATACGCGAGCGTCAACCTCTCGGTCGCGATTGCTGTCGAGGACGGCCTCATCACGCCAGTCATCCGAGATGCACAAAACCTCTCACTCCGCGACATCAGCACTGCAGTAAAAGATCTCGCCGTGCGAGCCCGCTCAAAAAAAATCAAACCCGAGGAGTACCAAGGCGGCACACTCACGATCTCAAACCTCGGTGCCTATGGCATTGACAGCTTCTATGCGATCATCAATCCACCACAGGCGGCCATCCTCGCAGTCGGGGCTATTGTAAAAAAACCTGTCGTCAACGCACAGGACCAGATCGTAGCCGGACAGCGGATGACGATTTCGCTCAGTGGTGATCATCGTGTTGTGGACGGCGCTGCAGGCGCAGAGTTCCTCGCCACGATCCGCAAAAACCTTGAGTCACCCACAAGCCTGCTTTTTTAATTTTTAAAATGCAGTTGCGGTCCGGAGATCCGGACGCTAAACAGAACACCCTTTTTTACGCTCACCAAACACACATGAATCATAAAGGAAGAATCGTTCAGGTCATCGGCCCCGTTGTCGATGTCGAGTTCAGCCCGGCAGACGGATCTCTGCCCAAAATCTACGACGCGCTCGAAATCGACTTCGAAGTCGGCGGAGAAAAACAGAACCTCACACTTGAAGTGCAACAACACCTCGGTGAACACTGGGTTCGCTCGATCGCCATGAGTTCCACCGAAGGTCTCACGCGCGGCATGGAAGTGAGCGCCCTCGGCACTCCAATCTCTGTTCCCGTCGGCGAGGGCGTTCTTGGACGCATCTTCAATGTCACAGGCCAACCGACCGATGGACGCGGCCCCGTGCCCCACGAGAAAAAATATCCCATCCACCGCAAAGCCCCTCCTCTCTTGGAGCAGGACACCAAAGCACAGATTCTTGAGACCGGCATCAAGGTCATCGATCTCATCTGCCCGTTCACGAAGGGCGGCAAAGTGGGAGCCTTCGGTGGTGCCGGCGTCGGAAAGACCGTCGTCATCATGGAGCTGATTAACAATATCGCCAAGGGACACGGCGGATATTCCGTTTTTGCCGGTGTCGGCGAGCGCACACGTGAGGGGAACGACCTTTACGCTGAGATGAGCGAGTCCGGCGTTATCGTGCAAGACGATCTCTCCAAATCCAAGGTGGCGCTGGTTTACGGCCAAATGAATGAGCCTCCAGGTGCCCGTCTTCGCGTGGCTCTCTCGGCGCTTGCGATGGCTGAGTATTTCCGCGACGAGAAGAATCAAGACGTCTTGCTCTTCATCGACAACATCTTTCGATTCTCTCAGGCAGGTGCCGAAGTCTCGGCCTTGCTTGGCCGCACACCGAGCGCCGTGGGTTATCAACCAACCCTCGCTGCTGAGATGGGCGACTTGCAGGAACGTATCACCTCGACCACCAAAGGTTCGATCACATCCTTCCAAGCTGTTTATGTGCCCGCAGACGATCTTACGGATCCAGCTCCGGCGAATACTTTCGCCCACTTGGACTCAACAATCGTTCTCGAGCGCTCGATCGCCGAGTTGGGAATCTACCCTGCGGTGGATCCGCTCGCTTCAACATCGAAGGCTCTATCAGCCGATATCGTTGGAGAAGAGCACTACAATGTCGCGCGTGGAGTTCAGCGCGTCTTGCAGCGCTACAAAGACTTGCAGGACATCATCGCCATTCTCGGCATGGACGAGCTTTCGCCGGAAGACAAACTCACCGTCTATCGCGCCCGTAAAATCCAGCGCTTCCTGTCTCAGCCATTCCATGTCGCCGAAATCTTCACCGGCACAAAAGGACAATATGTTTCCACCGCCGACACAATCCGCGGCTTCAAGGAAATCCTCGAAGGCAAACACGACGATGTTCCAGAAGCCAACTTCTATATGAAGGGCGGCATCGACATGGTGAAGGAATCCTAAGCTCATGCTCCGGCTCGAAATCGTCACTCCCGAAGCAAAAACCTACTCCGATGATGTCGATTCCGTCGTAATCCCCGGCATAGATGGTGAGCTTGGCGTGCTTCCGCTGCACGCCCCACTCATGACCCAACTCGAGCCTGGGGAGCTCCGCGTTCTCAAAGGCGGCCAGGAACTCCGCCTGGCCGTCGGCGAAGGCTTCGTTGAAATCACTTCCGAGAAGGTCGCCGTCCTCACTGACATGGCGGTGAAGGAAAGTGACATCGACGAATCCGCCGCCGAGGAGGCAGTCCGCCGTGCCGAGCAGGCCATGTCGGGCGAGAAACTCAGCAACGAGGAATATGCCTCCAACAATGCAGCCCTCCTCCGCTCTCTCGCCCTCATCAAAGTCAAGCGTCGCCGACACCATCTCTAAGACGGAAAATACCTGCTTATAAGGTTAAAGCCTGACTTGTACGGAGAAACATTCAGGCTTTATTCTTCATCAAGAATTTGAATTTTATTCGGGTTCTCAGCACTCAAGCCAACTCTTCACCGATGGATTCCATGATTTCTCATAACCTAAAGAGGAGCCGTTTCTCTCAATCCGGCTATACGCTTTTTGAAATCATGTTGGTGCTCGGCATCATTGCCGTGCTGGTGGGATCCGCCATTTACATGTTGGTGGGAAATATCGATGTGGCAAAGGAGCAACGTGTGGATAGCGATATCGAGGCCATTTCGATGCAACTCCGCACCTATGAGATGCTGAACTATCGCATGCCGACGACGGAGCAGGGTCTCAAGGCACTGGTCAACCAACCCACCACGGAACCACGCCCCCGCCGCTGGAAGCAACTCATGAAGTCAGTTCCGGTTGATCCCTGGGGCACTGAGTATGTATATCGCAACCCTGGCAAGGGGGGCGCAGCATTTGACATTTACTCGCTCGGACCCGACGCCAAGGAGAGCGATGACGACGCCGGGAAAAATAAATAGCGTATCGATTCCAAGGGCCTCCAAGCACGGGGCCTATACTCTTTTTGAAGTTCTTCTTGCACTAGGAATCATTGCGATTCTTCTGGGTGTAACTGTGCCTCTGATAACAAATTCGTGGAGCAACTCGCCTTCCGAAGGGATTGCACAAGCTATCGAAAAAAGCGCACAGGCCGCTCACAGAAAAGCTATTGAAACTGGCGAAGCGCGGCAACTGCGCCTTACGGAATCAAGCCTTATCGGCGATGCCGACATTCCAACTGCCCAATTGCCTAAAGGTTGGAAACTCCAATTGCGGCGTTTCACAGAAAACAGGTTTCGTAAACCGCAGCGGGACGAATTCTGGGGATTCAATGGGGCAGGCATTTGCGATCCCCTTGAGTTGCGTATCTCCTCCAAGGATGAGTCCATCGTTTTAAAATTTGACCCCCTAACGGCTCTGATTGTAACGGATGAAAAATAGGGCTTTTACTCTCTTTGAGGTTTTAATCGCATTAGGCGTCTTTGCGGTGGCTGTCACGGGCTTGGCTTTGGCCCTGCAATCTGCGGTGGATGCGGCGCTGAATGCCCGCTCAAGAATGCTGGCCCGCACGATGATCGAGTCCCGTCTGGCCACTGCAATGGCGAACCCTCCCCTGGATGGACGTCGTGAGATTGATGGGCGAACCAATAACGGAATCCATGTTTTGGAAACCTTCGAGCAGGCCGAAATTCGCGATACAAACAATGCAATTCTACCTGGTATGTGGAGGCTCAAAGTCACAGCGGAGCCAGTCCGCGGTGGGATAAAAGAAATCGCAGAAATTCTGGTTTACCGGCCATGAAGAAAGCGAATTCCCTTCAGCGTAAATCCGGGCAAGCAGGATTCACGCTTTTTGAAGTGATCATGGCTCTGATGATTTTAGGCCTCCTGAGTGGTGCTGTGTATTCCATTTCCTCGGCAGCTCTTGAAGCATCGAAGTCCGTCATCACGGAGCAGACCTCCGCCCGCAGGCTGGAGGCATTTCTGCGAATCACCCGCGAAGCGTTTCTCAACCTCCCGGCAGACGCGAACCTCTCTTTCCGCATATCCCAATCCTCATCAGGCGCTCCCGTGCCGGAATTGGTTTTTGCGGAAACATCAGGAACCTTTGGTGTGCCCAGCTTGGGCGGGGGTTCGCTCATCCTTGCGGCTAGGCCTAGGGCGGACGGTTCGAGGACATTTTCCATTCTCAGGGTGCCGGGCGAGATCGATGCCTCGGCAATGGAGCGACTGGTCACAAAAGGCGACTGGATTTCCCTGCTGCCAGGGGTGAGCCGCGTGGCATGGTTTTTTTTTAATGGAAACGATTGGATTCAGGAATGGCCTGAAGGTGCCGGAAGGCCACAGTTGGTTCGTTTACAATTTTCGTATGATCCGATGGCCGAATCTTTGATCGATGTGCAATTTTGGATTCCTCCACTTGCTCCACCACAACCTCAACCGGAGGCAGCAAAAAAGGAAATCAATAACCTGAATCCACAATGAATTGCCGCTCCAAAATTCGGGCCATCGCACTGCCGCTTGTGCTCTGGTGCATCGCTTTTCTGGCCGGACTCGTGATTCTTACGGGTGGATTGGTTAGCGGTTGGATCGAAAGCGAATCACTCGCAGAGAGGAAATTCGTGGCGCGTCAAATGGCGCTGAGTGGCATCGCACTCGGCTTGAATCCAGCAGTTGAAAACGGAAGCCCCCTCCTCCGCCACGGGAACAAAAACACTGAGGGCTACGAAGTGAAACTGACCAACGAGGCTGCAAGACTAAATCCCAACTTTTGGATTCAGTCCGGTAACCGCGCGGTGTTCAATCGTCTCTTTGCGAGTTGGGGGGCGAGCCTGGATGCGGCGGAGGCGGGCATCGATAGCCTGCAAGATTGGATCGACGCAGATGATTTCGGCTCTCTCAATGGAGCGGAACGTGGTGACTACGAGCAAGCCGGTCGGCCGGGATACCCCGCGAATCGGCCACTTAAACATATTCGTGAAATGGAGTCCGTTATGAATTTGGCTCCTCTCTTAGCCGCAAAGCAGGGCTGGCAGGATGACTTCACTATTTGGTATAGTGGAAAGATCAGCATCCAACATGCTCAGGAACCACTACTCAAGGCCCTTGCCGAACTCACGCCCAGTCAGTGCCAATCGCTCATCCAAATGCGCGCGGGGCTTGATGGCATTGACGATACGGCCGATGACCAAAAACTGGAATCCATCGAGGCTGTGGCGGATTTCCTTGGAGCTGGGGGCAAGCAGCGCGCGGACCTACTGGAGTTTTTTGACACCTCGGGAGATATGCGCCGCATTGAGAGCACAGGATGGTGCGGAGGCATCTCTCATAAAATTGTCGTCATCGCACCGACTGGGGCAAATGAACAAATGATGAGCTGGGAGGAGCGATGAAACAGAAAACTCCCGATGCGGTTCTAAGACCCGGCGCGGAAGGCTGGGAGCTGTGGAAATTTCCTCCCAAGGGCAACAGCACGCTCGAAGAGGCTTTCACGGAGAAGTCGCTGGATGCCTTTGCCAACCTGCTTCTGGCGGTGCCCTCCCGCAGCGTTCTCTCCATGCCCTTGTGGATCGCTTCCCAAGGCGAACCTGCGGAATTAGCGGAACTCGAGCTTACGAGCCGACATCTGCTTCGGAAGGACGCTGAGGTCTATACGGTCCCCATTTTGGAAAAAGAGGGACGGTCGCTTGTCTTGGCACTGGCGGCGACGGATGACGAAACCGCTCACGAATACCTCAAGAAGGCGAGGTGTTTTGAGATTCCTGCGCGATTGATTGATCCGGCAGGAGCCGATGTGCTTGTTTGGAAGGAACAGGGGACCCTCTGCTTCGCCATCTACCGCGAGGACAAGTGCGTCTTCTTTGCTGCAACGGGAGATTCAAATCCCGGTCCGGCTTTTTGCGGGTCCATCGCACGCACGGCCATGAGGCTGAGGTCGGAGAGTGTCATCACCCGCATGCCGGCCAAGCTGCGCTTGATCGGAGATTTTTTGGAGGCGGATGCCATGTCACTTGGACATGCGCTGCGCTTGGATTTTGAAATTGAAAAAAAGCTTCCTGCACCATTTCTGCCAACTGTTTTGAGTAATGCGGCGCCACCGACTGCTCGCACGGCCCTGCTTTCCCGATCACGGATCAAGCGTCTGGCATCTTTTGCCACAGTGGGGCTGGCCATCTATGCGGTGATTTTGTTTTTTGTAGCCGCTGACCTAGCTTGGCAACGCTTCAAATTGCACCGTCTCAACAACGAGCTCAAATCAATCGAGTCGGTCTCAACGAGTGCCCAACATCTCGTGACCGAGTGGAGACAATTTCGATCCGCTATCGATCCCCAGGCCTTTGCCATCGACCAACTCGCCGCTGTCGCCACCGAAATCCCAGGTGAGCAGGTTCGCCTGACCCAATACAACTACGACAAAGGCCGACTCGCGATTGCCGGGGAGGCAAGCGATGTCTCGCAGGCATATGAATTTTTTGAGCGGGTGAAAAAAGCCCAACTCTTGCAGGATTATGATTGGACATCCCGTCAGCCACAATTGGTGGGCCGCAATAAAGTAAGGTTTGAAATGGAAGGAGCACGACCCGATGCGAAAACCGGCGAAGAGTGAAACACGCTTGCTCCTGATCTTCGGCGCAGCCGTCTTTCTAGCGGTAAATCTTTTTGCCGTTCGCGCCTGGTTGAACCATCGTTCAGGCGTCTTGGCAGCCATTTCGGAGACGCGTTCAGCCATTTCGACATCCCGCTCCTGGATCACCGCCGCCGAAGCGCTGGAACCCGCACGGGATTGGATGCAACAGCACCCCTCGCCTCTCGAAAAACCGGATACCGCCAATACAGTTCTCCTGAATACTGTGCGAAGCATGGCTGAAAAATCCGGTCTCAAAATTGCAGAGGAAACCCTTCTTCCCGGCGAGGAGGCCGATGGCGCCCGCGCGGCGGTTCTTCAAACGAAAATCACCGGCCCTTTCTCAAGCGTGGCGACTTTTTTATTCGATGTCCAAAATCCCACATCCTGGCGCTCTGTGGAGAAAATGATGATCCGCAGTGACAACGAACCGCCCAATGTGGTTGTGGAAATGGAAATCCGGCAGTATTTCCGACCAGCAGACTCGAACTCCGCGCCACCCGCCACCGAATGAGAATCCCGCTCGCCATTCTAATTTTTTCGGCAGCCTCCGCGCTGCTGCCTGCAGCGAATGATGCTCCTTGGATGGAACAGCGTTCGATGGAAAAGTTTCAGATCCTGCTCAACCGCTCCCCCTTTTCGCTACCCACAGCGGAGGAAAGCGCCCCGGTAGCCGAACGTTTTTTTCTGACAGGTGCGGCCACTATCAACAACGAAGCCGTAGTTTTCGTTTTGGATAAAAACACTCAGGTTCGCCACATGCTCGGTGCCAAGCCGGATTCTGCGAACAACCAACTCATCGACTACAAACCGGACGCTGACCCAAAAAACATGAGCGCCCGCATTCGAATCGAAGGCCAAGAAACGACCATTCATTATGCCGATCTACCCACAGAGGCTCAGCCCGCGCCACAGGTGCCAATGAACCCCCAAATTCCTCAGCAACCCGGAGGCCCCCAGCCGCCGCCGGGAGCCGCAGCCGTTCAACCAGCCGCCACCAATGGAAACGAACCGCCACGACGCGTCATCCGCCGCCGTGTGATTTCCGGCCAACCAGCCGCTCAGCCTGTCCCTAATCAATGAAAAGCCACTTCCTTCCCGTCATTCCCACTCTGCTCCTTTGTGCCATGCCGCTCGGAGCCCAGGTGCCTCAGGTTCTGCCTCCAGGTGCACCGGTCACCCCCACCCTGGCTCCACCAGCGCCCCCCCGCCCTGCCGAATCTGTCAGCATCACTTTCCCGCGCAACTCCGTGTTGGATGTCATTTCTTTTTACGAAACACTCACCGGAAAACGCATCATCCGCGACTCGAACCTCGCCGGTCAGGAACTCTCGATCATGGTCGCCAAGCCAGTCAGCCGTGAGGACGCCATCGCGATTGTTGAGAGTTCCCTGTTGATGAATAATTACAGCATCGTTCCGGTGGATGACCAAACAATCAAGATCCTCGGTCCCAGCCGCGCTCCACGCACCGAGGGGCTTCCTCTCTTCAGCGAGATTCAATCTCTGCCGACGGATGGCGACAAGGTGCTGAGCTTTTACAAGCCCCTCTCCTTCATATCCCCGGAAGAGGCGATCGCTGTTGTGCAGGGCGTTGTGCAGATCAATGCCTACGGTTCCGTGGTTCCCGTTCCAAACACCAACGCGATCATTCTTACGGATAAAACCCCCGTCATCCGGAAGGCTCTCGGCATTCTGGACCTGATTGATGTCGAACCGGCCCGGGTCGTCACCGAGTTCGTTCAACTCCAGCGCGCCAATGCGGAACGCATTGTTGAAATCCTCGACGAGATGTTCGACAAGGAGGATCCCGCGAAGGCGAAGGGCTCCAGCCCCCAACCACAGACTCCTGCCAATCCTCAAAATCCCGAGTCCCCGCAAGCCTCAGGAGGAGCCTCTGACGCGCGCTACGAAAACCGCCTCATTTCCGGAAAGGCAAAATTCCTTGCCGACAAACGTACCAACCGCATCCTCGTCGTAACCCGCGTGGAAAATTACCGCTATGTTCGCGATGTGATCTCCCAACTCGATTCCGCCGGAAATTTCGAGCAGCCTTTCACTCAAATCCTCAATTATGTTCCAGTCAATGATGTCTTCCCAGTGCTTACGGACATGCTCAGTGACGCGGATTCCGAGAAGCAAGGAGGCTCCGGACAAATAGGCCAAAACGGATCAAACAGTAATCCCTTAAATCAAAACAATAACAATAATAACTCCACCGGTGGAATCGGCGACATGGGAGGCAACGGCTTGAGCAAGCCAGATCGCCTAACCAATGAAACCGAGCAAGGCGCCCCACAATCCGCCACCATCGGAGAAATTCGACTCATAGCAGACAATAACTCAAACAGCATCATCATATTCGGGCCACCTGAAAGCAAAGCCCGAGCCAAGCAGATTCTCGACATCCTCGACCAGCGTCCCAAGCAAGTCTATCTCGCCGTCGTCATTGGCCAACTGCGCCTGAGCAAGGGAGTGGACTACGGCGTAAGCTATCTCATCCGCAACAAAGGATTCCAACCTCTCAACAATCTCCTCGGCAACAGCGATGCCAATGGAGCGGCTGCCACATCGCTCAGCCCGAGTCTCCTGCCTAATGGCGTGTTCCCGAATGCGTCATCCATAGTCAATCCCGGGTCACTAACAACGAATGGCCTATCTTCACTCGCTGGACTTACCATTTACGGAACGATCGCGGATTCGGTGGACGTCTTTGCCCGTTTCCTGGAAAGCACAGAGCGCTTCCGAACCCTCTCACGACCCGTTATTTACACGACAAACAACCGCAAGGCGACGATCCTCTCGGGGCAGAAAGTGCCAGTCCCCACGCAATCGCTCACCACAGCCACCGGCGGCGGCGTTAGCGGGAACGGTAGCGCGATCACTTCAAACATCCAATACCAAGACGTTGTTCTGAAACTTGAAGTCATCCCGCTTATCAACTCCGACCGCGAGGTGAACCTGATCATCGCCCAAACCAACGACAATGTCATCGGCACGGATACCATATCCGGAAACAAGGTTCCTATTATTGCCACGCAGGAAATCACCACCAGCGTCCGCGTGCCCAATGGCGCAACGATAGTGCTGGGTGGCTTGATTTCCGAAGACAAGGAACGTGGCGTGGAAGGCATGCCCTATATCTCCGAGATTCCCGTGATCGGTTCGCTCCTCGGCGGACGCACCCAGTCAAAGGTGAAAAAAAACGAGCTCATCGTCATGATCCAACCCTTCGTCGTGGATTCGAATCATGAAATGATGAGGGCCAGCGCCTACGAAGGCGACCGCTCTCCGCTCGGGCGCGATGGCCAGGCCATGACCGCGCCAATCGCCGAGCAGAAAAGCCCGCCGGCCGTTTGGACTCCCACCCCGCTGCCACCCGAGAAGAAGAAAAAATTCCGCTGGCCTTGGAGCAATGATCAATACAACTGACGACCTCCTTCGCCTGGCGGAACTCGCGGGCCTGAATGAGCCCGAGAAGTGCCGTGATGTCCTCGACCGCGCCGCCTTTGCCCAGCGGTCTCCCATCGCTGCATTGCTCGATTCCAAGCTTGTCCAGGAATTGCCATTCCTCAAAGCCCTCGCCTCCGAACTCGGAATCCCTTGGCGCGAAGAGGAGGATGTCGCCCCGATCGAAAATGTGCGGGACAAATTCCCCGCCCGACTGGCGCTGGGCCAGATTGTTTTGCCCGAAGCCGCAGTGCCTGGTGGCGAGTTGAGCCTCTTGACCTTCGATCCCTTCGATTACGCAACATGGCAGGCTGTGACCCAGCACTGGCGCGGTCCGGTGAGTCTTGTCATGACTTCGCGCAGCCGCCTTGTGGAGACGCTCAAGAAAACCTACGGCGTCGGCGCCGACACGTTCGAGGAACTTCTTGAGGGCCGTGAAGACGACCTGCCCGGCGGAGCCAAGGAGGAGGTCAATGTGATCGACGAGGACGACTCCGAAGCCTCGGTGATGAAATTTGTGAACCAAATCCTGCGCGAGGGACTCCAGCAAAGCGCGACCGACATCCATTTCGAACCGCTCGGCAACGACCTTCGCATCCGCTACCGTATCGACGGCGTCCTTCAAGAGGTTCCCGTCCCGCAGAGGATCAAGATGCTTCAGGATTCTCTCATCTCCCGCCTCAAAATCATGTCCGGCCTCGACATCGCCGAGCGGCGGCGTCCACAGGACGGTCGCATCGCCCTCGAAATCGCAGGTGCACCGATCGATGTGCGCGTGGCCACCATTCCGAGTGTGAATGGCGAGAGCATAAGCCTGCGACTTCTCGGCCAGCAACAATTCGACTTCTCGGGACTCGGACTCGACCCGGAAAATGAAAAACGCATTCGCAATCTCATTTCCATCCCCAACGGCATCGTTCTCGTCACAGGCCCCACAGGCTCGGGAAAAAGCACCTCGCTCTACACTTTTCTGAGCGCCATCAACTCGATGGAGCGTCGTATCGTCACAATCGAGGACCCCGTCGAACACAAGCTCAACGGCGTGATCCAGATCGCGGTCAAACCCGAGATCGACCTGACTTTCGCGACTGCCCTGCGAAGCATTCTTCGTGGCGATCCCAACATCGTCATGGTTGGTGAAATGCGCGATCTCGAGACAACGGAAATCGCCATCCGCGCCGCACTCACTGGGCACTTGGTCTTCAGCACGCTCCACACCAACGACGCCGTGGGGGGCATCACACGCCTTCTAGACATGGGCGTGGAACCCTTCCTCGTGGGCTCCGCCGTTCGAGCCTTCATCGCACAGCGTCTCGTGCGCCGTCTTTGCAAACACTGCGCCCAGCCAGCCGAGTATAAAGCAGAAGACCTCGCTGCCATCGGCTTCCCGCTGGAGTGGACAAACAAAATCCGGCGGCCGGTTGGTTGCCCCCACTGCCGGAATACGGGTTTTTCAGGCCGGACAGCACTCTTTGAAATCTGTCAGATGACACCTCGCATGCAGGAACTCATCCAGCGGCGCGCTCCCGCAAACGAACTCCGCGAACTCGCCATCCGCGAGGGTATGGTCCCGCTTCGCAAGGCCGGATGGGAAACCGTCTCCCACGGCGTCACCTCGGTGGAGGAAGTCGTTCGTGTGACATCCAGCGAACTGCAGGTATTGGACGAGTAGCAGGACAATGGCCGACTTTTCCTACAAAGCGAGCAACGCCTCGGGGACGGTGACAACGGGAACAATCGCCGCCAATTCGCGAAGCGACGCCTACCGCCTTCTGCGCAACCAAGGCCTCCAACCCATGAGTGTCTCGGATAGCGGAGGATCGGCCACTGCCACCAAGAAAGCATCGACCGCCGCAAGCAACGATCCCCTGCCCAGCCTGAACACAACCCAGTTGCTCTATTTCACCGAAGAACTCGCCGAACTCCTCGAGGCTGGCCTCAAACTTGAAGGCGCCCTGAAAGTCATCGAGCAGCGGCAGGAAAAATCCGGCGTCCAACCCATCGCCGCCCGGCTCCGCCAGCGAGTGCGCGACGGTTTCAGCTTTTCAGCCGCCCTTCAGGACTGCGGAAAAACTTTCGACCCTCTCTACTGCAACCTGGTCGCCGCAGGCGAGGTCTCCGGAGCACTTCCTCAAATCCTCAAACGTCAGTGCGCCTACCTTACTCTCATCAGCGACCTCCGCCGCCGCGTGGTGTCCTCTCTTCTCTATCCAGCTATCGTTTTTGCCTCAGCGATTGTCCTGATGTTTGTCTTCCTGACATTCCTTGTGCCCCAGTTGTCCGTCCTTCTTGGAAAAACAGGGCAAAAACTTCCAATCATAACCCGCATCCTAATTTCCGTGAGCGAGTTCTGCGGACAGTGGTGGTGGGCGATCTTTGCATTCGTTGGCATCCTCATCCTGTCCGCCCGCGCGGCCGTGCGCACACCTGCCGGGCGAGACTGGTGGCATCGCTCAATGCTCGACTTTCCGGTGGTCGGCCCCGTTCTCCGCGCGAAGTTCTACGCAGAAATGCTGCAGACCCTTTCGACTCTCGTCTCAAATGGAGTCGCCCTCCTCCAGGGCCTCAACCTCATGACCTCCGCAACGATGAATGTTTTTCTCAAAGACCTACTCATGAAAACCGCTGCCATGGTTGGAGAAGGCACCAGCCTTGCGGCGGCCCTGCGACGCGTGGGTTTTTTTCCGCCCGTGCTCATGGATATTCTGACTGTCGGTGAGCAGACTGGTGATATCGCCACGGCCCTCGAGCGTGCGGCCAAGCGCTTCGATCGCGACCTCACCACGCGCATTTCGCACCTCACCACACTCGTCCAACCGGCGATTATTCTCCTCGTGGCATTGTTTGTCGGCATCGTAGCCTACTCGATGATCGCCGGCATCCTGACCAGCGTGAGTTCCCTGAAGTCCCGATAAAGTCTGGCGCGCGGGTTTTTTCCCGATTGAACTCCCTGACTGCAAACGATAGTAAAGCTCGCGTAATGCCAACTGATATTTTGCGCTCCAATCCGCTCCGCGAAGGCCTCGCCCAACGCTCGATTCCCGATCCTTGCACCCTGGTTATTTTTGGTGCCACGGGCGATCTCACGCACCGCAAACTCGTTCCGGCTCTTTATAATCTCGCCGCCGATGGGGCCCTGCCACCTGCCATCAGCGTTGTGGGATTTGCCCGCAGGGACAAATCGGATGAGGTTTTCCGCACCGAACTCGAAGAAGCGGCCCGAAAATTCTCCCGCCAAGGCATCAATGACGACCTCTGGAAAAACTTCGCGTCAAATATCTGCTACCACCGCAGCGAATTCGATAAGATTGAAGGCTACGAGGCCCTTGCTCACCGCCTGGACGAAATGGATGCCACGCGGGGCACCGGTGGAAACCGCCTCTTCTACCTTGCAGCAGGCCCAGACCAGTTCGAGGTGATCTTGGAAAATCTCCGCAAGAGTGGCCTGAACAAAGCCCGCGCCGGATCTTGGAGCCGGATCATTGTTGAAAAGCCATTCGGCACCGACCTCCCGAGCGCAAAGCGCCTCAATGATCTCGTCGAAAACGCCTTCGATGAATCCGAGACATTCCGTATCGACCACTACCTCGGCAAGGAGACCGCGCAGAACATCATCGTTCTCCGCTTCGCCAATGCCCTGTTCGAGGCCATGTGGAACTCCCGCTACATCGACCATGTCCAAATCACGGCCAGCGAACCGCTCGGGGTGGAAGGCCGGGCCGGCTACTACGAAAAATCAGGCGCCCTCCGTGACATGGTGCAGAACCACCTTCTCCAACTCCTCTGCCTCACTGCTATGGAACCACCTGCCGGACTCGATGCGGACTCGATCCGCGACGAGAAGGTGAAGGTGCTACGCTCCCTGCGCCCGCTCACGGGTAATGATGTTTTCAAGCATGTCGTCCGCGCCCAATACGGTGCCGGCGCGATCAACGGCAAACGCGTTGCCGCCTACCGCGACGAACTCAATGTGAATCCCGAGTCCGTCACCGAGACTTATGTCGCCATGGAACTCAATGTGGACAACTGGCGCTGGGCAGGCGTCCCGTTTTTCATCCGCGTGGGAAAACGCCTGCCGAAAGCCGGCACCGAAATCGCCGTTCATTTCAAAAGTGTGCCGCCGGTTCTCTTCCGCGCCACAGGAGAGTCGATTGATGACAATGTGCTGGTGATCCGCATTCAGCCAGACGAGGGCATTTCCCTTCGCATGAGCGCCAAGATGCCGGGCTCCAGCCTCCGTATCGAGCCGGTCAAAATGGATTTCCACTACGGAACCAGTTTTGGAAAAGCCACCCCCGAGGCCTACGAGCGCCTTCTGCTCGATGCCATGAGCGGCGATGCCACACTCTTCGCCCGCCGCGATGAGGTCGAGCAAGCCTGGAAATTTGTCGATGCCATCCATGAGGCATGGACCACCCGCACAGACGACCTCGCGCTTTACTCCTCCGGTTCCTGGGGTCCAGGAGAGGCCGACGAACTCATCAAACGCCACGAGAGCGCATGGAGACGCCTGTGAGCACCGAGGCATCCATAGAATCAGGCATTCCTGTCGAAATCGGTAGAATCGACAAGGAGCTAGGCAAACTCTGGGAATCAAGTGGAGACACCAAGACCCGCGCCTCGCTGATCAACCTCGTCGTTTACACTGAAAACGAAGCCGCCCTTGCCGCAGACAACGAAGTGCTGGCCTCTGTGGCTGGCCGTCACCCCTGCCGGGCGATCCTTATCCTCGGCAACCCTTCAGCTCCAGTCGCACAAGCAAAAGCCTGGATCAGCGCCCATTGCCATCTTCTCGGCAAGGACACACGCCAGATTTGCTCCGAACAGATCACATTCCGCTTGGACGGCGATGCTGCCAATGCCCTTCCGAATATCGTGTTCTCGCATCTGGATTCCGATCTTCCGCTCTGCCTCTGGTGGAAGGCCGACTTCCCCGAGCCTCTCGATGAAAAGCTCTGGGGCTGGGTGGATCGCCTCATCTTTGACAGCAGTTCATGGCGCAATCCGCATCATCAATTTTCGATCATCCGACACATCTCCTCGCCAGGGAAAAGCGCAGCCGTGCTGTGCGACCTGAATTGGACACGTCTTCACGCATGGCGTTTTGCTCTGGCAAGCCAGTTTGACAACGCCTCGGCATTCCCACATCTCAGCAGCGTGGAATCCCTTTCCCTTCGCTGCGCACCGGGTTTCCGCATCTCTGCACTCCTCCTTCTGGGATGGCTCGCGGGGCGTCTGAAGTGGCGTTTGGACGCCAAAAACGAAACCTTCATTGCTGCGAACGACCGTGTCGTTCCTTTCCACATCGAGGAAATCCCCGGCCCCAATCTCTCGCTGATTTCAATCAAATCTCCGGACGCACGATTCGAACTCAAGCTCGCCGAGGGATCCGACTTTTTCGAATCCACCATACAAACGCCCGGCATACCTGAGATTCGCCAAATCCTCCCCGCCCCACGCGGACGGCTCGAAGACACCCTGCTGGCAGAACTAAGCCGGGCTGGGCGCCATGCCCTCTACACAGAGTCGCTCGAGGTCATCCTCCCCCTGCTCACACACTAAGGCGGAGCCAAAATATCATGCAGGTTTTTATCAGGGTTCTCCCCTATGTGCGCCGCTACCCGTTCCTCGCCTTTGCCACGCTCTTCTGCGCGGTAGCAGGGACTCTGATGGTGATTGTCTTCCCGGCGATCACTCAGCAAATTGTCGATCAAGTGATCGGCCAAAACCGGCCTGACCTCCTGCTGCCACTCGTTGGCCTCGGCCTCGCGGCATTCCTCGCTCAGAACGGCCTCAACGCCCTTCGCATTATTTTCAACAACCACTTCGAGCAGCGCGTCATTTTTGACCTCCGCAGCGAACTCTACGCGCACATCCAGCGCCTCCCGCTCACATGGTTCGACAACAGGTCGACGGGTGACATCATGACCCGCCTCGTCGAGGATGTGACGAGCGTCGAGCGTGTCCTCATAGACGGCATCGAACAAGGCACAGTGGCCGTCCTTCAAATCTTGATCGTCAGCTGTGTCATGCTGGCCTACAGCCCTTCACTCACCGCAGCCGTTCTCCTTCCAATTCCATTCCTCGCTGCCGGAGCCCTCGCCTACACGCTCACAGCGCGATCCCGCTACCGCAAGCAGCGCAAAGCCGTATCAGCTCTGAATTCACTACTCCACGACAACATCGCCGGCATCCGCCAGATAAAAACCTACACCAGCGAGACACGCGAACACGCCCGTTTCGACGAGGCGAGCAACGGCGTGCGCAAATCCACCCTCACCGTGATGAAAGCCTGGGCGATCTACCAACCGGGCATGGAATTCATCTCATCCTGCGGACTGCTCCTCGTAGCTGGCTTCGGAACATCCCAAGTCATCTCAGGCAAAATGGATATCGGCGCCCTCGTCGCATTTTTCGTCCTCACCCGCTACCTCTACGAACCCGTGGGACGCCTCCACCAGCTGAACCAGATTTTCCAGTCCGGCCGAGCCGCCGGGGATCGAGTTTTCGAAATCATGGACTCCGAAACAGAATCCGATGAGGGCGCAAACGAAGCGGCCTCCCGCGTGAAGGGTCATGTCGTTTACCGCGATGTCTCATTTTCCTATGATCCCAAGATGCCCGTCCTCCACGGCATTAACCTTGAAGCCAAGTCCGGCGAAATGATCGCCCTCGTGGGCCCAACGGGTGCCGGTAAATCCACCATCGTGAATCTGCTTGTGCGTTTTTACGAATTCACAAGCGGCGAGATCACCATCGACAGCACGCCCCTGCGCGACATTCCAAAATCCCACCTCCGCGACAGCATTGCCGTGGTAACGCAGGAGAGCTTCATGTTCAACGGGACTACGGCCGAAAACCTCCGCATCGGAAAACCTGATGCCACCGAAGAGGAAATCTGGGAAGTCCTCCGCGCAGCCAACGCCGCCGAATTTATCAAGCGCCTTCCCGAGGGCCTTCACACACCACTCGGAGAACGAGGAGTCAAACTCAGCGTCGGCGAGAAACAACGCCTCTCCATAGCCCGCGCCCTCCTGAAAAACCCTCCCATCCTCATCCTCGACGAGGCCACCGCCAGCGTGGACACGGCCACCGAGCGTCTCATCCAAGAAGCACTTGACCACCTCATGGAAAATCGAACCAGCTTTGTCATAGCCCACCGCCTTTCCACCGTGCGCCATGCCGACCAAATCCTCGTGCTCGAGCGCGGATGCATCACTGAACGCGGTCGCCACACAGACCTGCTCGCACGAGGCGGCCTCTACGCAGAACTCTGCAAGAGCAGCCTCATCGAAAATTAAAGTCCCCTCGCAGGGCGTTGTTTTTTTGAGCAAAAAGTCTTTCTCCTTATCCCTGCCGATCTGTGTAGGGTGAGTCCCATGTCAAACATGGACACCGGACGAGGAACCCAAAGCAAGGCGCTGCGGGTGAATTTGGACAACGGATTCTACGGCACATTCGCCGAAATCGGAGCCGGTCAGGAGGTGGCTCGGCACTTCTTCTCCGCAGGAGGAGCCGCTGGAACGGTTGCGAAGACCATGTCGGCCTACGACATGACCTTCAGCGACGCCATCTATGGACCCTCGCGCCGCTTTGTGAGCCGTGAGCGCTTGGAGACCATGCTAGAACACGAGCAAAAGCTCCTCATTGAACGCTTGGGGGCCACAGCAGGCGACAACCGACGATTCTTTGTTTTTGCAGACACCGTCGCGGCCCGCAGCTTCCGCCGCCACGATGAATCCCATGGATGGATGGGTCTCCGTTTCCAACACGCCCCCCGTGCGAAGTTCAGCGACATCATCCTGCATGTCCGCATGCTGGATGCCGAGAATCTTCTCCAACAGGAAGCCCTCGGCATTACCGGTGTGAATCTGATCTACGGTGCGGCCTTCAACCACCAGAATCCCCGCGAGCTCATTGGCTCGCTCCTTGATGACCTCAAGCCAGGCCGTATCGAAGTGGATATGATCCGCTTCTCCGGCCCTGCGTTTGCAGGCGTGGACAACCGCATCATGAGCCTCGAACTCGTTGTGCAAAAACTCACGCGCGCGACACTATTCCGCCCGGATGGCGAGGTCGTGCAGGCATCCGACGCTTTTTATAAAAAACCCATCCTCGTCGAGCGCGGCAGCTTCCGGCCTGTCACCCATGTAACCAACGACATGCTCGACGGCGCGAAGAGACTCTTCGATCAGGAAAGTGGCGTTGCAGGCGCGGAACCTGCCATTCTCATGGAGATCACCATGAAAAATCTCCTCTCCCACGGCCCGCTGGATCTCCAGGATTTCCTCGATCGTGTGGACCTCCTCGGAGCCCTCGGTCGCACCGTGCTCATCTCCGACTACGGCGAATACTACAAGCTGGTGAACTACATCACCCGCTACAGCGAAGGCCCAATCGGTCTTCCCATGGGCATCCCCGGCCTGAATGAGATTTTCAATCCCGACCACTACAACGACCTGGAAGGCGGCATCCTGGAAGCCCTTGGACGCCTCTTCAAACGCAATGTCCGACTCTACGTCTATCCCTTCATCTCACCGAGTGGCGAACTCGTGACCTGTGGAAACTTCCGCACCCCTCCCGGCATGGAGAACCTCTACGAACACCTGCGGGTCAACAGCCTTATCCGCCCCATCGAGAACTACCGCCCCGATTACCTCCAAATCCATTCGCTCAAAGTTTTGGAAATGATCGCCGCCGGAGACTCCCAATGGGAAAGCATGGTTCCCGAGGCCGCGAGGGATGTCATAAAAAAACGCGGTCTCTTCGGTGCAGGGAAACTTGCCTAAGCCTCGGCACAACGCCATCGTCGACGACTCACATGTTTTTTCGTCGACTCGTTCTCAATAGCTTCGCCAATCTCAAACTCGGCCGACTCGAAGTCATCCTCCCGGATGGTGCCAAAGGCATCTACGGCGGACTCGGCGAGGGCATTCAGGCACGCATCGAGGTGAGTGATGAGAATTTCTTCAAGAGGTGTGTCCTCAACGGCCCGATCGGTTTTTCTGAAGCCTACATGGCCGGGGAATGGACGACTGACGACCTCACCAAGGTCATCGCATGGTTCATCCTGAACGCTGACAACACACAGGCCCTGCAAACGCGCCAATCCCGTGGAACGGGCTTTTTCAATCTGCTCAATGCCGTCAACCGCGCCTTTCACCTGCGTCGGCCGAATAGCCTTATCATGAGCCGGAAAAACATCAGCGAGCACTACGATCTCAGCAACGAATTCTTCCAACTCTGGCTCGATGCCTCCATGACCTATTCCAGCGCGTATTTCGAAGCGGCCGACGAACCTCTCGAAATCGCCCAGAGCCGGAAATACGATAAACTCTGCAAACGCCTCCGCCTCCTACCCACCGACAGCGTCTTGGAAATCGGAAGCGGCTGGGGCGGCTTCAGCATGCATGCAGCCAAGAACTACGGTTGCAAAATCACGACCGTCACCATCTCCCAGCAGCAATACGACGAAGCATCCCGTCGCATTCAAGAAGCGGGACTCAGCGAGAGGATCCAACTCCTGCTCTGCGATTACCGCGACCTCCGTGGCCGCTTTGATAAAATCGCATCCATCGAAATGCTAGAAGCCGTCGGCGATCGCTATGTGGACGGCTACTTCGCCAAAATCGATGAACTCCTGCACCCGCAGGGACTCCTCGGCCTTCAAGCAATCCTCTGCCCCGACAACCAATATCCCATCCTCCGCGACGGGGTTGATTTCATCCAAAAGCACATCTTCCCCGGCTCCCTCCTCATGTGCAACGCCCGCATCACCCGCGCCATGACATCCTGTGGAGACCTGAACCTGTTCGAATACGAAGACATGGCCCCCCACTACGCACTCACCCTCCAGCGCTGGGCGGAAACCTTCGAGTCCAAGCTCCCCGAAGTTCGAGCCCTGGGCTTCGACGAAAAATTCATCCGCAAATGGCGCTACTACCTCCGCTACTGCGAAGCCGCTTTCGGCACCCGCCACATCACAGTAGCGCAAATGGCCTACTCCCGCCCCGACAACCTCTCCATCCCCTCGCAAATCTACCAGCTTAGAAACGATTCGAAGAAAGACTGAGAAGCAAACCAACGATGAGTCGAAGTGGTTTCGAGGAGTCGTTAGGAAATCACCACGTCACGAGATCCCTCGTTGATCTTACCGATCAGAATGCCCTTCGTGAGTTTCAGAGCTTCCTCCGCTCGCTTCGCTGGAACGACCAGCGTCATCCCGATGCCCATGTTGAAAACCTGGAACATCTCGTCGTCTGGAATATCCACCGCGTTTTGAATGATGTTGAAAATAATTGGCACTTTCCATGATCCCTTGTCGATCGAAGCGCGGCAGCCCTCGGGGAGCACGCGTGGAAGGTTATCCAGCAAGCCACCGCCAGTGATGTGCGCGGCGCCGTGGAGCAGGCCTTGCGGGAGGGATGCCATGAGCGGTTGGTAGTTTGGATGCACCTTCAAGAGTTCCTTGCCGAGCGGCGCGCTCATGCCGGGAGCGGGTTTGTCCAATGGCAGGCGCATCTTTTCCAGAAGGACCTTGCGGGCGAGCGAGTAGCCGTTTGTGTGGAGACCATTTCCCTTCAAGCCGATAATCACATCGCCGACTTTGATCTTCGAGCCGTCGAGCATTTTCGGCCTGTCCACCACACCGACAATCGTGCCGGCGACATCATATTCACCGCTCTGATACATGCCGGGCATCTGAGCGGTCTCGCCGCCGATGAGGGCGCAGCCCCCGTCTTTGCAAGCCTTCGCAAAGCCTTTGAGAATCTGGCGGAACACCACAGGGTCGAGCTTTTCACCGCCGATGTAATCGAGGAAAAAGAGCGGACGCGCACCGATGACCGCGATATCGTTAATGCAATGGTTCACGAGATCCTGCCCGATGGTGTCATGCCGGTTCGTGGCAAAGGCGATTTTGAGTTTCGTGCCGACGCCATCGACGCTGGAGACAAGGACAGGATCTTTCATTCCCCGGAAATCGGGACGGAAGAGACCTCCGAATCCTCCGATTTTTCCGAGCACTTCAGGGCCGTGCGTGGCGCTGACGAGGGCGTGGATTCCTTTTTTGACTGTGTTGCCGAGGTCCACATCGACCCCGGCGGCGGCGTAGGCTTTTTGTTTGCGTGGAGTTTTCAAAGCAGTCGTTCGGAGGGAGGTTCGAGAAGGCGGGCTTTGACCGCCCGCTTTTCCATAATGAGTTTGTCGAATTTGTCATCGAAGGCGACCGGATAGTCGCCGTTGAAGCAGGCCATGCAGAATTGATTCGCAGGCTGGCCGGTGGAGCGGACCATGCCATCCACATCGAGGTAGCCGATGGAATCAGCGCCGAGATATTTTCGGATTTCCTCCGCCGTGCACTGGTTCGCGAGAAGTTTCTCGGGGTCTGGAAAATCAATACCGTAGTAGCAGGCGTGCTTGTGCGGTGGGCAACTGATGCGCATGTGGACTTCCTTGGCGCCGTTCTCGCGCAGGTTGACCACACGCGAGCGGGCGGTCGTGCCGCGAACGATGGAGTCATCGACCACCACCACACGCTTCCCTTCCACGGCTGAGCGAATCAGGTTGAGCTTAACCCGCACATTGAAGTCGCGGATCATTTGGGTGGGCTGAATGAATGTGCGGCCGATGTAGTGGTTTCGGACAAAGGCGGGGTAATAGGGAATACCGGTCTCCTCCGAAAAACCTAGAGCCGCAAAGATGCCAGAGTCCGGCACCGGCACCACCAGATCCGCCTCTACAGGATGTAGGCGGGCCAATTCACGCCCCATATTCACACGGGCCATGCTGACATTGGTTCCGCCGATATTGCTGTCGGGGCGGGCAAAATAAACATGCTCGAAAATACAAAAGGAAGCCCGGCTCTTGGGAAACGGCCACTCGCTGCGCAGGCCGTTTTCATCGATGATCAAGACCTCACCTGGTTCCACATCGCGGATGAATTCCGCATGGATCAAATCAAACGCACAACTCTCGGATGCCAGCACATAGGCTCCATCGAGTTTTCCCAGGCAGAGCGGACGAAAGCCATGCGGATCCCGGAAACCGATGATCTCGCGCTCACCCATGAGAACAATCGAGAACGCACCCTCCAGACGACGCAGGGATGCTATGCCGCCGCCGTTTGATGTCGGCTGAGCCAGCAGGTGCAGCACGATTTCGCTATCCACCGTCGTTTGAAAAATCGATCCCCGCTCTTCGAGTTCGGCACGCAGGGCGGCGGCGTTGACCAGATTTCCATTGTGGGCGACAGCAAGCCGTCCCCGTGCTGTGTCCACCACGAAAGGCTGAGCGTTTTTGAGATTGCTGGACCCCGTTGTGGAATAACGCACATGGCCAATGGCACGGTTCCCTTTCAGCTTCTCGAGATCACGCGAATGAAAGACCTGCGATACAAGCCCCATTCCTTTGTGGGTGTTGAAAGCTGGAATACCGGCCTCGGCCGATACGATTCCGGCACTTTCCTGTCCCCGGTGCTGCAGAGCAAACAGGCCGTAGTAAGTGAGCATCGCAGCATCCGGGTGGTTGAAGACCGCGAAAACGCCGCATTCGTGAGTTGGTTTGTGCAGGTGGGCAGTGGAAGATTTCAAGGCAGGGTGGAACCATGAACTCCGCGCTCCAAGCGTTCAAGGATTTTGAAATCCACGCAGAGTAAAATCGCGACCCGAATTTTTTATGATTTTCAGGATTGCAACCGGCGAACAAACGACTAACTTTCCACCCTTCCACCGGGTTGGTAGCTCAATGGTAGAGCAGCGCCCTTTTAAGGCGTTGGTTGAGGGTTCGAGTCCCTCCCAACCCACTTCCCCTCATAAGTTCGGATGTCAAACAATCCCGACTTTTTTTACCCTAACAGTCCAAGCTGTAGGGTACCGCGCATTTCCATTGGTTGGAAAACAATCCAGATGCCGAAGGCATAGAGGGCGCAGGCGAGGATGGCCCAGGGAAGGAACCTGAGGAGGGGGTGAGCTTTGGAGGTGGCGAGTGTTTTTCTCCAGAGGAGCCAGAGGGTGAAGAGGCAACCGGCGTTGAGGAGGAGGATTTCGAGGGCGGGGAGTTCGGTGAAGCCCAGGGAGGCGATGTTCCAATTCGGGAGGGCTGAGGAAATGCCAGCGTCCTTGGCGAGGCGTTGGAGGACGGGCCACGGCGTGAGGGCGGCGGTAACGAGATGGTAGAGAAAATGCGCGGCCCACATGGAGACTCCCAGCGGGGCGAAGAGGACAGTCATGCCGCAGAGGTGCTCGCGCCAGCGAGTGGGGGTTGCGCCGAACTTGAGGCTCAACCACGCACAGGCGGAGGCCAGCACGAACGGCAGCAAGAGGACGAATGCCACGAAAACGAGGCCGCTCGCGGGACCGAATTTTTTCTCCATCTCTAAGGCCGGGGTAGTCATGCCGGCGGCATTGGCAAAGGCGGCGAAGGTGAGCACGAGGACCAGCGCGGCGAGGTCGGGGCGGCGGGAATAGTCGCCGACGGCGGAGCGTTTGCCCTCGTGAAGGAGGTCGCGCCCGGGAGGGATGGCGAGGATGCCGACATTGTCGGACGGGCAAGCCTTCACGCAATCGAGGCAGAAGGTGCAATCCATGTTTCCCGACTTGGCGGGTTGGAAGAGGTGGAGTTCGCAACCGCGCTGGGATTCGTTTCCGCGCAGGCAATCATGGGTGCGGCATGTGGCGCAGACCCTGGAATCCCGGACCCGGACTTCCAACGGGGAGACAAGAGAGGAAACAAAGTGGAATTGACCAATCGGGCAAACATGCTTGCAGAAACTCGCGCCTTTGAAGAATCCATCCACGAGCACGGCTGCGGCGAAGTAGAAGATGATGATCCATGCCGTCCACCACGGGGTTTCCCAGAGGTCGAAAAACTCGTAGGCCCAGAAAAAGAGGACCAGTAGGCCGATGGCGATCCACTTCGAGCGCAGGAATAGCGGCCAGCGGTGCGTGGCAGGAAAGATCGTGCGTCCGAGATCCCTCGCAAAGGTGAACGGACACGCCATGCAAAAAAGATTTCCTGCGACCAGCAGGGCGAGAATGGTGAAGCCTCGCCAGTGCGTCCATGGCAGCACCCCGGCGAGGTTCATCGCCCCGACCTGTGGACCGAAAAAGCCGTCAATCACCACAAGGATGGCCAAGCCAAAAAGCAAAGCCTGCATGGATACACGGAAATACTTCGATCCAATGAGGGCTCCGAGAACCGGCACTCGAAGGAGATCGAACGGCCTGCGCGGATCGAGTGGCTGTGGCTTTATTTTTACCTTCGGACGCCGCCTGACGAGGTTGGAGCCGGACAGGTATTTGATGGCAATAACAGCCGCAGGCAGCAGAAAGGCCACCGAACCGGGAACCCACATGATCGTTCCGGCGAAGGTTTGGTCATCAATCGCCGACAGACCCGTGATGCGGGGCGCAGCGGCATAGGTCGGATAGAGGACACGGCCGTAGAATGTGAAAAAACCTGAAAGCGCTGTGTTTTGAATGTCCACCACCAGCAAATACGGAATGAGCACCCAACGCGGCGCAGCGGGGCGCGAAGGCCAAGGTTGAACGACGGGCCACCAGAAAAGCAACGCCGTCGCGAGAAAACACAGGTGCTCGACCTGGTGCCAAGCCGGCGAACTCAAGGCGAGTTCGTAGAAGGCGGGCATATGCCAAAGAACATTCGAAAGCATGAAAAGCGGCCCGGCAAAGAAGGGATGCACAAGGAGGGCGCCGAGTTTTTTGAGTCGGGGTTCATTTAAAAAAGGCCCCAAACCCGAGCGCACAAATCCACGGGGCAATCCCGAAAGCATGGGCAAAAAAGGGGCTCCCTGAAGAATCAGCGGTGGCGCAACCATAGTCAGAAGGAGGTGCTGCACCATGTGCACGCTGAGCAACCACGAGGCGAAGGCGTCGAGTGGCGAGGCCAGAGCGATGTAGATGACGAGCAAGCCCCCCAGAAACGAGGCGAGACGCCACTCCGGAAAACGCTCCGGAGCCAGTCGGCGAACCTTGAGCCAGCCGCGCCAATACAAAAATGCCGTGAGGATCAAGCCGAGCGCAGGCACGGGCTCGAAACTCCAAGAGGCGAGAACCAATGAGGCTTGGGCGTTTCCCATACGGGTTGGCAACCGCCTTAAAGCGGGATGAGGGCGCCTTCCTCCATCGCGCTACGGGGAGGTTTTCCAAAAAGAAAAAGCCTACTGGGAATGACCTGCTCAAGCCAACCAAGATACGGCGGCAGCACGCGCTGGCCGGCCTTCCAAACGGATTCCACAAACAGGAAATCTGGAACCGTTTCCTGAACCACCTCGCAAATCATAAAACCGGTATTGGATCGGATGCGGCGCAGGTCCACGGCGGGAGTGATCTCGCTAAGTTCGTCGCAAATATCCTCGAGCGTGCCCTCCTCCGACTCTGTTCCGAGGTGCGAGCAACGCGCCTGCGCGAAGGGACTGTCGGCGGCGAGGATCGAGATTTTGGATGGCTTGAGGGTCTTCAGTGTTTCCTTGGCGGCCCGCCAGCGCGGCGAATGGGCCTCCACCAGAAGACAGGCGTTCAGCTCGGCAGGAGCCTGCTCCTTGGGATCCGGGATGAGAAGAAGGTCGCAGGGCGTCCGCGAAAAAAGCTCCCGCACGATGGTGCCGGTGAAGTTGCGCGGTTCATTCGGACGGGCAATCGTGCCTGCGATGAAAAGGTCGAATTTTTCATTCGTCGCGGCGGTGAGCAATGCCTGCGCCGGCGCCCCTCCCTCGCACCAATAGATCTCGACATTTTCCCGCCCCAAGTCCGCAAAGGCCTCTTGAAAGCTCGCCGCTTTTTCCTCCGTGCGCTCTCCCGCATGGAGCACGCTCAGGCGAGCACCAAACATCCTCGCCACGCGATCGGCTTCAGCTAGGACTGCCCGAAAGCGGGGTGAGAATGTCGATGCGACGGCGAAGTGAAGTGAAGACATGAAAAAAATTCAGCGATGGAAAAACTGGCAGGTTACTTTTTTGAAATCTGCACGATTTTTTCAAACGCTGCTTTCGTGAGTGGCATCACGCTAAGCCGCGATTGACGCAAGAGTCCGATCTCGGCCAGCGAAGGCTCAGCTTTGATTTCTTCTAGGGAAACAGGATGCCTCAAAGCACCGACTGGCTTCAAATCCACACACGACCAGTCGCCCTCGGAAGCTGTGGAATCCGGATAAGCTGACCGGACCACCTCGGCGATGCCGACGACACATTTTCCAGTGACGCTGTGGTAGTAGAGGACATGGTCGCCCGGGGCCATGGCACGAAGGTGGTTCCTGGCCTGGAAATTCCTTACGCCCGTCCAGGCCGTTTTGCCGTCCTTTACGAAATCCTCCCACGCGTAGGCTGTGGGTTCCTGCTTAACGAGCCAGTAATTCATTCGAGCTTTGCTAAAATGAAATTCCCAGAATATCAAAAGACTTCTCAACAAAATGTCGAAAAAAGGTCTCTTCATCACATTCGAAGGCTCCGAGGCGTGCGGGAAATCCACCCAGATCACCCTCTTGGCCGACAAGCTCCGCTCCTTGGGATTCGATCCCCTGCTCTTTCGCGAACCCGGAGGGACCCCTGCCGGTGAGGCGATTCGACACCTCTTGCAACATGCCCCTGAAGGCGATGCGCTCACTCCCGAGGCCGAGTTGCTACTCTTTGCAGCCAGCCGCACGCAGTTGGTTCGGGAAAAAATCCTTCCCGCGCTGGCGGCCGGGCGCGTTGTCATTTGCGACCGCTTTCTGGATTCCACCACCGTCTATCAAGGTGTGGCCCGCCGCATTCCGGCGGATGACACCGCCCGCATCAATGACTTTGCGGTCGGGGATTGCCTGCCAGATATCACCTTCTTGCTTGATCTGGACCACAAAACCTCACTTGCCCGCATGCAGGCCGCCAATCGGAAACCAGACCGCATCGAACGCGAGTCACCGGAATTTTTCGAAGCCGTGCGCCAAGGTTACTTGAATGTTGCCAAAGAAAATCCCAAGCGCGTGCATTTGATCGACGCCTCGCGTTCGGTAGAAGAAATCGCAGGAGATGCGCTGGAAATGGTGAAAAGAAAATTCGCACTTTGATGCAAAAATAATCTTGCAATGCATCATAGTGATGCTTTTTATTACAGCCATGAGAATAAGCGTGGATATTTCCGAAGAAATTTTAAACGAAGTGATGAACATGACAGGCGAAAAAAGCAAAAGCGCATCCTTATCCAAGGCGATCAATGAATTTGTGAGGAGGAGAAGAGCAAAAGATTTCGGACGGTTAATAAGGGAAGGAGCTTTTGATTACGAAATCAACGACGAGATGAAGTCCCTCATGGATCCCATTCCTCCCCTTCCCTCCGAGTAGTATGGTTCTTGTTGATGCATCCATTTGGATCGAGGCCCTGCGGCGGACAGGGAGATTGGATATCAAGGTGGCTGTCGAGGCCCTTCTGGAAGCCTACGAAGCGCAACTCTGCGCGCCAGTGCGCTTGGAGGTGCTGGGTGGGGCTAGAATAGAGGACCGGCGTCGCTTGGGTGGGTATTTTTCGATCATTCCCCATCGTCCCGCTCGCCCAGACGACTGGGAGCGGGCGATCAGCTTGGCATGGCGGTTGAGGGATGCCGGCATCACTGTGCCATGGAATGATATTCTCATCGCTGCTATAGCAATAGAAGACTGCGTGCGCCTTTACACGCTCGACGGGCATTTTGAAATGATTTCCAAAGTTTGCTCATTGCTTCTCTACAAACCAGGCTACGGGGGATCGTTCCTTCCGGACAATGTCTGATTTTTTTCTTAACATTTCGAAGAAAATCGCAATAATACTTCCCTTCTAACCTGCGGTTGCACGACGCAATAGTTGGTCGGGATTTTTATTAAAAATGGAAAACACTACAGCACAAGGAGATATCGGTCTCATCGGATTGGCCGTGATGGGCCAGAACCTCGTCCTCAACATGAACGACCACGGCTACACGGTCGTCGTTTACAACCGCACCACCTCGAAAGTGGACGAATTTTTGGCAAATGAGGCAAAAGGCACAAAAGTGCAGGGCGCCCACTCGATTCAAGAACTGGTTTCCAAACTCAAACGCCCACGCCGCGTCATGATGCTCGTGAAGGCCGGCCAGCCAGTAGATGACTTTATTAAACAAATCACCCCGTATCTGGAACCCGGCGACATCATCATCGACGGTGGAAATTCGCTTTACAATGACACGAACCGCCGCCAGCGCGAACTCGAAGCCAAGGGTTTGCTTTTCATTGGAACGGGCGTTTCGGGTGGAGAAGAAGGCGCTCGCCGCGGACCAAGCATCATGCCCGGCGGATCGCCTGCCGCATGGCCTCATGTGAAAGACATTTTTCAATCCATTTCCGCCAAGGTGGAAGATGGCTCGCCGTGCTGTGATTGGGTTGGCGAAGAGGGTGCAGGCCATTATGTAAAAATGGTGCATAACGGCATCGAATACGGTGACATGCAGTTAATTTGCGAGGCTTACAATATTCTGAAAAACGGCCTCGGCCTGAACGAGCAGGAACTGCACGATGTTTTTGCCGAGTGGAATAAAGGCGAACTCGACAGCTACCTCGTCGAAATCAGCCGCGATATTTTTGCCAAAAAAGACACCGACGGCACACCGCTCTTGAGCAAAATCCTCGACACGGCTGGCCAAAAAGGCACAGGCAAGTGGACAGTGATCAACTCACTGGAAATGGGAGTCCCAATTACCCTCATGGCGGAAGCCGTTTACGCCCGTTGCGTGTCCGCCCTCAAGGAGGAGCGCGTGAAAGCCGCCCGCAAACTGAAAGGCCCGAACCCTTCGATTCCAGCCGCGCGCAATGCCAAGAGACGCGCCAAGCTTATCGACGAAGTCCGCCAAGCCCTTTACGCCTCGAAAATCATCAGCTACGCCCAGGGCTACATGCTCATGCGCGCCGCCGCTGCCGAATACGGTTGGAAGCTCAACTGGGGCGGCATCGCCCTCATGTGGCGCGGAGGTTGTATCATCCGCTCCCGCTTCCTCGGTAAGATCAAAGAAGCCTTCGACAAAAAACCCAAGCTCACGAACCTTCTCTTTGACGACTTTTTCAAAGGCGAGATGAAGAAAAACCAGAAAGCCTGGCGCAATGTGGTGGCGATCGCGGCCAAGCGTGGAATCCCGGTTCCTGCATTCAGCACAGCCCTCTCGTTCTTCGATAGTTACCGCTCGGCGGTTCTGCCAGCGAACCTGCTCCAAGCCCAGCGCGACTACTTTGGGGCCCACACCTACGAGCGCGTTGACAAGCCCCGTGGCGAGTTCTTCCACACGAATTGGACAGGCCAAGGCGGCACCACCGCCTCCACGACCTATACGGTCTGACCGCGCTTGCGCGTTTTCATTCTCAAACCCGACGCCATCGGCGACTTCATCCTCGCAACAGGATGCATTCGCCTTATGGCTCGGGAATTGAGTGAAAAAAATCTCATCATCGCTGTGAGGGCGGATGTCGCCCCGCTGGCAAAAGCGCAGTTTCCCGACGCCGAAGTCATCCCACTCCACCTGAGGGAAAAACGGCGGCTCCTCAACCTGGCTACGGTGAATGTGTTCAACTGCCTGCCGGCTTGGCTTCGTCTGCTGACCTTTCGTGTGGACTCCGCCGTCTGCCTGCGCAGCATGCGAGCATACCTGCACACGATCACATTCTATCTCCCTCGGGCCAAACGCCGTATCGCCTGCGAGAATCTCCTTCTGACCAACCCGCGCATGCGTCGCCCGGCCGTCGAGAATTTCGTCCGCTCCGCCTTCAAACCAACCCTCATCCCCTACCCTGCGGCCGGACGACTTCCCACCGATGTCGAAGCAAACCGCCTCATCGCAGAGGAAATCCTGCAACGCAAAGTATCCGACGAGGAAATCCTTCCCACACTCACGCCTCCCCGCGAGGTTTTAGCAAAAAACCATTGGCTGCTCTGCCCATTCAGCTCGACGAAATCCAAGGATTACCCCGCCGAGGCATGGGCTAAGGCTTTAAAACTCCTTAACCACGAGCGCGCTGAAGCCCCGCTCCACCTCGCCGCTGGGTCGAATCAAGCAGACCGACTCCAAGACTTCGCCCGCACTGTTCAATCCGCTGGCATTACCAACATCCACCTCGCCCCGCCTATCCCGCTCCCCGATTTCCTGCAATCCATCGCAGAAGCCCGCCTCGTCCTGACGGTGGATACCGCCGCAGCCCACATGGCCTGCGCACTCGACACCCCCGCCGTCATCGTCTCCGCCGGGCAACACCCCGGAGTCTACGCCCCCTACTCAAAAAACGGCCGCCAAAAATGGCTTCTCCCACCGCCCGGGCTCTCGAAAAACGAATGGCGGCAGCATTTCACTTCGGAATACATTGCAGATTCCGTGCACTCTGTTCTTTCTATCGAAAGAAAAATTTACCAATAGACCGACAAAAGGTCTGCTCGCTTTTGCGTTTGAAAATCTGATAGCCTGCCTCTTTATGGCCCTGCATCCAGAATTTCCCGTATCGGCTTTTTTGCCGCTCCACCCTGATCACCGCTGGTTTCCAGCCGCTGAGGAAATGCGCGGCACGGCCTATGAAAAGCTGCTGCCACCAATGGTCGCAAAAATCCGCAAGGAGGTTTTCGCGTGGCGAAATGCAGGCTATCCTGGCGCTTCCGCCACCTCGTCCGCCCTCTTGCGCCATTGGTTCGATACGCAGCACCTCCTCGAGAACAGCGACGGCACGCTCTCTTCGTTCCAATACTATTTCGCCCAACGCGAGGCGGTCGAATCTGTCATCTGGCTCCACGAGGTCAGGCAGGCGCGCGACAAATACGATCTCATCCGCTTCGATGCGTCCGGCGCGGTATCGCCCGGCATGTTTGCGGAGGAGTGGCCTCGCTATGTCCTCAAACTGGCTACGGGTGCGGGAAAAACCAAAGTCATTTCGCTCCTGATCGCGTGGAGCTTTTTCCACAAGCTCTACGAGCCTGACTCCGCACTCGCCCGCAACTTCCTCGTCATCGCTCCAAACATCATCGTCCTCGACCGACTCCGCTCCGACTTCGACGGTCTGAAAATTTTCTTCAACGACCCGATCCTCCCGCCAAATGGCCATGACGGGCGCAACTGGCGCGACGATTTCCAGATCACGCTCCACATCCAAGACGATGTGCGCGTCGTTCGCGAAACCGGAAACATCTTTCTCACAAACATCCACCGCGTTTTTCTTGGCGATGTTCGCGAGCCTTCGCTGCAGGACGACGACCTCCGCGATTATTTCCTCTCCGAGGCCTTCGGCGAAAAACCCGTCGGCAAGACCACCGACAGCCGCACCGACCTGGGCGAGATCATCCGCGAGGTGGAGGAACTCGCCGTCTTCAACGACGAGGCCCACCATATCCACGATCCCCGGATGGCGTGGTTCCAATCGATTCAGGACATCCACCACAAGATGCTTCAAAAGGACCGGCAGCTGGCCCTGCAAATCGATGTGACCGCGACGCCGCGCCACGACAACGGCTCGATTTTTGTCCAGACCGTCTGCGATTATCCACTCGTCGAAGCCATCCACCAGAATGTCGTGAAGCACCCCGTGCTGCCCGACGCTCCCAGCCGAGCGAAGCTCTCCGAGAAGAAGAGCGCCCTCTTCACGGAAAAATATGCGGACTACCTCGCGCTTGGCGTCGAGGAGTGGCGCAAGAGCCAGGCCGAGCACCGCCAACTTGGCAAAAAAGCCGTCCTCTTCGTCATGGTGGACGACACCCGGAATTGCGATGATGTTGGGGAATACCTGCAAAAAATCTGCCCCGAGCTTGAAGGCGCGGTTCTCATCATCCACACCAAAAACAACGGCGAAATTTCCGAAGCCGCCTCCGGCAAAAATAAGGAGGAACTCGAGCTTCTCCGCAAGCAGTCGAACGAGATTGATTCCTGGAATTCCCCTTACAAAGCGATCGTCTCCGTTCTCATGCTCAAGGAGGGCTGGGATGTTCGCAATGTCACTGTGATCTGCGGCCTGCGCGCCTATGCCGCGAAATCCAACATCCTGCCGGAGCAAACCCTCGGCCGTGGTCTGCGCCGCATGTATCCCGGCAACGACACCGTGCGCGAGACCGTGTCCGTCATGGGCACGCCTGCCTTCATGGAGTTCGTCGAGTCGATTCAGAGCGAGGGAGTCACCTTTGATCGCGTCCCGATGGGAGCTGGTGCGACCCGCCAAGAATCGCTCATTGTGGAAGTCGATACCGAGAACAAAGAGAAGAACCTCGACGCCCTCGACATTCCACTCCCGAAGCTCAGCCGCCGCTTCCAGCGGGAGTTCAAGAATCTCGATGCCCTCGATCCCGCGAAGTTCGGCAACACGGTTCTGCCTCTCAAGCCGTTTTCCGAAGACGAGACACGCGAGATCGTCTTCAAGACCATGCTCGACGCGGCAATCCACCACACCATCACGCTCGATGGCTCCGGCGTGGCCGATTACCGCTCGGTCGTTGCATTTTTCGCCCGCCAGTTGCTCAAAGACCTGCGACTCGTCGGCGGCTACGATGTCCTTTATGGCAAGGTGAAGGCCTTCCTTCGCGAGAACCTTTTTGCCCCCTCGCCCGTGAACCTGGAGGACCCCGTGGTGCTCCGCAACCTCTCCGAACCCGATGCCGGGAAAATCCTCTACGATGCGTTCAAGGCCGCCATCAACGCCCTCACTGTCCAGGAATCCGGCACCACCCGCATCGAAGACCGCATCCGTCTCAAGGAAATGCGCCCCTTCCGCACCGACCACCGCCAGAACCTCGCCGCCACCAAAAGCATCTTCAACAAAGTCGTCGGCGAGCCAAATTCCGGTGGATTCGAACTTCGCTTTGCCGCCTTTCTTGAGGAGGCACCCGATGTCCAAGCCTTCGCCAAAAACTACCTCGCTGTGGGCTTCCGCATCGATTATGTGAAAACCGACGGCGACCTCGCCAACTACCACCCCGACTTCATCGTCCGCACCGCCGACCACACCATCTGGATCGTGGAAACCAAAGGCCGGGCCGAACTCGATCTCCCCCGCAAAATGGCCCGCCTCCAGCAATGGTGTGCCGACGCCACCGCCGCCGAGGAAAACGGCCAGAGGTATGATTTCGTCTTCGTGGACCAAAACGGATTCGAGACACACCAGCCAAAAACCTTCGCGGCGCTTGCTACCAGCTTTACCGAATACAAAACATGAACCCCTCCGCCGATTCGCCTGAGACCCGCATTGCCTTGTTCCAGCGCAAGCAAGTCCGCCGCACTATTCACAACAACGAATGGTGGTTTGTGATGACCGATGTCATTGTTGCGCTGACGGATTCAACAAATCCCTCCGACTACTTGAAAAAAATGCGCAAACGCGACCCCCTGCTCGCCGATGCTTTCAAAGGGGGGGGACAAATTGTCCCCCCCCTTGCACTCCCTTTTGAAACCGAGGGGGGCATCCAGCCCCTCCAGTGCTGGAATACAGAAGGCCTCTTCCGCCTCATCCAATCCATTCCCAGCCCGAAAGCCGAACCTTTCAAACGCTGGCTGGCCAAGGTCGGCTACGAACGCATCCAGGAAATCGAAGATCCCGAGTTGGCCACCAAACGCACCCGCGCCCTCTACAAAGCCAAAGGTTATTCCGACGAATGGATCGAGAAGCGTATGCGCTCCATCGCCATCCGCGACGAGCTCACCGACGAATGGAAAAAACGCGGAGTCAAGGAGCAGCGCGATTACGCCATCCTCACTGCCGAGATTTCCCAAGCCGCCTTCGGTCTCACCCCCGCAGAATACGCACGCCACAAAAAGCTCGACCGCCAAAACCTCCGCGACCACATGACCGACCTCGAGCTCATCTTCTCCATGCTCGGGGAAGCCTCCACCACGGAAATCGCCCGCAGCCGCGACACGCAAGGATTTGAAGAAAACAAACACGCCGCACGGCAAGGCGGCTCTGTCGCCGGACACGCACGCAAAGAACTCGAAAAAAAGACCGGCCGCAAAGTTGTCACCAGCGAGAGCCCCCTCGCCCTCGCGCCCACGAAACCAAAGCGAAAATCTCCCGCCAGAAAAAAACTCAAACTGGACTAAAAATCGATAACGCTCCCATGCCACGCGAAGCCCATTACGAACTCACCGATACCGAGAAGCGCGACCTCATCAAGCTCATCGAGCAGGGCAAGCCCCTGCCGGAAAAATACCGATTCCTCCTCTTCGAGGACAAACGCGAGGTGGAGCTGGTCTGGAACGGCAAGACCCGCGAGGTCTGCACCGCCATCCTCCCCTTCCAGACCCTCGAGCACATCGACGAACCCCGGAAGGAAAAAACCGCCGAGTCCGAACTCGCCCTCGACACCGGCGGCAGGCAGGTGAAGGGCTGGACGAATAAACTCATCTGGGGCGACAACAAGCTCATCCTCTCCTCCCTCAAATCCGGCGCGCTCCGCCGCCAGATCGAGGACGCCGGCGGCCTCAAACTCATCTACATCGACCCGCCTTTCGATGTCGGCGCGGATTTCTCGATGGATATCGAAATCGGCGGTGAGACCTTCCACAAGGAGCCGAACCTCCTCGAACAAATCGCCTACCGCGACACTTGGGGCCGAGGCGCGGATTCGTTTATCAGCATGATTTATGAACGGCTGATTCTCATGCAAAATTTGATGCATCCGGAGGGGAGTATTTATGTGCATATGGGAAGCCAAGTAACAGGCTACGTCCGCTTGGTTCTCGATGAAGTGTTTGGGCGTGAGCGGTTCTTGAATGAAATTGCTTGGCAAAGATTCGGCGCACACAACGACGCGGGCCGTTTTGGCAATGTCGTTGAAACGATTTTCTTCTACTCAAAATCGGAGAGCCATAAGTTCGAGCCTCCTCGCATTCCTCTCACCGAGGAATACATTGATCAACGCTTCACAAAAGAACCGGAGACGGAGCGACTCTTCTATCCACATACTTTCACTGGTGCAGGCGCAGGACCGGCTAGAGTCTTTCGAGGAAAACTCCTCCAACCGCCAAAAGGACGGCACTGGGCGCAAACGCAGGACAAGATTGACCAACTTGAGAAGGAGAACAGGCTTTACTACACGAGCAATGGAACGCCTTATCTGAAAAGCTATCTCGACGAGCAGGAAGGAAGGCCAATTCAGAACATTTGGACGGACATCCGCATGACGAAAAGCGGAGCAGAGCGGGTGGATTATCCGACTCAAAAGCCGGAAGCACTGCTCGAGCGCATCCTCAAAGCCAGCAGCAACGAAGGTGACCTCGTCGCCGACTTCTTCTGCGGCAGCGGCACGACCGCCGCTGTGGCGGAAAAACTCGGGCGCAAGTGGATCGCCACCGACCTCGGCAAATTCGGCATCCACACCACGCGCAAGCGCCTCATCACCGTCCAGCGCGAGCTGAAGACGGCTGGCAAAGCGTTTCGCGCCTTTGAAGTTCTGAACCTCGGCCGCTACGAGCGTCAGGCGTATTTGAATGTCTCTGGGCGGCTCATCGGGAAGAAAAAGGAAGCCGCCTTGGCGAAGAAAGAGCAGGAATTTCGCGACCTCATCCTCAAAGCCTACCGCGCCGAGCCCTTGCCCGACGCCGCTTTTTTCCATGGCAAGAGCGGCGGGCGGCTCGTGGTCGTCGGCCCGATCAACCTGCCCGTCGGGCGGTTGTTCATCGAGGAAGTCATCACCGAATGCCGCAAGCGCGGGGCCTCGCGGGTGGATGTGCTGGCCTTTGAATTTGAGATGGGTCTCTTTCCCGCCGTGTTGGACGAGGCGAAGCAAAAGGGCATCGAACTCGCGCCCAAGACCATCCCTCCCGAGGTCTTCGACCGCCGTGCCGTGGAAAAAGGCCAGGTGCGCTTCCACGACATCGCCTACATCGAGATCACGCCGCGCTACGACGCGAAAAACCCGCTCGTGCTCGCCGTGGAACTCACCGATTTCTCGGTGTATTACTCACAAGGCATGGCCGACTCGATCGCCGCCGAGTTGAAAGCCGGTAAGAGCGAAGTCGTGTGCGAAGCCGGCAATCTCATCAAGATCAGCAAAGACAAGCAGGGTATCGAAGCCCGCGAGGTGCTCACGAAGAAGTGGACCGATTGGGTGGACTACTGGGCGGTGGATTTCGACTACGAGAGCCGCCGGGAAATCATCAAGGTGCCGAGGCGCATGGGCGTGGAAGGCGAGCTGCCCGGCGTGGTGAACGCGGGCGAAGAATTGATCGACTTCGAGGAGCGCTGGACCGGGGCCTACATCTTCGAGAACGAGTGGCAGAGCTTCCGCACCCGCCGCGACCGCGACCTCGAACTCCTCTCGGCGACGCACACCTACACGAAGCCCGGCCGCTACACGATCGCCGTGAAAGTCATCGACATCTTCGGCAACGACACGATGTCACTCATGCCAATAACAGTGGCTTGAGGCAGCATTTGATTTTCAGACCCGTTCCGCCTTTACTTCGCGATCCATGCCACTTCGTTTTTTCAATACGCTGACCCGTCAGGTCGAGGACTTCATGCCGCGCGAGGCGGGGAAGGTGCGGCTCTACACCTGCGGGCCGACGGTTTACAATTTCGCCCACATCGGAAATTTCCGCGCCTACATTTTTGAGGATTTGCTGCAGCGCCATCTCGAGTATCGGGGATTGAAGGTCGACCGCGTGATGAATCTCACGGATGTGGATGACAAGACGATCCGGGGTTGCCGGGCTTGTGGCATGGCGCTGGCGGACTTCACAGCGCCATTTAAGAAGGCGTTCTTCGAGGATCTCGACACGCTCCGCATCAAACGGGCGGATCATTTTCCCGAGGCCACGGCACCCGAGCACATCACTCGGATGATCGGGATGATCTCGACGCTCATCGAAAAAGGCCACGCCTACCGCGCCGAGGATGGCTCCGTGTATTTCCGCATCCGCTCGTTCGCCGACTACGGCAAGCTCGCACACTTCAATCCCGAGGAACTCCGCGACGGGGTTCGGGTCCGCAACGACGAATACGAAAAGGAAAATGTCGGCGACTTCGCACTCTGGAAGGCGTGGGATGAAGCGGATGGCGATGTGGGCTGGGAAAGTCCATGGGGACGCGGGCGACCGGGTTGGCACATCGAGTGCAGCGCCATGGCGACTGGCATTCTCGGGCCCGAACTCGACATCCACTGCGGCGGCGAGGACAACATTTTCCCTCACCACGAGGCCGAGATCGCGCAGAGCGAGTGCGTGACGGGGAAAAAATTCGTGCGTCTTTGGATGCACTGCCGCCACCTTCAAGTGGAAGGCTCCAAAATGGCCAAGAGCGCGGGCAATTTCTTCACCCTCCGCGACCTCATGGAAAAAGGCTGGAGCGGACGCGAGGTGCGCTACGCACTCATTTCGGTCAAATACCGCGAACCGCTCAACTTCACCTTCGAGGGCCTCGCCGCAGCGCGCAGCGCCCTGCAACGCCTGGATGAATGGACGACCCGCCTCCAAGAACTGCCAAAGGGCGCCTCGGGCGAAAATCTCATGGAAACGGGCGATGCCTTCGGCGAGGCGTTGGATGATGACTTGAACATCTCGGCCGCCCTGGCCGTGATTTTTGACATGATCCGCACGACCAACCGCCGAATGGACGAAGGCACGCTCACACCTGGTGAGGCCATAAGCCTTTTGAAATGGGTCAAGGGTGTGAATGCTGTGTTGGGCTTTGAAGCCGAAGCCGGGGCAGTTCCCGCCGTAGTCGGAGAACTCCTCGCCCGCCGCGCCGAGGCTCGAGCTGCGAAGGAATGGAAACTCAGCGATACAATCCGCGACGAGATTCTCGCTACGGGATGGATCGTGAAAGACACCAAAGAAGGCCAAAAACTCACTCCTGCGCCGCGCGGAGGGGCTTAAGAGTTATTGACCACAGAGGACACAGAGAGCACAGAGATTTCATTATTTAGCCCGCACAATCAGTTCCATTCTGTCACAAAATCCATCACACCATGTTTTCCATCGACGAATTTTTTGATCTCAGCCACTGCGAGCATCAGGCCCTTTTTGAGAACACCGAGCATATCTGGGATGTTCTGCCGAAGATCGCGACATATCTTCAGTTCCGCATGAAACCCGGTCTCCATGGCCGTCTCATCGGCAAACCGTTCGTGAGCGGTGCTGTATTTGTCGGCAAAGGAACAGTGATTGAACAAGGGGCCATGATCAAAGGCCCTGCTTGGATCGGCGAGAACTGCGAGATTCGGAACGGATGTTACATCCGCGAAAATGTGATCCTTGGCGACGGAGTCGTGGCCGGGAATTCCTCGGAATTTAAAAACTGCCTCGTCTTCGACAAAGCTCAGATCCCGCACTTCAACTATGTCGGCGACTCGATTCTCGGCTACGAGGCCCACCTCGGAGCAGGAGTCATTCTCTCGAATGTGCGCCTCGATAAAGCGCCGGTCACCATCCACACAGCGGAGGGCATTATCTCCACCGGCCTTCGCAAATTCGGCGCCCTCATCGGCGACCATGCGGAGATTGGTTGCAACAGCGTTCTCAGCCCCGGGTCCCTCGTCGGGCGGAACAGCGTGATCTACCCCGGCAGCCAATGGAGGGGGCACCTCCCGGCGGGTCATATTGCCAAACTGCGGCAGGATTTCTCGGTCGTTCCCAGGAAAAATTGAGATAAAAAAATGCCAGCGCTCGCACGCTGGCATTTTGCAAGATTTCTCGAGGGAGTTTTCTCAGGCCGAGAGGGTCATCGAGTAGTCAAAAAGCTCGCCGTCCTTGAAGAAACGCTTCAGTTCGACCGCCGCGCTCTCGTCGCTGTCCGAGGCATGGGCGATGTTTTTCATCATAGTCGTTCCAAAGTCGCCACGGATCGTGCCCTTGGCGGCCTTTGTCGAGTCGGTTGGCCCAAGGAGATCACGCACACGATCCACGGCGTTGTCGGCGGCCAAAGCGATAGCAATAAGAGGTGTGTCCCCCATGAAAGCTTCCACTTCGGGGAAGAATGGCTTCGTGGCGATGTGAGCATAGTGCTCGCGCAGGAGGCTCGCATCGGCACGGAACATTTTGCATCCGCGAATCTGGAAGCCGGCGTCCTCAAAGCGCTTCAAGACCTCGCCGGCCTTGTGCCCAGTGATGCAGTCGGGTTTCAGAAGAATCAGGGTTGTTTGCATAAGGCGTGAAAATCTAACCGCCTATCTGCCGACGAAAAGCAGATTCTCTCGTACCGGCTCTTCCCAAAACGAAAGATTCGCCATTCCGCCACCGGTTAACTACATTTCAAACCGTATGAAATATCGTCAATTCTGCGGCTCGGACCTCCAGGTCAGCGAGGTGGGTTTTGGTCTCTGGACGCTCTCGACCGGATGGTGGGGCGACTACTCGGACGAGCAAGCCGTTCGCCTCATGCACTCGGCACGGGACAAAGGCGTCACCCTCTTCGATGCCGCCGACACCTACGGGAACGGCCGCAGCGAGGATCTCATCGCAAAAGCCTTCGCAGGCCGACTCGACGAGATCGTTATAGCCACCAAGATCGGCTACGATTTCGTAAACCATGGCGATGGACGCCGCGGACAGCGCGAGATCCCCCAGGACTTCTCGCCCGCCAACCTGCGGACTGCCACAGAGGCCGCACTCAAGCGCCTCGGCGCCGAGCGCATCGACATCATGCAACTCCACAATATCCGCATGGAGCAGGTCGACGACGATGCGATCTGGGCGACGATGGAAGACCTCCGTGCCGAAGGAAAAATCGGTTTCTACGGCGTGGCCCTCGGGCCGGCCATTGGCTGGATGGCTGAAGGCGTGCTGGCCATTCGCCGCCGCAAGCCGGCCGTCGTGCAGCATATTTACAATCTCCTTGAGCAAGAGCCAGGCCGCACGATCCAGAATGCCGCTGAGGCCGCAGGGACCAATACGATGTTCCTCATCCGCGTCCCACACTCTTCCGGAATGCTCGAGGGCAAATACACAGAGGACACGGTTTTCGCCGAGAACGACCACCGTCGCCACCGTCCGCGCACTTGGCTCATCAATGGCGTGAGAAAGGTCGAGCAACTCCGCTTCCTCGAGCACGACGGACGCACGCTCGGCCAAGCCGCCATCCAATGGCTCCTCCGCGACCAGCGCACTGCCTGCGTGCTGCCGAATATCTACGACGAGGAGCAGATCGCTGAATTCTCTTCGGCCCCAGACCAGGTCCCGCTGAGCGACGAAGAGGTCAACCGCATCCAAAAACTCGTTGATGCCAACTTCGGCCTCGAACCCGAAGAGGCGAAATTCAAAGGCACCATGGTGCTGCCTGAAGAAGCGACAGCATGAAAAAACGCTCGCGGGTCAGACGCTTGGCAAGGTTTGTCTTGAGTGGTGGACGCCGCCGCGTTGGTCCCGCTGGGCCTTTGCAAAATCCCCCACGCTATGTTCTGTTCGACTTCGACGGCACTCTAGCTGACACCTTTTCAGCGGGAATCGAGATTCTCAACATTTTAGCCGTCGAGTTTCGCTTCCGAGCACTCCCCCCCGAGGAGGTATCCCTCGCCCGAGACCTCTCCACCCGCGGGCTCATGAAACATCTGGGCATTCCCCGCATGAAGCTGCCGCATATATCGAAGCGTGGCACCGAGGAGATCGGCAAACGCATCGACTCGATCGTTCCCCTCCCGGAGATGCCTGAACTCGTTCGAAAACTCAGCACCATGGGATTTCGGCTCGGCATTCTCACCTCGAACTCCGAGGCCAATGTGAACGCATTTTTAAAAAAGCACGATCTTGAGATTTTCGATTTCGTCAAAAGCTCCTCCAAGCTTCTCGGTAAAGCCAGTGTCTTGCGCCGTCTCATGCGCGAACTCCACCTCAAACCCAAGGAGATTTTCTTCGTCGGCGACGAACTCCGCGACATCGAAGCCGCCCAAGAAACTGGCGTGCACATCGCCGCCGTCACGTGGGGCTACAACAGCACCCCGGCACTATCCGAAGCCGCTCCTGATTACCTCTTCGCAAAACCATCCGAGATCTCCACCCTACTTGAAACCATGTCCCCTAAGGCCGAGGGTTGAGACAAATGATGGTATATACGGGAGGCCTCACGGCAGCATTCACGCTCGGTTTCTTCTACTTTGTCGGAGCCGTCCCTGGCGGCGTTGCAGCAGGTCTTCCAATATGGCTTGCCGCTTTTACTGCATGGCTCGGCTACACAGCCGGAGCCGCTGTGATGCTACTCCTCGGGACACCAGCCCGAAGCTGGGTCGCAAGAAAACTCCACATCCCCCTGGAGCGCGATCCGGACAAGTGGATTTGGAAAGCCTGGTCCCACTTTGGCCTCATCGGACTCGGCCTGCTCGCACCGCTGACCATCGGTCCCCAGACCGGATGTATCCTCGCCCTCGCCGTGGGTGAGCGTCCGCTGAAAACATTTCTTAGTCTCTCTCTGGGAGTCACCCCCTACTGCCTCGGCTTTGCACTTGCCATCGCATGGGGGACCTCACTGGTGAAGTGAAACTCCAACTTTTTTCAGATTTTCCCCTTGTCAAAAGAACTCGCCCACGGTTTAATTTGCCTCCCTTTTCGATCCTGAGTAGCTCAGTGGTAGAGCGGTCGGCTGTTAACCGATTGGTCGTAGGTTCGAGTCCTACCTCAGGAGCCACTTTTTTTGATTAGCTGTTCCCCCAGAGAAACCCGATGAAACCTAGCTCTGCGGGCGTTTTGAGTTTTTTAGGAAAGCGGCAACAAGCGCTCGTTTTGAGGACACAAATTTGTCACATTTCTGACTAGGGAATACCAGAAACGACGCATTTTCGAATAAGCATCTTTTTTTGGAGGCCGGGGACTTCCCTATTTCCTCGGACCTGCGCAGGCACCAAGACACTCAGCACTCTCATCCAGCATAAAAAGTACACTGGCGGATGGGGGGGGATTCGAACCCCCGATACCTTTCGGTATACACGCTTTCCAGGCGTGCGCAATCGACCACTCTGCCACCCATCCATAAGCGGGAGAGTGTTGATAACGGAGAATGGAGAGATTGACAATCGTCGCGTTCACTTTTTTCGCGATTGATGACGAGGAAAGGTAAAGTAGAGTCGGGGCGAAAATCACTCACAGGCCGCTCCGAGCGTGCCCTACCCGACTTGTGAGGCTCCACATCACAGCCGGGCGCCTTTTATTACTGCGGCATTGAGCATCACCAGATAATCCGTGCGAGAAACTTCCCGGGCGCCGAACTTTTCCAAGTGCGGGGTTACCCACTGAGTATCGAGGAGCAGGAATCCGCCCTCGCGCATCATTTGGACAAGGCAGCAAATGGCAACCTTGGACGCACCCGGCACGCGGTGGAACATGGACTCGCCGAAAAAAGCGCCGCCGATCTGGACCCCATAAAGCCCGCCGGCCAGTTTTCCATCACGCCAAATCTCAACCGAGTGCGCGTGTCCAAAATTGTGAAGGGCAGTGTAGCTTTGAAAAATCCCCTCGTCGATCCAAGTGGCCTCGCGTTCAGCACAACCAAGCATGACTTGGTCAAAAGCGGTATCCAGCCGCAGTTCCCAAGCCGGGTCCTTGAGCGTCTTGCGGGTGCCGTGGGGAATCCGAAACTCATCCAGAGGAATAATGCCTCTCGGATCCGGCGAGAACAAACGCGTCTCACCATCCACCGCCATCGGGAAAATTCCCTTGCGATAGAAGTCCAGCAAAAGCTCGGGAGGAATCATGTTTGCCATGGTTGGGAGGAATGAATAACGTGATCCTCGAATGAAAGGCGTGTTCTATATTTTGTCATTACAAATTTTGCTTCTACTTGGTGGTTGCGCGGTTTCCGAGCAGTCTGCCGAAGATGTGGGCGAGCAGTTTCAAGAGGGAATCAAGGGGCGTGGAAAGATCGTTCCGAACCACACCATGTCCGACGACTTCGGTCCAGATTACAGATAAACTCCAGCCATGCCGCAACAACCCGCCGGGGATAAAATCCTCATCCTGGATTTCGGTTCACAATACACCCAAGTCATCGCCCGCCGCGTGCGGGAGTGCCAAGTGTACTCCGAGATTGTTCCTTATCACACCAAAGCTTCTGCCATTGCGAAGCTGAAGCCATCGGGTATCATCCTCTCGGGAGGTCCGGCCAGCGTTTACGCGCCCAAGGCTCCTCAAGTGGATCGCAAAATCTACGATCTCGGTGTGCCAGTTCTAGGCATCTGCTACGGCATGCAGCTCATCGCCCATGGCTTGGGTGGCAAGGTCGAGCGCTCGACCGAGCGCGAATACGGCCCGGGCAAGCTCAAAGGCGACGCCAAGTGCGCCCTCTTCCACAAGCTTCCTGCAACGCTGGATGTCTGGAATAGCCACGGTGACAAAATCACCAAGCTTCCAACAGGCTTCCGTCCACTTGGCAAAACGGAAAACTCTCCGCACGCCGTCATCGGCGACACCAAGCGCAATATCTACGGCCTGCAATTCCATCCCGAAGTCGTGCACACACCGCGCGGCGGAGAGATTCTCGCAAACTTTGTCCACCGCGTCTGCGGCTGCAAATCCAACTGGACAATGGAGTCCTTCATCGATCGCACCTGCCGGGAAATCCAGGAGCAGGTGGGCGATGGACGCGTCATCCTCGGCCTGAGCGGTGGAGTGGACTCCTCGGTAGCCGCAGCACTCCTGCACAAAGCCATCGGTGACCGCCTGACATGCATCTTCGTGGATAACGGACTTCTCCGCGCCAACGAACGCGCCGCCGTGGAAAAACTCTTCGCCGGAGAGTTCCGCATCCGCATGAAAACGGTTGATGCCTCCAAACAATTTCTTACAAAACTCAAAGGCGTCACCGACCCCGAGAAGAAACGCAAAATCATCGGCAACGAATTCATCAAAGTCTTCGAAGCGTCCGCCAAAGACCTCAAGAAGACAGATCCCGGCCACTACCGCTTTCTGGCCCAAGGCACACTCTACCCCGATGTGATTGAAAGTGTTTCCATTTCGGGAAATCCCGCAGCGCTCATCAAGAGCCACCACAACGTGGGAGGCCTCCCCGAGCGCATGAAATTCGAGCTTGTTGAGCCCCTGCGCCAACTCTTCAAAGACGAAGTCCGCCGTGTCGGCGAAGAACTCGGACTCTCCAAGGAAATCGTCCACCGCCAGCCATTCCCTGGCCCTGGACTCGCCGTCCGCATCATCGGAGCCATCACCCCCGAGCGCTTGCGTATCGTACGCGAGGCCGATGCCATCGTGATCGAGGAAATGAGAACCTCCGAGTGGTATTACAAAGTCTGGCAATCCTTCGCCGTTCTTCTGCCCGTCCGCTCCGTGGGTGTCATGGGCGACGAGCGAACCTACGACTACACCATCGCCCTTCGTATCGTAAACAGCCACGATGGTATGACAGCCGATTGGGTCCGCATGCCGCAGGAAATCCTCGCCCGCATCTCGGCCCGCGTCATCAACGAAGTCAAAGGCGTGAACCGCGTCTGCTACGACATCTCCAGCAAACCGCCCGCCACCATCGAGTGGGAATAAAGCGAAGCTCGTCAACGACTCAGGATCAGGTCAAAAAAAGTCATGCACGGGTCAGATTCCGACCCGTGCGCAACAGCTCCACAGTCACGACAACTTTTCGTTTTTCGGTTGTTTTTTCGTGGGCGATCGTAATGAATCGGTCATCCATGGCATTGAATATTTCGACTGCAGGAAAATTTTTAGGCATCGACCAGAAGCACGTTGTCTTTTCAGGCTTGGGCGGATTGTATCTCGCTGCATGTCGCGTGTGTTACCTTGGATTTTAGCATTATTGAGCGGGCTTCTTCTGGGGTTATGCTACCCCCCGTATGGACTCGGCGATCTTTGCTGGGTGGCGCTAACACCGCTTGTCTGTGCTATGTGGTTTTGCCCACCGGCAAATCATCGCGACTGGCTCAGAACGGCGGGCCTCGGCTACGCAAGCGGCTTAGTGTTTTTTGCGATGACCGCACATTGGCTCACGACGCTTACATGGCCTGGCTATGTGCTGCTGGTTTTGTATTTCGCGTTTTTTTTTACCGCATGGACTCTTTTTGCGAGAGCTTTGGTTTCGCCTTGTTTGAAAGAAGAATCCTGGCTCGGATCCTTGCATAACCTGCGCGTCTGCGCCCTCGGCGCTGCTGCATGGGTCGCCCTGGAATGGCTCAGGGGCGTCATTTTTCCAGCATTCGGATGGAACGGTCTCGGCATCGCGCTCCATGGCAACATCGCCCTCATTCAAATCGCAGACATCACCGGAGTCGGAGGGGTGTCATTTCTAGTTGCCATGACCAACCTCATGCTCGCCGCAACAGGTAAACGCCTGCTCCTCGAAATCAAGCGGGGCGCCCGGCGTGCCCACTACGATTTTGCCATCACGATAGCCCTTGTCGCCCTGACATGGAGCTATGGCGTCCGGCAACTTTTCAGCCCGGAGCCACCCAGCGAACCACTCAGCTTCGCCGCCGTTCAGCCGAATATCCCGCAAAATGTCCGCAACGATCCCAACTTCGAACTTCAGGTTCTCGAAACTCTAAAAAACCAAACTCTCCCGGCGATCGCCATGGGCCCTGACCTCATCCTCTGGCCCGAGTCATCGACGCCAAGCCCACTTCTCGGGAACCAATTCACATGGGACCTTGTGAGAGGACTTGCCGAGCAATACACGGGAGACCTCCTCATGGGCACAACCCACTGGGGAAATGATGGCGACTACAACTCGATTGCCTTGCTGACCAAGCAGGGAAAGGAAGCCCAACTTTATCACAAAATGCACCTTGTCCCCTTCGGCGAGTATGTTCCCCTGCGCCAGGAGTTCCCACTTCTCGCCAAGATCGTAGGCGATCTGGTGCCGGATGACTTCGACGCCGGAAAGGAGTTCACGGTGTTGGAACTCCAAGCCAAGCCCGCGAAACTCGGCCCACTCGTCTGTTTTGAGGATACCGTTGCGGATCTCGCAAGGCAGTTTGCTCTACTCGGCGCCCAAAGCTTCGTGGTTGTCACAAATGATGGGTGGTTTCTCAAAAGTGCCGGGTCGATTCAGCACCTCAACAACGCCGTTTTCCGCTGTGTGGAAAACAAAATCCCGATGATCCGCGCAGCCAATACCGGCGTGACCTGTGCCATCGACCGCCTTGGTGTTGTTCGCGAAGTCCTCCGGGATGCTTCCGGAAGCACATTTTTGCAAGGCGTCCTCTTCAGCAAAATCAATATCCCCACATCATATCAACCGACTTTCTTCGCCCGCTACGGCGAGGTCTTTTCCATTTCCTGCCTCGCCGTAAGCCTTCTCGCTCTCGCCATTTCACTAAACCACATCAGAAAAAATAAAAAATCGTCTTGTTCGAACCCATCCGAAACGAAAACCTCCGCGCCATGAAAGTTCTCGTAACAGTCCTGCCGAAACCATCCGTCCTCGACCCTCAAGGCGCCGCCGCCGCTGAAGCCATCCGCCACCTCGGCCTCACAGGCGTGGGACGCGTCCGCATCGGCAAAGTCATCGAACTCGAACTCCCCGACTCGACGCCCGACTCCGAAATCCACCGCATCGCCAAAGACCTCCTCTCCAACCCCGTCATCGAGGACTACTCGATCAGCAAATAATGAAATTCGCCGTCATCCGCTTCCCTGGCTCAAACTGCGACCAGGACTGCGTTCTCGCTATCAATAACCTTCCCGGCGCCTCCGCCGACTTCGTCTGGCACAAGGACACCTCGCTCGCCGGCTTCGACGGCGTCGTCGTTCCCGGGGGGTTCTCCTACGGTGACTACCTCCGCTGCGGAGCCATCGCCCGCTTCTCGCCGATCATGCAAACGGTGAAAAGTTTCGCCGCATCCGGTGGCACAGTCCTCGGCATCTGCAACGGCTTTCAAATCCTCTGCGAGAGCGGACTCCTACCCGGCGCCCTCGTTCGCAACAAAGGTCTCCACTTCGTCTGCAAACACCAAAGCATCCGCGTGGAATCGACGAATTCCCGATTCACCCGCGCCGCCACCAAAGGCCAGGTCCTCAATATCCCCATCGCCCACGGGGAAGGGTGCTACTTTGCCGATGACGCCACCCTCGCCGCACTCAACGCGAACGACCAAATCCTCGTCCGCTACTGCGATGCCCAAGGCCAAATCAATGATGCCTCAAACCCCAACGGCTCCCGCGAAAACATAGCCGGCATCTGCAACGAAACCCGAAATGTCTTCGGCCTCATGCCCCACCCCGAGCGCGCCTGCGACGCCGCCCTCGGCAGCACCGACGGATTAGTGATCTTTCAAAGCCTTCTCAAAAATTGACCACAGAGGACACAGAGAGCACAGAGGGAGGAATTCATCGCGACTTAACCGAAGCGATTATTGGATGTGCTATAACCGTGCACAGGGAACTTGGGCCGGGACTGCTCGAATCGGTTTATGAAAAGTGCCTAGCTTTTGAACTCGCCGATCGAGGTCTTTCCGTCACCACGCAAAAAGAAATCCCCGTCCGCTATAAAAACCTCACCTTCGACTGCAGCTTCCGCGCCGACTTGATCGTCGAGAATAAAGTTCTCCTTGAGCTCAAATCCATCGACCAACTCAGCCCAATCCACACCTCCCAAGTCATCACCTACCTAAAACTCACCGGCCTCCAAACAGCCCTCCTCATCAACTTCAACGTCCCAACCCTAAAAACCGGCCTGAAGCGAATTTCACTCTAACCTCTTCCACTCCGTGTCCTCTGTGTCCTCTGTGGTCAATCATCCGAATATGTCCGCCATCACACCCGAAATCATCTCCAAACACGGCATCACGCCCGACGAATACGAACGCATCAAATCCATCCTCGGACGCGACCCCAACCTCACCGAACTCGGCGTTTTCTCCGTCATGTGGAGTGAGCATTGCTCTTACAAAAACTCGAAGCTCGAGCTGAAAAAATTCCCCGTCACCGGCCCGCGCGTGCTCGTAAAGGCGGGCGAGGAAAATGCCGGCGTCATCGACATCGGCGATGGATGGGCCATCGCATTCAAAATGGAGAGCCACAACCACCCGAGCGCCATCGAGCCCTTCCAAGGCGCGGCCACCGGCGTGGGCGGCATCATTCGCGACATTTTCACCATGGGCGCCCGCCCTGTGTTCTCGATGAACTCCCTCCGCTTCGGCGACATTCGAGGTGACTCCCAACAATCCGCCACCAACCGCCGACTCTTCGAAGGCGTGGTGAATGGCATCGCCCACTACGGAAATTGCATCGGCATCCCGACCATCGGCGGCGAGGTGTATTTCGACGACAGCTACTCGGGAAATCCGCTCGTCAATGTCTTCTGCCTCGGCATCCTCAAGCACGAGCAAATCGCCCGTGGAGCCGCCAAGGGCGTGGGCAATCCCGTTTTCTATGTCGGAGCCGAAACCGGCCGTGACGGCCTCGCCGGCGCCGCCTTCGCCTCGCGCGAGCTCACCGAGGAATCCAAGGAAGACCGCCCCGCCGTGCAAGTCGGCGACCCCTTCCGCGAAAAACTCCTCCTCGAAGCCTGCCTCGAACTCCTCGCCAGCGGCTGCGTCGCAGGCATCCAAGACATGGGTGCCGCAGGCCTCACCTGCTCGACCTGCGAAACCGCCAGCCGTGGCGGCACAGGCGTGGAAATCGATGTCAACCTCGTGCCAAAACGCGAAACGGGCATGACGCCCTACGAAATCCTGCTCTCCGAGTCCCAAGAGCGCATGCTCGTCATCGTCAAAAAAGGCGAAGAAGACAAAGTCCGCGCCATCTTTGAAAAATGGGATCTCCCCTACGCCCATGTCGGCGTGGTCAACGACGACGGCATGATGCGCGTTCGCGAAGGTGACAATATCGCCGTCGAAATCCCAGCGCGCCAACTCGCCGACGAAGCCCCGCTCTACTCCCGCGAAGCCGCTCCGAAAAAGGCTCCCGAGCCCCTCGACCTCGCCAGCGTGCCCGGAGCCGACCCGCTCACCGCTCTCGAAACCCTCCTCGCCCATCCGAGCATCGCCTCCAAGCAATGGGTCTGGCAGCAATACGACCACATGGTCCGCCTGGGCGCCACAGTCCTGCCCGGCTCGGATGCCGCCGTCTTCATCGTCCGGGAGGCCGACAAAATCCTCGCCGCATCCACCGATTGCAACGCGATCTACTGCAAACAAGATCCCCGCGAAGGCGGCCGCATCGCCGTCGCCGAAGCCGCGCGCAACATCGCCTGCACCGGCGCAACCCCGCTCGCTGTCACGGACAACCTGAATTTCGGAAATCCCCACAAACCCGAAAATTTCCTCCAACTCCGCGAAGCCATCGAAGGCCTCGCCGAAGCCTGCCGCGCATTCGACACACCCGTCACCGGCGGCAATGTGAGCCTCTACAACGAATCCCCCGCCGGAGCCATCGACCCCACGCCCACCGTCGGCATGGTCGGCCTCGTCGAAAAACCCGAGCACATCACCACCCAAGCCTTCAAAGCTGCGGGTGACATCATCCTCCTCATCGGCGAACCCGGCGACGAACTCGGCGCCTCACACTACCTCCTCGCCGTCCACGGCCGCAAAGCCGGCGCCCCGCCCCAGCTCGACTACGCCAAGGAACTCGCCGTCCAAAACGCCGTCCGCGACCTCATCCGCCAAGGCCTCGTCAAAAGCGCCCACGACTGCTCCGAAGGCGGCCTCGCCGTCAACCTCGCCGAGTCCTGCCTGAGCGGAAACCTCGGAGCCAAAACCGAAATCCCCGGCACCCGCGCCGATGTCGCCCTCTTCAACGAGTCGCAATCCCGCATCGTCATCACCTTCGCCCCACGCCACGCCAGCGAAATCCTCGACTTCCTCAAATCCCGAAGCGTCCCCCACACCCGCCTCGGCGAAGTCACCAAAGCCCCCACCCTCACCATCGAAGCCACCGGCAAAACCTTCGCCTGGCCACTGGAAAAACTCCGCACCCCATTCGAAAAAACCATCCCATCGCTGATGAGTTGGGAGAAGTAATACTCTAATTATAATCCACAAATTACGCAGATGGACTCAGATGATTTAAGTTTTAAACTGAAAAACAGTGTGCGCATGCAATGGAGCGGACCAAAGTTGGCAGCCGAAAGTTGCCCTCAGGTTGAGTTGGAAAGGGACGCGATGTCAGTGCTGCCGCACTGAACGAGCGGCCACGATTAGATGTTTACAGCTACGAAAATCTTATCAACCCCGCTCGCACTAAATTCGATTAGTTTATGATATAGATCACTTTACATCGATCAGGCCCCTCTAACGCTAAATAAATACAGACTCAAAGGCTATTATGGAAACATTCACGCGCGACGGACACACAATTCATTGGGGAGATTCTCTTGAAGTTCTCTCATCCAGCGTGGCCGATTCGTCGGTTGACCTCATCTTTGCAGACCCCCCATACAATATCGGCAAACGCTTCGGAGACTTCCACGACCGATGGGATACCGACGAAAAGTATGCTGAGTGGTGCTATCAATGGCTTGAACTCTGCGTGCGGAAGTTGTCCGCTACTGGCACCATGTATTTGATGACTAGCACACAAGCGATGCCCTACTTGGATTTGTTCGTCCGAAAGAAACTCGCCATTCTCTCGCGCATAGTATGGCACTACGATAGCTCGGGAGTTCAGGCGCGGAAGTATTTCGGCTCGTTGTATGAGCCGATTCTCTTCTGCGTAAAGGATGCTAGCCAATACGTGTTCAACGCTGATGCAATCAAAGTTGAAGCCCGGACAGGTGCGGTGCGTCGGCTGATCGACTATCGCAAGGAAACACCAACTTTTTACAACTCCCAAAAAGTTCCGGGAAATGTGTGGACTATCCCGCGCGTCCGCTACCGCATGGACGAATACGAAAATCACCCATCACAGAAGCCGGAATCGCTTCTTGAGCGGATAATCCTCGCTAGTTCGAACGAGGGACAAACGGTTCTAGACCCATTTGCAGGTTCGTTCACAACTGGTGCGGTTGCACGAAGATTGAACCGTCGCTCAATATCAATCGAAAGCCAGGTAGCTTATCTTAAAATTGGCCTTCGGCGCTTGGGGATTCAATCTATTTACTTGGGCGAACCGCTGGAACGCGATGCGAAAACCTATGTGAGGAAGAACGGCACAAAAGTGCCCGATGACTGCACGCTGGAACTTTTCGAGGAGCCATGATTAAACACGCCTTCACAGAGACCATTTACAAAATACTCGCGGAAGAATTTGGTGCTAACGGCATGCAGATTTTCGAAAGAAGCCTTCTCCTCCAGTATCTCAATCTGAAGACAAAGTCGGCGAACAAGGGATCGAAATCCCGGGGCGCGTTCGGGAACCATTATGCAATTTACGTCCTGGTTGAGGACTACATCAAACAAGGCTTCGCTGACGGCAAGAAGGACTACCGAAAATATGAGGGGGCCAATTTCTCTGATTTATTCGGACGCCAAAGAGAGCTGCCGTTCGGGAGGAAGCTCCAGAATCACCACCTCAACAATCGATGTAACGATGAGTTCCGGAAGTTCTTCCCTGCCAGCGAGCATGTGCCAATCATTCGTGATCTACCGACGAGGAAATATTGGTTTAACGAAAAACTTTTGAAGGTTGGAGTTGGCAAGAAATCCTTCGTGACCATCGCTAAAGCCGTCATTCGCATTATCGACGCATACGCTTCCGCCAAACGCAGTGCATTTGAGTCTTTTATCGAGGCGTGCTCAAAACTGCACAGCCTTGACCTTGGAAATGAAGCTCAGGCTGCAGGGTTCGTATCTGAACAGCTGGCGCCGAATGAGGATGAGATCTGC
>DGXZ01000087.1:0-261 GCA_002396485.1 Spartobacteria bacterium UBA5019
CCAAGGCTCGAATGCTCTCAAAGGATAAAAACCGCATCACCTTTAAAGATGTCGCTGGAGTGGAAGAGGCGAAAGAGGAGGTTCAAGAACTGGTGGAATTTTTGAAGGATCCCAAGAAGTTCCAAAAGCTTGGCGGCCGCATTCCCAAGGGCATCCTCATGGTAGGCTCTCCCGGAACCGGCAAAACCCTTCTCGCCCGAGCCATCGCCGGCGAAGCGGATGTGCCCTTCTTCTCGATCAGCGGATCGGACTTCGTGGAAA
>DGXZ01000087.1:449-6288 GCA_002396485.1 Spartobacteria bacterium UBA5019
TCGGACTTCGTGGAAATGTTTGTCGGAGTCGGCGCCTCACGCGTTCGCGACATGTTCGAACAGGGAAAAAAATCCGCCCCATGCCTGATGTTCATTGACGAAATCGATGCCGTGGGACGCCATCGCGGACACGGCATGGGCGGTGGACACGACGAGCGCGAGCAAACTCTCAACCAACTCCTCGTGGAAATGGATGGTTTCGATACCCAGGAAGGAGTCATCATTATTGCCGCAACAAACCGCCCGGATGTCCTCGACCCAGCGCTCCTGCGTCCAGGCCGCTTCGACCGCCAGGTCACCGTGGCGCTGCCGGATGTGAAAGGCCGCGAAGAAATCCTTAAAGTGCACGCCAAAAAGGTGAAAATCGCAGAGGGCGTAACCCTCGCCGTGCTGGCCCGTGGCACGCCCGGATACTCTGGTGCGGAATTGGCGAATGTTCTCAACGAAGCCGCACTCCTTGCCGCGAGGAAAGGCCTCAAGGCCGTCACCATGCGCGAACTCGAAGAAGCCCGCGACAAGGTGCGCTGGGGCAAGGAACGCCGCAGCATGGCGATGAGCGAACGGGAAAAAATCTCCACCGCATGGCACGAGGCTGGACATGCCATCTTGAACGTCCTCCTCGAGCATACCAGCCCGCTCCACAAGGTGACCATTATTCCGCGCGGCCCCTATCTCGGAGCGACGATGTATCTGCCCGAAGGCGACAAGTATTCGACCCAGCAGAAAGAAGCCCTCGACCTCCTCGCGGTTACGATGGGTGGACGCATCGCCGAGGAGATGTTCACCAATGACATCTCGAACGGTGCCTCGGGCGATATCCGTCAAGCCACCAGCCTTGCCCGCAAGATGGTTTGCGAATGGGGCATGAGCTCTCTCGGAATGATCAGCTTCGCCGATGGCGGCGAGCATGTCTTCCTGGCCCGCGACATTTCCCGCCCACGGGAGTACAGCGAGCACACCGCGCAGCAAATCGACACCGAGGTGAAACGCATCATCGACGAGGCTTATGAACGGGCTCGCGTGCTTCTCGAAAAACGCCGCCAGGCCGTCGAGACACTCGCCAAAGCTCTGCTCGAATACGAGACTCTGGATGCATCGCATGTGAAGGAAATCCTCGACCACGGGAGCATCCAGAACCCGCCGATTGTGGAAGTCGCCCCACCTCCTCTTCCACCACCACCGTCGGATTCTGCACACGAGCCTCAGTCGCCCATCAAGCCGGAGTTTCCATCCGGTGGCCTCCCGGCCGCAGCACCAGCGTAGGCACTAGCGGTTCCAAGGCCCTTTTTTTAAAAAAGTTCAGGATGAATCCAACCGATGCCGGTTTTTCCAAAATGGGCATCGGATACTCTCGGCGGCATGTTTTTCTCTGCGTGGGTCCCGACTGCTGCGCAGAAAACCATGGGCTCGAGACATGGGAGTTTTTGAAGGAGTACATCAAGGAGCTTGGGATTCCTGTCTTGCGAACGAAGGCCGCATGTTTGCGAATCTGCTGCAAAGGCCCATGGCTGCTCATCTACCCGGAGGGTGTCTGGTATGGTGAAGTGACTCCGGCGCGATGCGAGCGCATCATCGAGGAGCACTTGATTGGAAATGCACCCATCCAGGAATGGATTGTCCGCGAGCACCCGCTTGGTGCGTGATGCCACCCCAGCAACGGATTGTCAGGGCACTAGACTCCTGTCATTTCTCTGCAATGTCCTTTTTATTATTTGAACTGAAGAACCGCTGACATGCTTACCATCCGAAATCTTAAAAAATCCCACGGCGGCCGATTGCTTTTCGAAGAGGCCGACATGCAAGTCAACTATGGAGAGCGCATCGCTTTGGTCGGACCGAACGGTGCCGGCAAATCCACGCTTTTTTCGCTCATTTTGAAAAAGGACGAACCGGATGACGGAACGGTTCAACGCGATGAATGGACAACACTCGGCTACCTGCCGCAGGAGGCTGAGGCTGTCCATTCCGAGACAGCTCTCGACATCGCCTGCGGTCGCGCGGGCGAACTTCAAGCGCTCGAAAAACAACTCGCCGCCCTCGAGGCTGCGGGAAATGTCGAAGGCGCGGAATATCTTGAGGCGCACGCAAAACACGAGGCGCTCAGCAGTTCGCATGTCGAAGCAAAAGCCAAGAAAATGCTCACCGGCCTAGGCTATCGTGAATCCGATTGGAGTCGCCCCGCACGCGAACTGAGCGGCGGATGGGTGATGCGTGCACACCTCGCGCGACTTCTGGTTATGGAGCCTGACCTTCTGCTCCTCGACGAGCCAACGAACCATCTTGATCTCCTCTCGCTTCTCTGGCTGCAGCAGTATTTGAAGACCTGCTCCAGTGCGCTTTTACTGATATCCCACGATCTGGAGTTCATGGACGCATTGATCGACGGCGTTTATGAAATCGCGAACCCTAAGCTGATCCACTACAAGGGAAACTATTCCGCCGCCATGGAGCAGCGGGAGCGCAACTACGAGATCCAAGCCGCTGCTTACAAAAACCAGCAAAAGGAAATCACCGCCTTGCAGGAATTCGCCGACCGCTTTCGCTCCGTTTCCTCCAAAGCCGCCCAAGCCCAGAGCAAGCTGAAGCAGATCGAGCGGATGGATAAAGTCGAGCGCCCCGAGCCTCCAAAAAAACCCTTCCGTTTCCGAATCCCCCAACCCGAACGCGGCGGCCAACGCGCCGCCATGCTGGAGGGAGTCCAAATGGCTTATGGCGACCATGTCGTTTACCGTAACCTCGACCTCCTCATCGAACGCGGTGAGCGGGTCGCCTTAGTGGGACCAAACGGCGCCGGCAAATCCACGCTCATCAAAATCCTCGCAGGAGTTGTGGAGTTTCAAAAAGGCAAGTGCGCCTTCGGCAGCAATTCCAAAATCGGCTACTTCAGCCAGCATCGCGCCGCCACGCTCAACCCCAACCACTCCCTCCTCGAGGAAATCCTCTCCTCAAACGGCACCCTCCGCGAAGACGAGGCCCGCAGCATTCTTGGCTCGTTCCTTTTCAAGCGTGATGACATCCATAAAAAAACAGCAGTCCTCAGCGGCGGAGAAAAGACCCGCCTCAACCTGGTGAAGTTTCTGGTGAATCCCCCGAACCTTCTCCTCATGGACGAACCCACAACGCACCTCGACATCCTCACGGTGGAGTCGCTCGTCCTTGCACTCGAAGCATACGAAGGCACGCTGGTCTTCATCTCGCACGATGTCCACTTCCTCCGTAAACTCGCCAACCGCGTCCTTCACATCAATGCAGGACAAGTCAACTCCTACCCCGGCGGCTACGACTATTTCCTCGAGAAATCCGGCCTCCTCGGCTCCGAGCGCTTCGCGCTGACGGCCGAATAGCGTGGCATTTGACAGGTCGGCATTCGCTGTGAGGCTCATGAAGATGTTTTTTTTCGCACTACTCCCGCTCCTCCTCGTTAGTGTTTCCGCCCTGGCGTCGCCAATACCCCCATTTGAGCAGCGCTTACCGATGGACGTTGTTTTCAAAGGCGGTGAAAAATTCCAGCGTCTGGTGAAGCAGGCTCAACGCGAAAACTGGGCGGTCCTGCCGATTGGTGAGCGTACGGCGCGCGTCGGGAAGGCGCTTCTCGGAACTCCCTATGTCAATTACACCCTTGAGATTCATGATCACATCGAATCGCCATCGGTGAATTTCCAGGGATTGGATTGCTGGACATTCTACGAAGTTTCCCTCGCCTTTGCTCGCATGCTGCGCCTGAAGCCTGGCGATTACACGCCAGAGGGTCTTCTGGCCCTAGTAGAGCTCGAGCGTTACCGCAACGGCCGCTGCGATGGCGGTTATCTCAGCCGAATGCACTTCCTTGAAGAGGTCTTTGCCGACAATGAAACGCGCAAACTATCGGTGAACCCCACGCGCGATCTCGGCGGCGAGCCGATTCAACGCGAAATCCGGGAGATGACATCCGCTTGGAAAAGCTACCGCTACCTCCGGAGCAATCCCTCGCTTCTGCCCGAAATGGGACGCATCCAGGAAAAAGTATCCGCCCTTCCCGTCCACCACATCCCCAAGGATCAAGTCGCCTCGATCGAAAAATATATCCATACCGGGGACATCATCGCCATCACCTGCCGGGACAGCTCCGCTTACACATCCCATGTCGGCATCGCCGTGCGCAAGGCCGATGGGACGCACTTTATGCACGCCACATCGCGACGCGACAAAGGCCGCAAAGTCGTGCTGGACTGCAGGATTTCCGACTACCTCAAACGCTCCGACGACCACTTCGGAATCGTCATTTACCGTCCGTTGGATCTCCCTGCGACTTCTCAAAGTTTTGCTGCGGCGCGGTAGGACCGCTTGCATTGAGCCTCGAAAATACAAGGAGACGGTTCGGTTTGCTTTGCAGCTTTTTTTCCCGCGCAGATCCGGCTCGTCATTCCTGATAGGCATTTTTCTTTTTGATCCCTTCCTGCACAACTAATCTGGGTTCTCCGTGAATCTTTACCATCAGCTCCTGCGTCCATTGTTTTTTAGGCTGCCGGCAGAGGCCGCGCACAACCTAGCCATCCTTGGCCTGCGCCTGACTCCGCCTTACCTCTTGCGAGCGGCATTCGGTGCCACTCCACAAAAACCCACCAAACTGTTCGGCCTGACTTTTCCGAATCCCGTCGGCCTCGCAGCAGGTATGGATAAAAATGCGAGCGCCCTGCGCGCATGGGAGGCCTTGGGTTTTGGATTTGTCGAAGTGGGAACCATCACCGCGCTAGCCCAACCCGGAAATCCCAAACCGCGTTGTTTTCGATATCTCTCGCAACAGGCGCTGATCAACCGGATGGGCTTTAACAATGCCGGTGCAAGTGTGGCGGCGGAGCGCCTTGCCCGTCAGAAGGCAAGCGGCAGATGGCCTCGCGTTCCCGTGGGCATCAATATCGGCAAGTCGAAGCTGACTCCGAATGAGCAGGCGGCCTCGGACTACGCTACGAGCTACAAGCTCCTACTGCCCTTCGGTGATTATTTCGTGGTGAATGTGAGCTCTCCCAATACCCCGAATCTGCGCGCGCTGCAGGACCGTGACTCCCTCGCGGAGATCATTCGGACCCTCAAACGCATTAACAATATCAAGCCGCTACTGGTCAAAATCGCACCGGATCTCACGGACGAAGCTGTTCGAGATATCGCTGCGTTAGCCGAGTCCGAGCACCTCGCCGGCCTTATTGCGACGAACACCACACTGGACCACAGCTCGGTTCCGAAAGATTCGGATCAGCTAGGGGGCCTAAGCGGAACTCCGCTACTCCAGCGCTCCACGGAAGTCCTGCGCATCCTGCGCTCGGCAACCGACCTTCCGATCATTGCTTCGGGAGGAATCATGGATGCTGCCTCCGCACATGAGAAACTCGAAGCAGGCGCGAACTTGGTTCAACTCTATACAGGCTTCGTTTATCATGGACCGGAACTAATTCGCGACATTGTGGCCTGATGGCGCTCAGGCAATTTCAATCTGGAACTTGAATGGGCTGCGGGCTGTCCCGAGAATGACAGTGTTCTTACCAAGGATAAGGACCTCACTTAGAGATGCATTTTTAACACCGATCGGAGTGCCATTCACGATTGTTCCTAAAGAACTCCCAGTGTCCCTCACGTAAAAACACTCGCCATCTCGCTCAATAAAGCAGTGCTTGCGGGAGACTTGAAATGGTTCTCTATCGGAGATAGTCAGATCATTTGTGAAGGCCGACGGATCAAAATCTCGATCGCCGTAGGCATCGCGCCCAATTTTAAAAGGGAATTTTTCAATTTCTACGGAAATAAAGCACTCGAAAAACTTAGATGCGCAGAGGGGCGTGAGCGGAGAAATCGTCATTTTGAACAT
>DGXZ01000087.1:6524-39932 GCA_002396485.1 Spartobacteria bacterium UBA5019
ACACTTCGAGACGATTGAGCTCATTCTTTGGATAAAAACAATCTAAAATTATTTATAATCTAATTTGCAGGATAATTATCTATCTGAAATGAAAGCATCTTAAACCGAAAACTTACGCATACTCTCTACTCGGACGAAGTATTTATTTTTAAGAATAATCGGACTGCGTAGGCGAAAGATTGCAGATGTTGACAACATGTCACCCTTTTTTTGGAAAAAAGAGCGCTCTTTTTAAGCTGTCAATTAATACGGAAGACCGACAAGCCTGATCGCGCTGGATATGTCCGAGAGCATCGCAGGTGTCGGATTTATAGATCTCGGAGAGCGTAGGACAACTAAAACAGCTATTGATGAAAAATTCCGTTCCTTATCCAAGAAGCAAGCCGGCAAGGCGGGTGTAAACCAGATCGGTCGCCTGCTCACCAATGCAGTGAACACAAACGAGGATCTTGCCTTTCGCGCGAAAGAGAAGTTGTAAAATCCTTCATCCCCGCGAATGACGAGCAGGCTGCCGCAGCCCCATCTCGCCGACCCAGCCGGAAAAATGACAATGAGGTCGTAGTTCAATTGCTCAGCGAGCCAAACGCACATCCTCTTGTTGGCAAGTTTTTTTATAGTTTGGAAAAAAAACGATCCGTGTTGCCGAAAGGGCTTCTGGAAGATATCACTCTTGAAGTCTTTTCTAAAAAAAATATGCGCAAAAAAATTATCGCCGCCAACTGGAAGATGAACATGACAGTAGCCGAGACGGTCAGCTACCTTGAGAATTTCCGCAGCCATGTTGACGAGGTCAATGGTGTGGAAATCGTCATTGCTCCCCCATTCACCGCCATTGCAAAACTTTCGGATCTCCTCGGTGGCTCGCAAAAAATCCGCCTCGGGGCGCAGAACATGTATTTCGAGATGTCGGGCGCCTACACAGGAGAAATCAGCCCCGCCATGCTGCGCGAACTTTTCGTGCGCTATGTCATCCTGGGTCACAGCGAACGCCGCCAGATTTTCGGAGAGACGGACGCCCTCGTTAACAAAAAGGTCCTCACCGCTCTGGCCAGCGGCCTGCGTCCCATCCTCTGCGTTGGAGAGACACTGGAGGAGCGCGATGCCGGGCGTGAGAAGGAAATTCTTGAAAAACAACTTCGTGGCAGCCTCATAGGTGTCACCGCTGCACAGATGAGCGATGTCGTAATCGCTTACGAACCCGTTTGGGCCATTGGAACCGGCAGGAATGCGACCCCTGAACAGGCACAGGATGCCCATGCCCATGTGCGGGCCGTGCTTGCGGAAATCACAGATGCAGCCACTGCCTCGAAGGTGCGCATTCAATACGGAGGCAGCGTCAAGCCGGCCAACGCCGCAACACTCCTCAGCCAACCGGACATCGACGGCGCCCTCGTCGGCGGGGCAAGCCTCGAAGCCCTCGCCTTCTCAGAAATCGTCAAAGCAGCCGTTGTAAAGTAATTTGCCCACTCTTCAAGCCGAGCGCCCGCTCATTAAAAGGGAGGGCTCAACGCTCTGATAGAATTGAGATTTGCATGAACTCCCGCTTTAAGGGATGTTTCTGCCCTTTTTGAAAATGACAGATTTGGAAATCCGACAACCTGCGGGCATCGTCCCTGTTGACAACCTGCGCGTGGCAGGAGTGACCCGCCTCATCTCACCCGCACAAATCAAATCCCAATTCCCTGCGAGCACTAACCAACTTCAGTTGGTATCGGACGCGCGCGCGGCAGCCCGTGCGATCCTCAGTGGCGAGAATGAACGCATGCTTGTGATTGTTGGCCCTTGCTCGATTCATGATCCTGTTTCAGCGTTGGACTACGCAAAACGCCTTGCCGACTTGAACAGCGAGGTGTCGGACCGGCTTCTCATCGTGATGCGTGTTTATTTTGAGAAACCCCGCACCACTGTTGGCTGGAAGGGGCTCATCAACGACCCGCATCTGGACGAATCCTTCGACATCAGCTCCGGCCTCACGCTCGCCCGCAAGCTCCTGCTCGACATTTTGGACCTCGGATTGCCCACAGCGACCGAGTTTCTCGACCCCATCGTTCCACAATACATCGCCGACCTCATCAGCTGGGCAGCGATCGGAGCGCGAACAACTGAGTCCCAAACCCACCGCGAGATGGCCAGTGGACTTTCCATGCCGGTGGGATTCAAAAATGCCACCGATGGCAGTGTGCAAACGGCGATCGATGCCATGGGCTCATCCCGCACCGCGCACAGTTTTCTCGGCATCGACCAGGATGGTGCGACCAGCATCATCAAGACCGCCGGGAATCCCGACAACCATGTCGTTCTACGAGGTGGCAGAAATGGACCGAATTTCAGTGCCAACGATGTCCATGCTGCCCGTGAAGCGCTTCGCAAGGCAGGTTTGCATACCGCTCTGATGGTGGACTGCAGCCATGCAAACTCCGGCAAGGATCCGAAGCGCCAGCCTGATGTCTGGCGGAGCCTTCTCGACCAACGCGCCGCAGGCGGCAGTGGGATCATTGGAGCCATGCTGGAGAGCCATCTCCACTTCGGCGCGCAACCACTCGGCGTCGATCCATCGAGTCTGCAATACGGCGTCTCTATCACGGATGCCTGCATGGACTGGGAAACCACCGCCGCACTTCTGCGCAACTCCTGAATACGGCAGGGCCAAACGCCTCGCCCTTCACATGAAAGCCTCGGAAGCCCCGTTTGCTGCGATCGATTTCGAGAGCGCGGGAACGGCTCCAGGCCTCACAGATGAACCTGTGCAGGTAGCCATCGTCCACTGGCAGTCGGAATCACCTTTCGTCGCGCTGAATTCACATCTTTGCCCCTCACGACCGGTCACATGGGCGGCACAGCAGGTTCACGGCATTTCAGCTGATCAACTCACCCACGCTCCCCGACTCATCGATCTGTGGCCGCGCGTCAGATCAGGCCTTGAGGGACGCTGGGTTGTGGCCCACGGCGCCGCGACTGAGAAGCGCTTCCTGCGTGTCTTCCCACTTCACCGTTTTGGGCCGTGGATGGACACTCTTACGCTCACCCGGGCGGTTTATCCCTCGCTACCTTCATATGCCCTCGGTGACGCGGTGACGGCGCTTGGTCTTCTGGATCAAATCAAATTCCCCGGATTTCGTTGGCACGATGCCGCGTCGGATGCCATTGCATCCCTTGTCCTGCTCAGCCATTTGATCAAGGCCGCAGACCTTGCGAATGAGCCTGCGGAAATCCTCACACGCCCGAATCTCGGTGCGTATTTCGCGTCCCGCAGGAAATGATTCCACCGGGCGTCATCAAAAAATCCATGCGCGCATCGTGATGTTCCGCCGGAATCCGCTCGAGAACCGACTCCTCGAAACAGACCCCCACTCGGAGCCCCTCAAAGTCCGTCAAAAGGCGGTCATAATATCCCTTGCCCCGTCCCAAGCGCACCCCGCTGCGGTCAAAAGCCAAGCCCGGAACAAGGATGATATCCGCCTTAGCCAGAGCAACAGGCGCACTCGGGGGAGGCTCCAGAATTCCGAAACTTCCTACGACAAGCACTTCAGAGCTGTCGACAATGTGAAGGTGCACTTGGGCACCAACCACACGCGGCAGAATCATCTTTTTCCCATCAGGCCAAGGCGTAAGAACATTTGGCTCCGAAGGGAGGGCACTGAAAGCACAAACCGTCCGCGCCGCAACCCAGGCATCCCAAATCCTCAGGTGGCTGAGTATTTTTTGACCTGCCGCCTGTCGGCGCTCCGCATCCAGACCCGCCAGAAATCGATGGGCTTCCGCACGCAGGCTTTGCTTTTGTTCAGGGATCATGGAGGATGGTACTAGTCATGGTCCGGAAGTACATCGAGAGAAAAATCTCCGCAAGACGCAAGCCCGAGAACCATGTGGACATGAAGCTCGGCAGCGGATGGCACAAGCGGAATTTCCTCGCGGAAGTGGTCATTCCATCCCTTTTCGCCAAGCGCGAAGGCCGACGCGTGAAGCCAGTCTTTCCCGAACTCCAACATGGCCAGATCTGCATCACTTGGATCGGCCACGCCTCCTTCCTCATCCAAACACCCGAGCACAGCGTGCTGATTGATCCCAACTGGGCAAAATGGCTCAAAGTCATCAAGCGCATCAAGCAACCCGGCATGGAAATTCACGACCTGCCGGCCATTGATCTCGTGCTGGTGACGCATGCCCATTTCGATCATCTGGACCGCAAAACATTGCGCGCCGTTGCCAGTGACCAGGCAATTCTTGTGCCGGAAAATGTCGGCGGCCTCGTTCATGGCCTCGGCTTCAACCACGTGCAGGAATTGCAGCACTGGCAGTCCTTCGAACTCGGCTCTCTGAAAGTCACGCTCACACCGGCCCGCCATTGGGGCGCCCGCGTACTCCACGACACGCACAGGGGGTTCGGTGGATTCCATATCGAGTATGCAGGACGCTCGATTTTCCATTGTGGCGACAGCGCCTATTTCGATGGCTTCAGCGAGATCGGCGAGCGGTTGCCGGTGGAAATCGCCCTCCTGCCGATAGGAGCCTACGACGCCCCGACGAAACGAGATGTTCATATGAACCCGGAGCAGGCCATCGACGCCTTCATCCAACTCAAAGCAAAAACTCTCGTGCCAATGCATTTCGGCACCTTCCGCCTCAGCTACGAACCACTCCACGAGCCTCCGGAAAGACTCATCCGCCACGCCGCCGAGCGGTGCATCCTCGACAGCGTGTGCCTGCTGGAAGAGGGAACGCCGAGAGTTTTTTAGTTTTTTTTTCGCACCCCTGCAGAACTGGGACTCGTAAGATTATGGGTGGGCAACGACAATACAGACGATTTTCCAGACCAGACGGATGTCATGATCCTCCCATGGGTCTCCCTTTTTCCAGGTTCGCTCCTGCCGCTGTATATCTTTGAGGAACGCTACCGAGACATGACTCAGGCGGCCCTCGCAGGAAATCGGCTGTTTGCCATCGCTCACACCTACGATGACACCACCATCGCGCCAATCGGTGGACTCGGTGTCATCCGCGCCTGTGTGATGAATGCCGATGGAACCTCCAATCTCGTCCTGCAAGGCCTATCACGCGTCGAGTTTTCTCGATTCAAAAGCTCTCCACGCCCACGCGCGAATATCTGCGTCCACCGTGACGACCAAGAGAACATCGATGTCAGGGGCATTCGAGGCCAAATTTTAAGCAACTGCGAGGATCTCCTCGGAGAGGGATTCAAAACGCCTGAAGGCTTTACTGATTATCTGCGTTCGTCGATTTCCGACTCGGCCTTCACCGACCTCATTGCATCGACACTCATTTCGGATGCATCCCACCGCCGCACGCTTTTCGAGACGATCGAGCTCAATACCCGCATGTCGCTCCTCCTCGAAATGCTCTCCCCCACCGCAGAGTCGGCCTGACCAACCTGCGAGGCAAATTTTCAGCCTATCTTGAAGAAGGAATGGATGCTTTGAAGACGACAGCAAAACCACTTTGGCTTGTGATTTCGTAACTGCAGTCCTGCGAAGCAAAGAAGGACTCGCCCTTCTTGAACTGCAGTTTGTCGACATCAGCTGTTGCGGTGATCTCGCCTTCCATCACAATCAGGATATCCGGTCCGGCACGTGTGCCGGAGTGATATACCCTGTCCTTGGAGCACTGGATGCGGCTGAGTTCAAATTCCGAAGCAGGCGTTGGATAGACGGTCTCACCGTTTCCAGCATCGATGCCGTGAATAACATCGACCTTGCCCTCGTCGAAGGACAAGACGCGCATCAACTCGGCAACATCCACATTTTTAGGAGTCAGACCGCCACGCAGTACATTGTCGGAGTTCGCCATGAGCTCGACATTCACGCCTTCGAGGTAAGCGTGCAGAGTTCCCGCCGATTGATAAGTTGCCTCGCCAGGCTGCAAGCGGACAAGATTGAGCAAATAAATGGAAAAGATGCCTCGGTCGCGGTGGCCATCGGGCAAAGGAAACTCCCGAGCGGCGCGCACAGCCCAGAAGTCGGGCAGGTCTTTATTTGTCGGCGACTCCTTTTCAAGCCTTGAGATCAGAGGATTCAGAAGACTATCAACCACGGCCTGCGGCATCACCATGGCATGTCCATAGAGTTCACGGAGAAGCGCAGACCTCGCCGCAGCATCGTTTCCAGCAAGCTCCAATCGCTCCGCGAAGTCAGGCATCAAGGGCTGCAGTTCCTCAATATTCCGCAGGCTCTCGGCAATTTCCTCCAGCGGACGAAATCCATGGAGCATCCAGAAGTCCGTGAGCGCCACATGCACTTCAGGTTTGTGATTCCTGTCTTTGTAATTCCTCGTGGGAGCCTTGAGGGGAACACCCGCCAATTCCTCAGCCTCAAATCCCGCCTGCGCTTGGGCAATCGTAGGGTGGGCCTGGATGGAAAGCATTTTTCGGGCATCCAAAACCTTGAATAAATACGGAAGGAGATTTTGAAAACGGGCCGCAACAGCTACCCCAAGAACCTTGGCCGGCGCCGCAGTGAGCAAATCGGGGAGAGGAACGGAACCATCGGTCAACTCGGCAATAGAAGCCCCTCCCCCGTGCGCGCCAAGCCAGAGTTCGGCACACGGCAACGGCGAGGGATGTGGTTGCCCGAGCAAACTGGGGATGAAATCGAAGCCGCCCCAATCGTAATGCTGCACGACCCCTTTCAGTTTAAAGATTCCAGTGGTCTTCATATCGAATGGAGTTCTGTTAGCGGAAATCAGATTCGATTTGAATAGTCAAACCGGGAGGAGGAGCCTCGCCGAGAAGTCCCGTCTGATCAGAAACGGCGAGCGGCACGACTTCATGAAGCACACGACGGCGGACTTCATTGATATCCCAACGCCGTAAGAGCGAATCGATCTGGTTGCGGGTCGACTTCGGAATATCCACCGGGCGCAGACCAGTGAGTCGCGCGGCGCGCAACCAGGCGGCAGCGGCTTCGGGTCGCTGGGATTCACCCGGATCGGTTTCCCGCAGAATCTCCCAGGACTCTTCGACGAACTCTGGCAGCAGGATTTGCTCGGCTCCGGCATGGAAGAGCACACGTGAAAGGAGTCGCCCGAGCGCCTTCCAAAAAGCGGGACTATTAGGTTGGGCTTCGATCGTCTTCGTCAGGCGGCGGAGCACTGTGGTTCGTGTTTCGGAGCCGATGGATTCCAGCGCTCCTGCTAGAAGGGCTATCTCGGCAGATGGAGACGCGCCTTCACGCCACTCCGCTGAAGCAGCTCTCCAGATGGCCTCGGATTGGGCAGCATCCAGACCGGCGGCAATGCGTCGCGCGCAAATCCAACGCTGGATTTTCACGGCGCCACTGGAGAAACGAGTTGGCGCAGCAAGGATTTCGGCCAGGGCAGACGCTCGCTCGGCGTCCCCGGTCATGCCGCAACCAGGACGCAGAAACCAACCCGCAAGATGCAGCCAGGTTTCCTCATGATCTGCCGAATTAAACCGCTGAGGGGATGCCTCAAGCCAGATATCAAAAAGCCGGCGCACGATGCCACCAGTCCAAGCCGACTTCTGATTGCCAAGCGCCTTCTCGCCGACAGTAAAAACCGCATTGGCAGTGATCTTCTGACGCGTTTTACGGGAGGCATCAAGAAGCGCGGCAAGTTGCTCGCCAGAGCGAGTGACGACATCCGAAGTATCCGCAGAGCGTTTCTGCGGCGCGGTGGCACGACCGCGCAAAGAGAACTCAAGAGGCCAAGGGGCATCCCATCGCAGGCCGGGCTCTGCGCAAAGAAGCTCAACTCTCAAAAGACCAGTGGAGCGCAGGCAGGTGCGAATTTTAACCCGCACACTGGGATCACGCGGAGCACGTGAGCCCTGCGGCGGAGCAAGGATGGTCTCGACAGCAGGAAGATCTGAAAAGCCCTCGGCATCTCTCGTCACAATATCGCCAGGTTGGTCAGAAGGTCGGCGGGCATTGCGCAGAAGCTCGAAAGAGGCTGGCATGGCCACAAGCGCGCGAAGCTCGGGATGCCCCGCAGTGAAATCCTTTTCGGCCGGCGCGCCTTGCGGCAGAAGGCAGAGGGCGGAGTTTTGCCCGACGCGCATGTAATACGAATGCGACGCACCCGCCTCGATGCGAGAGTCATCCCCTGTGGCACGGAGATGCAGGAACCGTGCGGCTCCCCGAGCAACGGCCAGATCGGGATCCGTGTTTTTAAGAACCTTTGGAATGTGCTCCGGTTGCCAGCGACTCAGATTCTCCAGAATGCGGCGACGAATCGCTGGAGCTTTCGTGAGACCGCCATTGAAAAGGATGAAATCCACCGCCTCGCGCCCGCGGAGGAAGTCGCTGAGGTGGCGGGTCACAGCTGGATCTTTGGCATAGGGAAGCCCCATTTCTCGGAGTCCCGAAGCGGCACGCAGCGGATGCTCGCCCGCTGTCACCAGAGGAAAGAACCCATGCAGCAAAAGAGAGGCGATTTCGCTAGATGAAATCTCACAGCGAAGAGTTCCCGAGAGGAGCGAGGTCCCGGGCTTCGATACGGCGACGGGCCAGACTTTACCCTCCTCGAACTCCGCACCGAGCGCCTCCTCCTTGATTTCCCGGCATCGGGCGAGGAGTTGGGCAAAGGTCGATGATGGCAACTGCGAGCCGGGCGCTAGCTTTTCTTCGAGGAAATGGGCCAGCGAGAGATCGAGATTGTCGCCACCGAGCAGGACATGGTCGCTCACCGCGATGCGCTGGAGACGTGGAAGTGGCGAATCAGGCCTCGGCTCGACGGCAAAGAGGCTCAGATCGGTCGTTCCTCCGCCAATATCCACCACAAGGACATGAGACTTCTTATTCCCGGCAGCAAGGCCATCGAGAGCCGCTGCATCATTTTCCAGCCAGGCGTAAAAGGCGGCTTGAGGCTCTTCGAGAAGGATGGTGGAGCTGGGAAAGCCCGCTTCCCGCGCGGCTTCAAGAGTAAGCTGCTGCGCGGCGGGGTCGAATGAGGCCGGCACCGTGATGGCCACATCTTGGGATGCGAGCGGCGCATCCGGGTGCGCCTCGTTCCAAGCTGTGGAGAGGATCTTCAGGAGGTTCGACAGTGCATCGACCGGACTGATCAGGTCAGACGGAGCTAGATCAGTCGAACCCAGTGGGAGAAATTTTGCGCGGCGGTCTGCGGCATGATGCACCAGCCAGGACTTCGCGGAATGGACCACGCGCCCAGGAACCTGAGCCGCGCGGGTGCGGGCGAAGCGTCCGGCTATCCACCGTGTATTGTGATCCGGCGCAAGATAGAGAAACGAGGGCAGCGTCCGTTGCAAAGTCGCGGAGTGTGCAGTCTCAGGCTGAGAGATCGCCAGCACATCACTGTGCCCGGATGTCGAAGCGCACGGCACTGACGCCAACGCGCAATTCGTCGTTCCCAAATCAATGCCGATGCGAAATGAGGCCATATCTTGTGGCACGAGCACCATCAATAGGAACCCATTGCACGATTCCTCAAATAATCAGGGCTTTTCAAAAAGAGGCAGAAATTTTCCATAGCCCTGCTTTTCGAGCTCCTCTTTGGGTATGAAACGCAGGGACGCCGAGTTGATGCAGTAACGCATGCCTGTCGGGGCAGGCCCATCGGGGAAAACATGGCCCAAATGCGAGTTGCCCTCCACCGAGCGCACCTCGACGCGCTCCATGCCATGCGAGACATCGACCTTCTCCTCGATGGTCTCTTCCTCCAACGGACGAATGAAGCTTGGCCACCCCGTGCCGGAATCGAACTTATCCAGTGAACTGAACAATGGTTCGCCGGAAATAATGCAAACATAGATACCCTCCCGCTTGTTGTCCCAATACTCATTTCGGAATGGAGGTTCAGTGCCGCACTGCATGGTGACATGCTCCTGAATCGGCGTGAGGTTTGGTTTGGAGTCTTCGGCTTTCACAACAGTTAAAGTGGCAAAAAAAATTGCCAGTATTCGAATTTTCACGAGCAACTCTAAACCAAATTTTCGCTTTGCACAGGACCAGTTTCGAATAAAGGGTTAGCAACGAATGGCGCTAAGTTAAGACCCATTTGTTCTATTTTAATGAATTACAAAAAAATCAGGGGTAAGTTAGGTTAGCGCCATTCGGGACATGGTTCATTTTCTTTAATATAATCTAAATTATTCAAAAAAAGGTTATTGCATACACTACTGATCGGGAAACAGGAAATTCGAGGCCGATGTATTTGAGTGACGTGCGGGACTTCGCCTCAGGTTGCTATACCTTGCCGAAAATCAGGAACAGGAATTGGTTTTCTTCGAAGTTGGCCACAATAACGATATCCGAACAGCTTTATAAGGCGCTAATCCATTCAGGGACTCTTTGTGAATTTTGTACCGCCAATCTGTAAACCGGATTCAGTAGAATGGACTACAAAGGACGGGTTAGGGGGTGGAGAGATAGTTTTTGGACAATGCGACATGGGATTGGGGAAGGGTTGGATGCGCTCGACGGCTCGACGATGCTCCACGGGAATATTTGATTGTCACACGCCCCCGCAGACAAATGGTTGCCATGCCAGAGGAGAACGCATAGTTTGGTTTAACATGAACGACCCTCTTTTGGAATTGAGCGATGTCGGCCTGATCCAGCGCATGGGCACAGGTGATTCCGAGGCGTTTTCGATCTTCCAGCGCAGGCACATTGGGATCATTTACTCCACTGCGCACAGGGTTCTTAACAACGACACCGATGCCGAGGATGTCGCCCAAGAAGTTCTCTTCATGCTCTGGGAAAAATCTCCCATGTATGACATCGACCGGGGCAAGCCGGTGACATGGTTGGTCACAATGACCCGCAACAAGGCCATCGACCGTCTCCGATCCCTCCAACGCCGCCTGCGCCTTCAGGATGAGGTCCGCCTTGAGAATCCGGACTCGATAGACACACGCACACCCGCCCAAAGCCTGCGTGCGACCGAAAAAAATGAACTCGTCCGCACGGCTGTGATGAAGCTGAATCCCGACCAGCGGGAGGTCATTGAAATGCTCTACTTCAGCGGTCTCTCCCAGCAGGAAATCTCCGACCGGATCGACAAGCCAATCTCCACCGTCAAGGCCCGCATCCACCGCGGCATGGTGAGGCTTCGGAAAATCGTCGGAACCGAAATTTAAACAATTCCATGACCGTCCTTGGCATCGATATCGGAGGCACCGGCATCAAGGGAGCGCCAGTCAATATCTCAACCGGAGAACTCGTCGCCGAGAAGCTCCGCATCCCGACGCCCAAGCCCGCATTGCCGAAGGCCATTGCCGACGTCGTGGGCCAGATCGCCTCCCACTTTGACTACCAGGGCCCCACCGGAGTCACGTTTCCGGGCATTGTGAAAAAAAACGTCATCTACTCGGCTACCAATGTCGATCACTCCTGGCTTGAGGTCGATGCCGCCAAGCTTTTCCACAGGCACCTTGGTGGACCTGTCACGGTGGTGAACGACGCCGATGCCGCTGGCGTTGCAGAAATGAACTTCGGTGCAGGACGGGAGAAATGCGGCGTTGTCATCATGCTCACATTCGGCACCGGCATTGGATCGGCCATCTTCCACGACGGTGTACTCGTCCCCAACGCAGAGCTCGGCCACATCCAACTCCGTGGCAAAGATGCCGAGAAACGCTGCTCCGAAAGGGTTCGCGAGGAGAAGGACATGTCCTACAAAAAATGGGCGAAAATCGTGAGTGAATACCTCGAAACCTTAGAGAACCTCTTCTCCCCCGAACTCTTCATCATAGGCGGCGGAATTAGCAAAAAGGCCGATAAGTTCCTCCCCTACCTCAGCGCGAAAACCGATGTCCTCATCCAGCCGGCAAAAATGCAAAACGATGCCGGCATTATCGGCGCGGCATTTCTGGCAAAGATTCCCGCTTGATCTTCCCGAAGCTTTCGCAGAATATCCGCCTCCCGTTCACGGGGTCTTAGCTCAGTTGGTAGAGCGCCTCAATGGCATTGAGGAGGTCAGGGGTTCGAATCCCCTAGGCTCCACCACCCTCCGGAATGTGCATCCCTCGAGCGCTCCTCTTGCTTCCGACACTTTCATTTCGCACTCCCGGCGCATCGCCCCCCGCTTGCCGAGCGTATACTATTTAACCCATGGAAAACCGGACACGCATCCTCGAAGCCTACACCGCACACCTCCGCGAACACGGCGCACCTCCGCATACAGTGCTCGCCTTCTGCAAATCGCTCAGCATCTCCGAGAGGGATTTTTTTCATGAGTTCGCATCCCTCGACAGCGTCGAGAGCGCACTCTGGGGCGATTGGATTTCCAGCCTGACCACCCGCCTTGAGAGTGGAGCCGAGTGGAAGGAATTTTCAGCCCGCCATCGCTATCTCACATTTCTCTTTGCGTTCACCGAGTCCTCGCTGGATTGGCGCTCGCTCATGCTCACCCGCTTCAGCCACCTTGCGCCGGTGGGATCTCCGCCATTTCTCAAAGCCTTCGAGGAGCATTTTAAAGTCTTCGCCTCAGACATCGTCTCCCACGGCATTTCCACCGGCGAAGTCGCTCACAGGGGACCGCTGCAAGCGCTCTACCCCGCTGTTTTATACATTCACTTCCGAGCTGTGATTTCCTTCCTTCTCAAGGATGAAAGCCAACGCTTCGAGCGCACGGATGCCTTCATTGAAAAAACCGTCGCCTTTGCCTTTGATGTCATACGCACGCAAGCGATCGACTCCGCATTCGATCTCGCCCGCTTCCTCGCCCCCTCGGCCTGGGGGAAAATGTCTTGAGCACGCAGGAGCGCATCCGCAGTCACAAACTCGACCGCATGGCTGCACTCGCTGGGGCGGGCGCACGCGTTGGGATGAACTACCTGAAGCATTACGGACGCCAGGCCATCAGCGGCCGAGCTGATCCGGATGTCCTCCAGGAACAAAACGCCAGCGAGGTTTTTCGCACTTTCAGCGAATTGAAAGGCGGTCCACTCAAGCTGGCGCAGATGCTCAGCATCGACCAATCCCTACTGCCACCCGCCTATGCGAAACAGTTTGCCCGCGCCCAGTATTCCGCCCCGCCGCTCTCCTACCCGCTCGTCGTGCGAACATTTCGCAGGGAATTTGGAAAAGATCCTCGAGAGATTTTTGACACTTTCGAACCCCAGGCCGCCCATGCAGCCTCCATTGGCCAAGTCCATCGCGCCACGCGCGGCGGGCATGCGTTCGCCGTAAAGGTCCAATATCCGGGAGTGGCCGAAAGCCTCCGCAGCGACCTCGGTGTTGTGAAGCCCATCGCCCTACAAATTCTCGGCCTGAGAGAGCGCGATGTCGCCGCCTATTTCAGGGAGGTCGAAGCCCGCCTCTTGGAGGAGACTGATTACGAGAAGGAACTACGCAGCGCGATGGAACTCTCCGCTGCCTGCGCACACTTGCCACACATCCGCTTCCCGGAATACCACCCGGAGTTTTCCAGCCGCCGGGTGATTACGATGGACTGGATGAATGGCGAGCCATTCGATGTCTTTGCGGATGGACCTGCTCCGCAAGAACTCCGCGACAGCATAGGGCAAGCGCTCTGGGATTTCTACGCCCACCAAATTCACGATCTCCGTGTTTTCCACGCAGATCCTCACCCTGGAAATTTCCTCGTCAGCGGCGACGGCCTCTGCGTTCTCGACTTCGGTTGCACAAAAACGATCGACGCAGCATTCCACGCCAAACAATTCGCCTTCCTCGATCCCGCACTCGAAACCAACCCCGCACGCCTTGCCGACACGATGGAGTCCATGGCCATTCTGTTGCCCACGGACACCCCCGCTCAGCGAACCCACCTGATGGAGCTCTGCAAAAAATCCCTCGAACTCCTCGCACGCCCCTTCCGCACGGGCCACTTCGATTTCGGCGACCCTGCGTTCATGAGCGCGATCTACGAACTGGGCGAGGAAAATAGAAAAAACGACACCCTCCGCGGCATTCGAGGACAGAGAGGATCAGCCGACACGATCTATCTCAATCGCACATTTTTCGGACTCTACAGCCTCCTCACACGCCTCCGCGCGCGCATCCAAACCCCACTCCCCACAGGTCTGGTCTTCGAGATCGGATAGGCCGGGACGACTGTCCCGCATACTGGAAACCCTATGAGTGACCGCCGATGGAGTTAGCGAACAACCCGAACGGGAGTTCCCAATGGGGCATTTTCGAAGAAGGACTGCGCTGCGCCGCGCGGCATGCGGATGCAACCGTGTGAGGCAGGGTAGCCAGGGAGGTAACCGGCATGCATGCCGACTCCTCCGAAGATTCTCATGAAATACGGCATGGGAGAGCCGCGAAAGGTGGTTCCCTGCGGGCGGGCATCGCGATTCGAGGTTACGTTTGCCACGACAACATTACCCTCGGCATCAACATAGTCTCCGTAGAGGCTCGATATGTGGTTTTTGTTTTTTTGCAAAATCGTGAAGCTGCCTGCAGGCGTGGAATAGCCCTCGCGACCACTGGAGACAGGTGATCGCCCCACCTCGACACCATCTTTGAAAAATGCAGCCGATTGGGTGGTGAGATTGATCTCGATGGAAGGCGTACCCAGAATGCCGTCACCTCTCCAAACCCATTCCTGGAGGGGTTTGGGCTCTGGCTTTTTGCCGGAGTGTGAGGCGTATGCGATCGTATTTTCCTCTGTGAGATAGGCTGTCGAGTAAACCGATATGCGGTCCCTCCCGCGTGCATCACCTTGGGGAGCGCATGCGCCGAGAAAAGCCATCAGCAAAAAGAGGTAAGGAAACCGAAAGAGAGCGGGGCGCAGACGGTGCAAATCCCAAGGAAAAATGCGGCAAAGCCACCCTCGCCCACACTTCGCAGTGTGAAAGTTCGACGCTCTGTGCATAAGAAAAAAAACCTCCATGACTGTGAAAAAGCTACGGGCGCAACAGGGCGTGTCAATTCAGTAACCTACTCCATGATCAGTCCGGCAAGAGCGCGGATGGATTTTCTTGCAGGCCATTGAGGAACCAGAAACCAAAGAGCAATCCAGCCATTTTTTCAATCTGCAGGGCGTCACTTGACATTTGGGATGACTATCAGAGTGGGCTTGGTAGGAACTGCAGCTTTTTTTCAGGATGCGAGCGCTGGGTAGTCGGTATAGCCTGCAGGACCAGGCGAGTAGAATGTGGCGGGGTTCGGTTGGTTCAGTTCCGTTTCGAGTTGGATGCGTGCAGGGAGGTCGGGGTTTGCAAGGAAACTGGTTCCGAAGGCCACGGCATCGATTTTGCCAGTAGCGATGGCATCCGAGGCCTCGGCTTGTGTGTAGCCCATATTGGACACAAGGACGCCGGAGAAGTTTTCGCGGACGGGCGTGAGCACATCGGCGTGCTGCTCACCGAGCAGGTCGGCGCGCATCACATGGAGATAAGCGAGATTGAGGCTGTCGAGGTGCTTGGCCAGCCATGTTGCCAAGGCAACAGGATCACTGTCGGACATGCTGTTGAAGCTATTCAGCGGGGAGATGCGAACGCCGACATGACCGGAGCCCCAGACGGAGGAAACGGCTTCGAGAATCTCCAGCAAAAACCGGGCGCGATTTTCGATAGGGCCGCCGTAAGGCCCGGTGCGTTTGTTAGCGCCGTTGCGAAGAAATTCGTCGATGAGGTAGCCATTAGCGGCATGGATTTCAACGCCATCAAAACCGGCGAGCTTGGCATTTTCGGCGGCCTTTTTAAAGCCGGCCACGATAGCAGGGATTTCCTCATCGCGGAGTTCGCGCGGGGTGTCGTAGGGTTTTTTTCCATCCGGCGTGTGCACCTCGTCGTTCGTGATTTGCAGGGCGCTGGGAGCCACTGGCTGCGCGCCTCCATTGAATGAGGAAGGACACGCGCGGCCACCGTGCCAGAGCTGGAGAAAGATTCTCCCGCCTTTGGCGTGAACGGCCTCTGTCACTTTGCGCCAACCGGCAATCTGGGCTTCGGAGTAAATTCCGGGCTCCGCATAAAAGGCCGAGTTTCCTTCGATGACCATCGTGGCCTCGGCAATGATGAGACCCGCAGAAGCCCGCTGGGCGTAGTATTCCGCCATGAGTTCGCCAGGCACATGCCCGGCTTCTGCCCGGCAACGTGTGAGTGGCGCCATGAAGATGCGGTTGGGCACTTCGAGATCGCCAAGTTGGAGGGGTTGGAAGAGTGCGGTGTTCGACATCAGATTAGTTTTTGCTGGTGATGAAATGCAGGAATGCGCGGCGTGCGGCCACGACTTGGATCAGAGCCAACACCGATACAAGCAGGACGGGCGGTTGAAGCAATGCTGTGGGGCCAAAGAAAAAGAAATTGAAGGCGGAGATATTCACAATGATCGGCCCCAAAATCAGCAGCCCGAGGTTCCGCGTTCTCGGAATCGCCACAAAAAGTCCGCCGAGGATTTCGAGAACTTTGACAAATGCCAAGAAGCCGCCGAGGAACATTCCCCCCATAAACATAGCGGCCGGCGAGCCTTCGGGCGGTTGGGGTATGGCGATGAATTTCAGAAAGAAATTCAGTCCGAAAACGATAAAAACGAAGCCCAAAAGGGCGGCGGTGAAGTTGTAGAAGTATTTCATGAGTTTTAGTTTTTTTGGTTGGTATTTACTGGAGATCGAAAAGAAGAGCATTGGTCCTCGAGTTGGCGGTCAGCGTCAAAGCGCCGGATGCCTCAGTGGCGGCGGCATCACCTGTTTCAAGTGTGATGCCGTTCAACACAAGCGAACCCTCGGCAATGTGAAGCCAAATGCCGCGCCCCGGGCGGACTTCATGTTGCAGCGACTGACCCGGCTCGAGGAGGATGCGGTAAATTTCGGCATCCTGCTGAATGCGTGCGGAACCATCGCGACCATCAGCGGAAATGACCAAGACCTTGGAATCATCGGCATTTTGGGGCGAGGGATGCCACTCCGTGTAGGAGGGCTTGAGACCTTGCTCAAGGGGTTGAATCCAGATTTGCAGAAAGTGTGTGGAGTCGGTCGAGGATGGATTGAACTCGCCATGCCCCACGCCTGTTCCGGCGCTCATAAGCTGAATTTGCCCAGGCTGGAGGATGCGCTCATTTCCAAGGCTGTCGCGATGGGCGAGCGCACCTTCCAAGACATAACTGAAAATTTCCATGTCCCGATGCGGATGCTCGGGGAAACCTCGGCCGGCGGCGACAATGTCATCATTGATCACCCGCAGGCTTCGGAAGCCCATGTGTGAGGGATCGTAGTAATCCGCGAAACTGAATGTGTGGCGACTGCGAAGCCATCCATGGTCGGCCAAACCACGTTCCGAAGAACGGCGGATGGTAATCTCGGATGTCGCGACATGTCTTTCCATGTGGTCAGACTAAGGAAAGAAGGCTTTAGAGGAAATAGTTGTTTCCAGAAGATTTCTCAGCCGAATGTGAGCAAACCAAGCGAACACCACGGCCCTTTAGGAGTGTTTTTGTCCTTCTTGGCAGGAGGAGCATGGTAGGGATGTGCAAAAAATGAAAGGAAATGAACCCTAGCTCGATACTTTACCATCAGGCTCACTGGTTTTAGTTTGTGACTCCAGCGGCGCGATCGAACGCCTGAGGGTTGCGTTGCGCCAAGTCAATAAGCTCGCTCAGAGAGCCCGTCACCGAGACGACAGTGCCGCTGAGCTTTGCGCGTGCAACCCAACCCTCGACTTTGCTGCCGGCGGAAGATGATCGGGCGGTAAGTATTCCTGGTATTCTGGGTCCACCGACTGGTTGAAGTTCAATAGAGTAGCGGGTGGTTTCGCGGGTTTCGCCGGTGAGAGGCGGCGCAAAGAATTGTTTTCCGCCTTGATTGACCAGCATGGTTGTCTTCTGGATGTCATATACCCAACGGGTTTTGTCTGTATTGTCTTTAGCAACAAAAAATACCTCAATTTCATAGGTTTCTTTCGGGGCCTTGAGTGCTGAAAGGCTAACCTCTATGCCGATGTTCCGAATAGTCGCCTTGCGTGTTCCGCCAAAGTCGTTTTGAGAGGTGACAGTTTCGCGGCCGGATGAAATCGAACGGCCAGAAATGCGGACTTGAGCCTTGGCGAAGGATGTCGTGAGAATCAGCAAGGCAGCAATTGTAGTAATGTATCGCGTCATAATTGTAGTGGGTTTTCGGGGAATGTTTGGAATGGAGGTGGTGTTAATTGGTGACATAAAAATAATGTTTACCATCAAGGCAAGAAAAAAGTGGAGATTTGGTGAAAGGTTGAAAATCTTGTCGGAATGAAGTCTGCGGATTTTCAAAAATTTTTGAAAACAGCATTTTTGGCGAATAGAGATAGTAAAGACATTCACGCAATTTGAGTGGCGCGGGCGCCCCCCCTTGCGACCGCAAGTCGTTCGATGGCAGGCAAAACACCATCCCTGCATGATCGCCTGCGAAAGCCCTCAATCTTGGAGATGCTGCTGACAGAGCGTTGTCACGCCGTGACAGAGCGTTGTCACGCCGCGACAGAGCTTTGTCACGCCGAAGGGCGATAAACCGCTTAGCGCACCACGCGGGCGCCGCCGCCTTTCATGAGTTTTTCGACTTCCTGGCGTGTGGCCATGGAGGTGTCGCCGGGCGTTGTGGAAGCCAAGGCACCATGGGCGGCGCCGTAATCGACGGCTGCTTGTGGGTCATTTTGAGAGAGGAATCCAAACGAGAGGCCGCTGGCGAAGCTGTCGCCACCGCCGACGCGGTCGAGGATGTCGAGCTCGGGATACTTGCGGCTTTCGTAGAAGGCTCCATCGTGCCAGCAAATCGCGCTCCAGTCGTTGCGCGAGGCGGTGATGACTCGGCGGAGGGTCGTGGCGGCGACTTTGAAGTTCGGATATTCCTTCACGGCGGTTTCGATCATGCGCTTGAAGGCCTCGGTCTCAATCGTGCTGAGGTTGTGATCCACCCCCTCCACTTCGAAGCCGAGGGATGCTGTGAAATCCTCTTCGTTGCCGATCATGACATCGACATACTTGGCGATCTCGCGGTTCACTTCGCGGGCCTTGGCCTGGCCGCCGATGGATTTCCAAAGCGAGGGTCGGTAATTCAAGTCGTAGCTCACAATCGTGCCGTGCTTCTTGGCAGCGGTGACCGCTTCGATGGTGATCTGTGCGGCGGATTCGGACAAAGCGGCAAAGATGCCGCCTGTGTGAAACCAACGGGCTCCGAGTTGGCCGAAGATGTGGTCCCAGTCATAGTCTCCGGGTTTGAGCTGTGAGGCGGCGCTATTGCCACGGTCGGGATTGCCAACAGCACCACGGATGCCAAATCCTCGTTCGGTGAAGTTCAGGCCGTTTCGAACAGAGCGGCCGATGCCGTCGTCCTCGCGCCATTTGATGAACTCGGTGTCCACCCCGCCCTGCATGATGAAATCCTCGATGAGGTGGCCGACTTCATTATCCACAAGCGCCGTGCAGACGGCCGTGCGGAGGCCGAAGCATTTGCGCAGACCGCGCGAGGTGTTGTATTCGCCGCCGCCTTCCCATGCGGTGAACTGACGCGCCGTGCGGATGCGGCCTTCACCGGGGTCGAGGCGCAGCATGACTTCGCCGAGGGAGATTTGATCGTAGAGGCAGGTGGATGGATCGCGGAGTGTGAGTGACATGGATAGTTTTTGGGTTAGAGGGTGACTTGTTTGAAATCGTGGATGTTCCAGGTAGGTTCGCCAAGTTCACCAGTAATGTGGGCGAAGCCTTCGATTTCGGATTTGGTAAAAAGAAGTCCACCCTGGGCATCGGTGAGTTTGGCCGATTGGGCCTCGATTTGACCCGGCAGGATGCAGGCTTCGTTGCCTTGACCGAGAATATCGGCGAGGCAGGCTTTGAGATTTTCCTCCTGCGAGCGCCCAAAGGCATAATCATGCCCGCGCATGGCTTCGGGGTGGATGCACTGAAAGAAAAAAGTGGAGCCACGTTTTTCGGCGGCAGGGCCGCGGTTCGTTCCACGAATCGAGGGCAGTGAACCTCCGATGAATGCGGCGTAGAGTTCATCCACAAGACCGAGTCCGTAGCCTTTATGCGCTCCGAATGGCAAAAGAGCCGTCGCTTTCATGGGATCAGTGGTGGGCTTGCCATCGGCATCCACCGCCCACCCCGGAGCGAGTTCCCTTCCTTCGCGGGCGAATTGCTGGACGCGGCCCATGGCCACGGTGGATGTCGCCCAATCGATGACGATGGGAAAACCAACCGCTGACTGCGTGGGGAATCCCCAAGAGTGCGGATTCGTGCCCATGGTTGGGGTCTTTCCGCCAAAGGGAACAACTTCCGAAGTCGCGGAAGTGCAATTTGTGTAGGCGATGTAGCCTTTCAGTGCGGCGTCGATGACATATCCCCCACCCCAGAGGTAGTGGGTGGCGTTGTCCACGCTCACCATGCCGACGCCAAATTTGTCGGCTAATTCCATGCAGCGCTCCAGGGCTTTGTAGGCCACGGCTTGGCCGAGTTTTTTGTGTCCATCCCAAATCTCCGCAGCGGCGAAGCGGGTTGGCAGGACTTCGATCTCCGCGCTAGGGACCCAGCCTCCAACCTTGCTGCCGAAGAGGTCATCGAGGTGGAGGGCCTTGAGCGCATTATGGGTTCGAATGCCATGGCGAGAGGCGCTGTGGCAGAAGCGCGAGGCGTCAGTGGCTTCGTCGTTCGTGTAGCCCCGTTTCATGTAGGCGCGGCGGACCAGATCATCGTGGAGGGGGGCGGGAATGACAAAAAACTCGTTGAGATTGTTCATTAGGAAATTTTGTTGGCTTGAGCGAGCGCGGGGCGGCCGGCGAGGACATTGATCATGTTCTGAACAGCCATGGTGGCCTGGCGCACGACATTCTCATGGGTGCGGGAGCCGATGTGTGGGGTGATGACGGTTCGAGGCGCGGTGAGGAGCGGGTGGTCTGACGGCGGCGGTTCCTCGTCCATGACATCCGCCGCATAGCCCCCGATGGAACCCGAGCGTAGAGCCTCCAGCAGCGCGTTGGTTTCCACCAGTTCGCCACGGGCACAATTGACAAGAAGCAGGCCAGGCTTGGTCAAGCCGAGTCGGCGCGCATCGAGCATGTGGCGGGTTTGGTCGGTGAGCTTCGTGTGGAGCGAGATGACATCCGACCGCGAGCAAAGTTCATCCAGCGAGGCCACGCGCTCGACGCCTTGTTTGGCCGCGAATTCCGGATCCCAGTGGTTACCGAAGCCAAGGACCTGCATACCGAATGCCTTGGCCCGAATGGCCACCTCGCAACCGATGCGGCCGAGTCCGACGATGCCCATCGTTTTTCCATAGACTTCATGCCCCGTGATGCGCTTCCAGTTGCCGGAGCGAACGCAATTCGCCTCTTCAACAAGATTGCGGCAGAGAGCGAGAAGCAGCGCGAACGAATGCTCGGCCACAGTGGTGTGGTTCACGCCGGGACAAAAAGTGACGGGTATCCGGAGATCGGTGGCGGCGGCGAGATCGATTTTATCGAGTCCGATACCATATTTGGCGACGACCTTGAGGCGCGGCAAGGAATTCTCAAGAACCTTGCGAGTAATGGCGTCGTCACCGCAGAGGAAGGCGTCGAAATCACCCGCCAACTCGAGCATGCGAACCTCGGTAAGCGGCCCGCGCTCACGGATGATTTCAAATCCGGTAGTCGCCAGCAAATCGTGGTGCGTGCCGGGGGTGTCTTGCAGGGAAGTGGTGGTGAGGAGAATTCGCATGCGGTGAGGGAGGGACGGTGGGATTCAATCCTCTCCACCGCCCCTCTAACAACGAAAATAGAATAGCACTGGTTGCAGCTTAGGCAGGAAATGCTATGACCGCAAGGAGAGCCAAGAGGCGCTACTCAGCGCCTGGATTTCGAACACGCATCCGGGCGAGCCTTTCGGAAACGCAAGACGGTGCGAGTTGGCTCACATCGCCACCAAATCGGGCGACTTCTTTCATGATGCGGGAACTGAGGTAGGTGTAGTCCTCCTTCGGTGTGAGATAGACCGTTTCCAATCGCGGCTCCAGCTTGCGATTCATGAGAGCCATTTGAAATTCAAATTCGAAATCCGAAACGGCGCGCAGGCCGCGAATGACGGTAAAAACTCCATGCTCGCGGGCAAAATCGACAAGCAAGCCCTCGAGTGGCAAAATGGTGATCGCCGGGTCATCGCCGAGAGTCTCACGCAGCATGGCCATGCGCTCCTCTACACTGAAAAAAGGCCCCTTGGACTTGCTGGCCGCCACGGCGATGATGAGATCCGAGAACAAATGCGTGGAGCGCTTGATCACATCGAGATGACCGAAGTGCACGGGGTCGAAGCTTCCAGGATAAATGGCACGACTTTTATTCACGGCTTGCTGGGCAGTTTTTGAAAGCTGTCAGAGGGCTGGAGCTTGGTGACATCAGAGCTTGTTTTGGCGGAGCGAATGGTATCTCGGAAGTAATAGGCTGATGGTTTCAAGATGCGGTCGTAGGTTTGGGAATCCATCGTAGCGAGGCCGAACTTGGCCTGGTAGCCATAGTGCCACTCGTAGTTGTCGGCGAGGGACCAACTGAAGTATCCGCGCACATCGTAGCCATCGCGGATGGCGCGCCCGATGGCGGCGAGGTGGTTTTTCATATACCAAATGCGCTTCGAGTCGTTCAGTGTGGCGATGCCATTTTCTGTAATCATCATGGGCTTGCCGTAGCGATCGCCAACACGCCGGATTTCGTTGTAGAGACCATTCGGGCTGATGCGCCACCCCATCATGGTGTAGTTGTGTCCCCTCCTCCAAGCTTCGGAAATGAACGATGTCGGGCTGGCGACCTGGGAGTAGTAGTAATTGATGCCGATGATGTCGCAGACATCCCAGACGCGGTCGAGGTGGTCAATGTTTCCATGGATCATGGTGTTGTAAAAAAGCCCGCCTGGGTCGAGGAAGGAGCGATCCCACCATGGCAAGGCCTCCACGGAGACGACCTTAGCGGAAGGTTTCACCATTTTGATCCGCGCGGCGGCATCTCGGAACATGCCGGTGCTGGCATCAATCGCCTTCCAATAAGTGCCGAGGGCAAGCGTCATTGCTGGCGGCCACTGGCCGGCGATGTAAGCAGTAGTGATCTGGCCGTTCGGTTCATTCTGCGGAGCGAAGTAGTTCGTATAAGGCGCTAGGCGCGGGAGAACCTTGTCGAGATACACGAGCCAACGCTCGCGGGCCTTCGGGTGAAGCCAGTTCGAGGTCTTGGGATTTTTTTGATCGTAGAGCCAATCCGGGAATGTGAAGTGCCAGAGGCAGACGACCGGCTCGATGTCGGCGGATTTCAGACGGCGCGCCATCTCGACATAGCGGTCCAGCGCCTCCTCGTTGAACTCGCCCATGCGCGGCTCGATACGCGCCCACTCGAGGCTGAACCGGTAATGGGTGACGCCTGTCTTTTTCAGAGCGGCGAGGTCTTTATCGAAGTGGCTCCAGGAATAAAGAGCGTTCCCCTTTTGAGGCGCGCCACCCTTCGAGACCATGATGTCCCAATCCGTGGAAAAATAGTTCGCATCGCCGGGTTTCACGGCTGGGTCCTCGTATTGGTAGCTGGCAGTGGAAATGCCCCAGGCGAACTTGGTTTTGTCGTGAGGGAGCGGGCGCGGAGGGCGCGGCATCGGTCCCCGCGAATCAGGGCCAAGGGGATTGAAACTGCTGCAGGATGCCAAAAAAACCAGAAGCAAGCAGGGTAGGAAGCGACTAAAATAGCGCAAAAACAAGAAAGTCATGGCATGAGCTAAATCGGCCAGCGCTTCGGACGAAAGCCTTTTTTATCCCGAACAACCCGTCTTGGGTTTGCGCCGCAGGGGCGTTTTGTGATTGAATAGTGCACATGAGCCAAGTCGCCTATCTCGGACCCGAGGGAACCTTCTCGGGAATCCTCGCCCGCCAAAGATTCGGAAAAAAAGCCGACCTCATCGCGAGCGCGGCGATCGAGGGGGTTTTCGAGAGTGTTCTGAGCGGGTCCACTCCCCTCGGGCTTGTGCCGGTCGAGAATTCGTCTGGAGGCACAGTTTATGACACGATTGATCTGCTCATCCGTCATGCGGGGTCTATTTATATTGTGGAGGAGTTGGCCCTGGACATCCGCATCGCCCTGCTGGGTCGCAAGGGGACCCCAGTGAAGACGGTGTATTCCCATTTCACCCAGATCAAGCACCACGCCGAGTGGCTGAAAATCCACCACCCCGAAGCGATCTTGGTGCAGGTGGCCAGCACGGCCACGGCATCCGAGCGGGCCGCCGCCGATCCCAAGGCCGCCGCCCTTGCCTCGCCAGGCGCGGCCAACATTTACAAACTCGACATCCTCGCCACGCCCTCGGACGGGCAAGAAGTCAATGTGACGAACTTTTTCACCATCGCCCGCAAGCCAGGCAAAACGCCTGCCGCCGACCGCACGGCACTCGTTGCCACACTGCTGAACCAATGCGGCAGCCTGCACAAATTCCTCGGCCCGTTTGCGAGACAGAAAGTCACCCTGACGCGCATCGTCTCCCGCCCCGTGCCAGGCCAACCGCAGACCTATGTGTTCTACATTGAAGTCGAGGGCGCCGAAAGCGATCCCGGCGTGGCCCGTGCCTTGGAACTTGCCAAGCGCCAAGCCCAATCCATCTCGATTCTCGGCACCTTCCCACTGGGTCGCCGCTTCCGATCCTGACTTGTCAAAAGCCGCCGCCTTTGACAGAAAAACGCCATACTTATGAAATACATCCGCACCCTCTCAACGATTCTCGCCCTCGTTCTCTGCGCCCCATCCATACAGGCTCAAGAAGAAGCCACTATTACAGTTAAGAAGAGCGACACCCTGAACATTTCGATCAAACCCTTCGCTGGCCCTGATGCAGCGATTGCCGGCAAGGTGGTAGGCAATGACCTCGACCTCTCTGGCCTTTTCTCCATCGGAATCCCAGAGCGGGCCAACTTCGTCGTGAGTGCGACGGCATCCGGCGGCTCGCTCCAAGGTATTGTGACAGACAACCGGGGCAGCGTGGTTCTCCAGAAAACCTACTCGGCCAATACCCGCACGGCTGCCCACCAGTTTTCGGATGATATCGTGGAGACGCTCACAGGCGGAAAAGGCATCGCCAACTCCAAGATCGTCTTCGTGAGCAACCGCAGCGGTGCAAAGGAAATCTACTCCGCAGACTACGACGGCGCCAACCAACGACAGATCACGCAGGACAAAGCCATCAGCGTTGCTCCCGCCATCTCACCCGACGCCTCCAAACTCGCCTATACTGGCTACCAGAGTGGCTACGCGGACATCTACAGTGTCGACATCGCCTCAGGTTCGCGCTCGAAAATCCTCAACTTCCCAGGCACAAACTCTGGCGCCAGCTTTTCACCCGAGGGTGGCCGCATCGCCTGCACGTTGAGCAAAGACGGTAATCCCGAACTCTATATCGTGGCCGCGAACGGCAGCGGTGCACGGCGCCTCACCCGCACGCGCGCTGTCGAGTCCTCGCCATCCTGGTCGCCGGACGGCGGAGAGATCATTTACTCCTCCGATGAACGCGGAACTCCCCAGCTTTACCGCATCAGCGCCGCTGGCGGCATGGGACGCCTTGTTTCCACCGGATACGGCTACTGCACCGAGCCAAGCTGGTCGCCTGATGGCAAAAAAATCGCCTTCACGGTCCGCCAAGGCGGCTTCGCCATTGCAGTGATGGATCTCGCCACTGGCGCAGCACGCATCGTCGCAGAAGGCCAAGATCCCGCTTGGGGAGCCGACTCCCGCCATGTGATTTATAGCGATGGCTCTTCCATCATGCTCCTCGACACTCTCAAAGGCCGCCGCACTCCAGTTATTTCAGGCCTTGGCAAAGTCTCTGAGCCCTCCTGGTCGCGCTGATCGCATTTAAAAGCAGACAGTCGAGCGGCGACCACTGTTGCAAACAGTGAGATTTTGAAAAATGCGTTGGACGGGATGGCTTCGCTTCGCCACTTTGTTTGGCTTTTCAAAACTGGATGCTGACTCTTTCACAGGTGACAAAATCTTTTGGCGGGCGGGTTCTATTCGAGGACGCGGCGCTACAAGTGAACACGGGCGACCGTATCGGGCTCATCGGCCCTAATGGCGCGGGTAAATCGACACTCTTTTCGCTTCTTCTGCGAAATGACGAACCGGACGAGGGGCAAGTTACGCTTCAGCGGGGGACTCGCGTCGGCTTCCTACCACAGGAGACAGCGGCAGTGAGCGACGATACGGTGATGGAGTTGGCTGCAGGGCACGAGGCCGACGGCCGGGCCGAGGCCATGGCGAAGCGCATTTTAGCAGGCCTGGCATTTCGCGAGAGTGACTTTCACCGCCCACTGCGCGAGTTGAGCGGCGGATGGATCATGAGGGCGCACCTGGCTCGACTGCTTGTGGAGGAGCCGGATTTACTACTACTGGACGAACCCACCAACCATCTCGATCTGGAGACGCTTGGATGGTTCCAAAACCATCTCGCGGGGTATCCGGGAGCGATTCTCACGATCTCGCACGACCGGGAATTCCTCAATCTCATCTGCCGGGGGATTGTCGAAATCCGGCACCGCAAACTCATCCGCTACCAAGGAAACTATGACGCCTGCCTGGATCAGAAGAAAGCCCGTGAGGAACAGCAACTAGCCGCCTACCGCAACCAGCAAAAAGAAATCGCGCACCTGGAGGATTTCATCAACCGCTTCCGCGCCAAGGCCAGCAAGGCCGCGCAGGCGCAGGACCGCATTAAGCAACTCGCCCGCATGGTTCGCATCGAAGCACCAGAGTCCGACGAGCCGACAGTGAGTTTCCGTTTTCCACAGCCTCCCCGAGGCGGTCAGCGCGTGATCGCCCTCGAGGGCATACGCCAGGCCTATGGTGAGAAAGTGATCTACGAGGATTTAAATCTAGAGATCGAAAAAGGCCAACGCACCGTGCTGGTCGGACCGAACGGCGCAGGCAAGTCCACTTTACTCAAAATACTCGGCGGCCAACTCGAACTCCAAGCCGGCACACGCACACCGGGGCATAACTGCGGCATCGGCTACTTCGCCCAACACCGAACCGAAGGGCTCAACACCAAACGCTCGGTACTCGACGAGGTGCAATCCATCGCGCGCCCTGTCCCAGAGCAGGCTGCCCGCACCGTGCTGGGAGCGTTTTTGTTTCGCGGAGATGATGTCTTCAAGCCAATCGGCGTTCTGAGCGGCGGGGAGAAAAGCCGGGTGGCACTGGTCAAGCTTCTGCTCGATCCCCCGAACTTCTTGCTCCTCGACGAGCCGACGACCCACCTCGACATGCCAAGTATCGATGCCCTCATCCGGGCACTCAAACCCTACGAGGGAACAATCTTTTTCGTCAGCCACGATGTGCATTTCATTCGAGCCATCGCGACTTCAGTCATCCATGTGCAGGCTGGCAAACTCACGCAGTATGCGGGCGATTACGATTACTTCCGTGAGAAGTCCCGCGCCGGCGGCAACGTGAGGGCGGGCACAGTTGCGTCGCTGGGAAACTTTCAGCCCGAAACCACACCTTCAAAAACCTCCGACCAGCCGAAAATGGGGCTTAAGGAAATCAAGGCCCAACGCCGCGCCGAAGCGGAAGCCCGAAAAGCGGAAGCCGCCGAAAAGCGCGCCCGTGAACGGCGCGTGGCCGAGCTTGAGACCCAGATCCAGACTCTTGAGGCACGCCAGCGTGAACTCACGGCGAAGATGGAGGACAAGGAGACCCATGACAGCCCCGCCCTCGCGATGCGAATAAACCGTGAACTCGCGGATGTAGGAGACTCCTTGGAAAAAGCCAACTCCGAGTGGCTGGCCAGCGCGGGCGAGTGCGAGATTCAAGCGAGCGCTTAGCAATTTCGACAACACCCGTACGGATGTCTTGTCGCGGGGCATGTCCTCCGATACGCAGGAGCTTGTATGTCCACCAAACCTTTGACCGGCCATGAATGCCCTGGCGACCCCTGCACGATTGTCATCTTCGGAGCCTCGGGTGACCTCACCAAGCGCAAGCTACTGCCCGCACTCTACAATCTGAAAGCCCTCAAACTTCTGCCCGAGAACTTCGCCGTCATCGGTGTGGCCGTGAGCGACAGTAACGACGAGCTTTTTCGAACGCAGATCACCTCGGACATTCAACAATTTGCCACCCGTCCGGTCGATCAGGACGAGTGGGAAGACTTTTCCAAGCGCAGCTACTACATTTCCGGCGACTTCAACAATCCCGACACGTTTCAGCACCTGGGAGCGAAAATCAACGACGTCCAGAGAACGTGGAACCTGCCCGGCAATGTTCTTTTCTACCTCGCCATCGCACCGACCTTCTTCGGCAAGGTCGTGGAGCAACTTGGAAACGCCGGCCTCACCAAGGAGAAGCCGGATGCCTGGCGCCGAGTTATCATTGAAAAACCCTTCGGCCACGACCTGCAAAGCGCCCGCGACCTGAATGCAGACCTCACCAAGCACGTTGCCGAATCGCAGATTTACCGCATCGACCACTACCTCGGCAAAGAAACAGTCCAGAACATCATGGTCTTCCGCTTCGGAAACAGCGTGTTCGAGCCGATCTGGAACCGCCGCTACATCGACTACGTGCAGATTACTGTCGCCGAGGAACTCGGCGTGGAACTGCGCGGAGGCTACTACGACCACTCCGGTGTGACACGCGACATGGTACAAAACCATATTCTCTCCGTGCTCTCGCTCGTGGCAATGGAACCACCCACGTCGATCTCCGGCGACAGCGTGCGCAACGAAAAGGTAAAGGTCCTCGAAGCCATCCGCCCGATGGAACCCGAAGAAGTTCTGGCCAACACCGTCCGCGGCCAATACGGGGCCGGCATCATCGGCGGAAAAAACGTCCCGGGCTACCGCACCGAGCCGGATGTGAATCCTCAGTCAAACACCGAGACGTTTGTCGCCATGAAACTCGAGGTGGACAACTGGCGCTGGGCCGACGTCCCATTCTTCATCCGCAGCGGCAAGCGCCTCGCCGCCCACACAACCCAGATCGTCATCGGTTTCAAGCGCACACCACTCCTTCTCTTTGGCAAAGGTTTAGAGGACAATATTATGCCGAACCGCCTGGTCATCCATGTGCAACCAGACGAGGGCATCACGATGGATATCCACGCCAAGCGCCCCGGCCCTGGGATTTCCATTGCCAATGTGCCGCTTGATTTCAGCTACCAGGAATTCGGAGAGGCGAATGCCGCCACCGGCTACGAAACGCTTCTCTACGATTGTATGATCGGCGACATGACTCTCTTCCACCGCTACGACAGCGTGGACGCGTCCTGGCGCATTGTGAATCCCATCCTGGATGTCTGGCAGGCCCTGCACCCGCGTGATTTTCCAAACTACGCAGCCGGAACATGGGGCCCCGAGGCCTCGGATCGACTCATCGAGAAATCCGGCCACGCATGGCATCACTACCTTCTCAATAAGTAATGCCGGCCCAGCAGCACCTCATCCTCGCTGGCGACATAGGAGGCACAAAAACCAACCTGGCTCTCTTCGGCGTCGCCGGAAACTCCCTAGCGCTCCTTCGCGAGCAGCGTTACCCGAGTGCCGGCTATCTGGGCCTGAACGCCATGCTGCGCGAGTTTCTTGGAAATGACGCCCCACCCATGCTGGCGTCGGGCTTCGGAGTTCCAGGCGTCGTCAGCAATGGTCGCGCCAAACCCACCAACCTCACATGGGGAGTCGATGCCACCGAAATCTCCCAGGAATTCGGAATCCCTCATGTCGCCGTCCTGAACGACCTCGAAGCGAATGCCCACGGCATTGCCCACTTGCAGGCCAGCGACTTCGCCATCGTTCAACAAGGCGCAGCCGGCTCCAAAGGCAACCGTTGCGTTGTCTCACCGGGCACGGGCCTCGGCCAAGCGGGACTTTACTGGGATGGACACAAGCACCATGTCTGGGCTTGTGAGGGCGGCCATGCCGACTTCGCTCCAAGGAACGAACTTGAGATCGCGCTCCTTGAGTATCTCATCAAACAATTCGGCCACGTCAGCGCGGAGCGAGTCGCCTCGGGCCTTGGCATCGAAAACATCTACAAATTCCTCCGCGAAACTGGTCGAGGAAAGGAACTCCCCGCCGTCGCAGAGGAAATGAAAAAGACCGACGCCGGCGTTGTTATTGCGAAGTATGCCAACTCGGGCGAATGCGCGATGTGCGCCAAGACTCTCGACATCTTCGTAAGCTGTCTCGGAGCGGAAGCCTCAAACATGGCACTGAAAACCATGTCCACCGGAGGCGTCTTTCTCGGCGGAGGCATCCCGGCAAAACTGCCCAGCCACATCCAGAGCGTCGCCTTCCTCCACGCCTTCAATGACAAGGGCCGCCTCTCCTCCGTTATGGAAAACATGCCAGTACTCGTCATCCTGAACGACCAAGCCGCACTCCTGGGAGCAGCCTACCACGCCCTCGACAAGGCAACCCACTGAACCTGCGCGGTGCCGGGATGAACCGCCAAGCTCCGCTTGAAGTTAAAGCCTGAATAGCTTTTGTAAGCCCTCTTCAGTTTTTTCGGGAGAGGTGCGGATCAGGTGAATCGGATTTCTCCGGATGGGCTGATGAAGCGCTGGATGGTGGAGAGAATTTCAGGAATGGCGGCATCCATTTCCTCCTCCTTGAAGCCGACTTCTTTGAGCGCGGCCTCATCTGGCTCATAGTAAAACCCATCCACGCCCACACCGTAGCCGATCTGTGTGGCGACATGTTTGGCGGCGTGGATGAGGGTCACGATCTTTCTTTCCGCATCCGGGCATTCCGAGGGGGTTTGATAATAGTAGCCCACAGACACAAATGTGGAGGGGAAGCCCCAGTTCTCGAGGAGAGCTTTAGTGACCTGGGTGGACTCAAAGCCGAGAATCACTTTTTCGGCTTCGCGCCAGGTGGCAAATTCGTCGGGAACACGATTGGTAATTTCGTCCAAGGCCGTGAAATTGGCGTAGGCGAGAGCGAACTTTCCGAGATCGTGAATGAGGCCAGCGGTGTAGGCCGTCGCGGCATCGGCCAGCTGCATTTTCTTGGCAAACGTCTCGGCGCAGATCGCCACACAGAGCGAGTGTCGGCAAAGATCACCGGGTTCCCAGCCGTATCCCCTCACAGGATGAACAAGCCAGCGCCCGGTGAGAGTGGAGGCTGCGATACGGTAAAGAACTTTGCTGCCAAGGCGCAGGATGGCGTCCGATATGTTTTCACAGCGCTGATTGCTGGCGAAGTAGGCGGAATTTGCGGTTCGCAAAACATCGGTGGCAAGACCCGTATCCAGATTGATCAGCATTTCCATTTCTCCAAGGTCGGAAGAACTCCCCTCGGCAAGCTTGAGCAGTTTCGGAAGAATCGCCGGGGCGCAGGGAATAGACCGAGTCATCTCAACCACTGTCTGGAGGTCAGCTGCGGATTTCATTAGCGGATAAACTCAGGTTTCGAGGGAATTTTCACAATGACATCGCCCGTCTGGTTGTTCAGCCGAATGGTCCGGTTCACGCGTCCGCTCACTTCCCATGAGACGACATCCAGATCCATTTCTTGGCTGAGCCGGTAAAACATATCGATGTTCTTGGAGCCGATCCTAAAAAAATGATCTGTCGCCATGAGTTGGGCGCCGCCGAAGACCTTGCAACGGATATCGCCTTTCTTGGCTCCGGCACGGATCAACGCGGTCAGCATACGAGGAATACCAGTGTCGAGGAACATGGCCTCGCGGATTTTCTGACCCTCATGAAGACTGGCAGTAGGCAGCATCGCATGGAGCATCCCTCCGATACGGCGCTTGGAGTCGTGAAATGTAATACCCAGGCAGGAACCAAGTGCGTGCGTGGCGAGGCAAGTGGAGGGCTCGGTGCTGATTTTAAAATCAGCCACGCCCACAATAATGGTCGGCATCTGATTGGCGACAGGATTGAACGTGGAAGCCATGGGGGATAAAATTACCTTATTCGATTCGAGGGATGAAGAAAGCGGAAATTCACAGCCCATTGACTGGAACGAATCCGACGCCTGCGTTGCCTTGCCGATTTTGCCCTCCGATGCCATTCTGCTGTTCGCGGAATGTTTCAGATCAAAGAAAAACCCAAGATGGTAGAGAGGGCGGTGCTCGTGGGAGCATACTGTGGCAATGCGAGCGAGTCCGAGGCGTCGAGCTTGTTGGATGAGCTGGAGGAGTTGGTCAACACACTTGGCATTCCAACCGTTGATCGGCAACTTGTGCATCACCGGGAACCACACGCCCGTTATCTCATGGGCTCAGGGAAGGCGGAGGAGCTTGCAGCCGTCGCTAAGGAAGCCAAGGCGGATGTGATCATCTTCGACAACGAACTGACTCCGTCCCAACAGCGGAACTGGGAAAAGCTCACCGGGATGCTTGTCATCGACCGCCAGGAGGTGATTCTGGATATTTTTGCGAAGCGGGCACAGACGATGGAAGCCCGGTTGCAGGTGGATTTGGCCCGAATGGAGTATTCGCTTCCCCGTCTGGTTCGCGCATGGTCCCACCTTGGCAAACAAGGCGGCGGCATCGGCTCGAAGGGCGAAGGTGAATCGCAGCTTGAACAAGACAAACGAAAAATCCGTGGCCAGATCGACCGCCTGAAAAGCGAGCTTGAGGCGGTAAAGCGCCGCCGAGCCACGCAGCGTAAAGACCGCAAACGTGCGCCCGTTCCCAACGCAGCCATCGTGGGATACACGAATGCCGGCAAATCCTCGCTCCTCCGCGCCCTCACTGGAGCCCAGGTGCTCGTAGAGGACAAACTCTTCGCAACGCTTGATACCACCACTCGCAAGATCGCCCTCCCAAACAACCAGCCCCTGTTGCTCACAGATACAGTGGGTTTCGTCAGAAAGCTCCCGCACGGCTTGGTCCAGGCTTTCAACGCCACGCTGGAGGAAGCGGTGATGTCCGACTTCCTGATCCATGTTCTGGATATCAGCCAGCCGGAGGTGATGGATTTTTATGAAACAACACGGAGCGTTCTCCACGAGCTAGGAGCCGACTCCCGGCGCACGCTGATTGTTTTCAATAAAATCGACAATGTGGCCGACGAGTCAGTGATCCACGAAATGCGGTCTCGCTTTCCTGAGGCTGTTTTTGTTTCAGTGAAGACGGGAGCTGGCCTACAGGAACTCGTGAGTCGCGTCAGCGAATTTGTTGCCGACGACCTGCTCACATTGGAGCTTCAGATTCCACAAAGCCGTGCGGATCTCATAGCACGACTGCACCGGGAGGGCGACATCCGTCACTCGGAATATGTCGATAACGACGTTCGACTGCGTGTGCGGCTGACGCCGAAGGCTGCGGCAGCCTACTCGGCGTTCCGTCTGGGTCTTTGAGCACTCCTCGAGCAAACCCCAGATTTAAAGGCAACCGGTTTCGAAGCCGGCCTTTTTAAGATTTTCAAGTGCCTCGCCTGCCAGAAAAAGAGATCCGGTCACAAGGACAGGATGGTTGGCATTCAACGCCGCTTTGATCGCACTTGGCAGATCGGAAAAATGCCGCGAAGGCAAAGAGGTCAGGGTCATCAAAGCGCCGGGATCTTCGGATCTCTCGTTTCGAACGGGAACGAAAAGAAATTC
>DGXZ01000087.1:40109-40557 GCA_002396485.1 Spartobacteria bacterium UBA5019
GAACGAAAAGAAATTCGTGTCCTATTTTTTCGAGAATTTGGAGCATGGCCGCGTATTCCTTATCGCAGAGGGTGCCAAAAACGATGGCCGCCTTCTGAGTTCCGAAGACGTCATGCCAAGTGGATCGAAGCGCCTCGGCAGAGTGTTCGTTATGGGCACCATCAACGATGATGCGCTCGCCCACCCTTTGAAAGCGTGCCGGCCATTTTACAATGGCGAGACCTTTTTCAATTGCCTCCGGCGAGCAAAGAAGGCCTGAAGCGTGGAGGGAGGCAATGGCAACTGCCGCATTCCAGAGCTGGTGGGCTCCAGGCAATGCGACAGGGATATCGGTTGGAGCCTCGATGAAACGGATTGCGCTCCCGGCCTCGAGGGCCTTGGCCGTCAGAACCTCTGCGGCTGATGACTGCTGTGGAGAGGAAATGACAGGTGCCCCCGGCTTGATGAT
>DGXZ01000087.1:40740-41173 GCA_002396485.1 Spartobacteria bacterium UBA5019
CCCGGCTTGATGATGCCCGCCTTTTCGGCGGCGATTTTTGCAAGGCTATCCCCAAGCCACGCCATGTGATCCATGGCAATCGGAGTGATGACTGAAACGAGTGGCGTGACCACATTTGTCGAGTCCAGACGCCCGCCCATACCTGTCTCCAGGACCACGACATCACAACCGGCGCGCTCAAAGTGATCGAAGGCCAGGACGGTGCTCAACTCAAAGAATGTCGGTTTGTGGTCCCATTTCTCTGCGGCATCGCGCAAGCGGTTGAGGCCATGAGTTGTTTCCTGTTGGGAAATCTTCACACCATCCACTCGGATGCGTTCGCGAAAATCGACAAGGTGCGGCGATGTGTAGAGACCCGTTCGATGACCTGCCGCACGCAGGCACGAATCCAGCATGGCGCAGACAGAGCCCTTGCCATTGGTTCCGGCGACAT
>DGXZ01000087.1:41344-74259 GCA_002396485.1 Spartobacteria bacterium UBA5019
CCCTTGCCATTGGTTCCGGCGACATGAAGAAAACGCAAGCGCTGATGCGGATTTCCGATGGCTCCGAGCAGACGATGTGTATTGTCGAGGCCGAGCTTGATTCCAGTGAACTGGGTGTCGTTCAACCAATCCAGCGCTTCTTGGAAATTCACTTCGTGCCGAGGTAGGCGAGCAAATCTCCAAGTGTTTGGCGCATTTTCTGGCGGGGCACGATAAGATCGACGAGTCCGTGCTTTTCAAGAAACTCGGCAGTTTGAAAATCCGGAGGAAGTGTCTGGTGCGTGGTCTCACGAATGACCCGGGGACCGGCAAATCCGATCATCGCTTTCGGCTCGGCGATGATGACATCGCCCAGGGAGGCGTAACTGGCCATGACGCCTGCCGTGGTGGGATTTGTGAGAACCGTGATATATGGCAGCTTAGCCTCGGCGTGCAGTGCAAGGGCGCCGCTGGTTTTGGCCATTTGCATGAGACTCAGCATTCCCTCATACATCCGAGCACCGCCGGAGGCGCAGACGAGAATGACAGGGAGCTTGTTCTTCGTGGAAAATTCAATGATGCGTGTGATTTTTTCTCCCACGACCGACCCCATGGTGGCGGCAAGGAAGTTGAAGTCCATGACACCCAGCCCCACAAGGCGTCCGTTGATTTTCCCAGCCCCTGTGGTGACGGCGTCAACAAGTCCCGTCTTCTGTTTGTAATTCTGGAGGCGGTCCGCATAAGTCGTCACGCCCTTGAATCCGAGTGGATCAACCGAGGTCATCGAGGCATCGTGTTCTTCAAAAGAATCCGGATCGAGGAGGCTTTCGATGCGTTCGCGGGAGCCGAGGTTGAAATGGTGATCGCACTTTGGGCAGACCTGCAGATTCTCGGAGAGAGCGAGGTTGTGGATGACTTCGCCGCAAGACGGGCACTTGGTCCAGAGACCGGAGGGCATCTCACGGGTTTTGCTGCCAAGAGATCGGAGGATGGGTTTTTTAAAGATGGCCATGGTGTGAATTGCTTTCTAACCGCGCGCCAGAGTGAGAGCGCGAACGGACTCTGCTCCCTGCTCCAGAAGGATGGCCGCACAGGCATCGAGAGTCGATCCAGTTGTCAGCACATCATCAATCAGAAGCAGGTTTTGATCTGTCACATCGGCATTCTTGCGCAGTGAAAAAGCATTCCGCAAGTTTTGCCTTCGCTCGGCACGGTCGAGCGCTGTCTGGGTGCCCGTGTAGCGACTGCGCACGAGAACATCCCTCACGGGAAGGCCGGAGGCGCGGGAAAGCTGTCCGGCGAGGAGAGCTGCTTGATTGAATTCACGTTCGCGGAGGCGTTTTGAGTGCAGGGGCACCGGCACTATGGCATCGAAATCCTGCCCCGAGAGGCGCGAGTCTTCAAGTCCTTGAGCCAGAATCCTGCCAAGAATTTTCACAATCCAAATTTCACGACTGTATTTAACCCTGTGGATCAATTCGCGAATGACGCGGCGGCTGCGCGCAACGGACACCGCGCACTCAAAGTGAAACGCAGCCCCTCGGCAGTTTGGGCACTCGAACTCAGCGGAGATTCCGTCGAATGGTTGCGAGCAGATCTGGCAGCGTGGAATCTGGATGAATTCGATAGTAGCCGCGCACGCAGGGCAGAAATCGTGCAAGGATTCAACTTTCACCGCGCAACCGGCGCAATGCGGGGGAAAGAAAAGAGAGAAGAGGGTTTCAAGAAGTGCGTGAGACACGGCGAAGGTAAACCCAAACAAGCACGCAGGTCGCAAGAAGAACGAAAGCCGGAATGAGGCCGGTTGGCACAGCGCCACTAACCACATTGGGACCAACCCATGGCAAGAGGCTGTCTGGAGGCTTCGGACGGAACTGTGCAACAAGTTGAAGCGACTGTTGGCCGAAGATCCATCCGGCATGGAGTCCAATGGGGATAAAAAGTGAGCGCGTCTGAAGGGTGGCGTAAGCGAGAAGAAGCCCGGCAATGAACAGCGAAAGAAAACCCCACCCCAGCAGGGGCCATGGCGGCGCGCTGGAAAACGCGAGTGGCAACTGCTCGAAGCCACTCAACCATCCAACCGGAACCTCAAGAGCCTGACGCGAGGTGCGCATGAAATGAACCACTGCAAACAAGACGGCCGATAAAAGAGCCGCAACATAGCGTGGCATCACAGCAACAGCGAGTCCTAGCAACACACCCCGGAAGAGGAATTCTTCGATCGTGGACACGACAGCCGCTGTGCCGCCAATGCGAAGGAATCCTACCGAATCGAAATTGGGCTTGGGTGAAAAAACTCCTGAAAGCACGTAGCCCGCTCCAAGCAGAATGACTGGAACCAATGCCAGCAGGAAGCCGGATATGAGGTCACGTCGCCATTGGAGGTTGGGCTGCAGGCCAAGGTCGGAGAACCCCCTGATTCCGATGCCACGAAAGGCCGGCAAGAGCAGAACAATGGCGGAAATCTGAACACTCCGGCTGAAGTAGCGGTGGAATGGAAACCCCTTCACGACGGGAAGGACGCCGATCTCGGCAAGCCATGTGCCGACCCAATAGAGCGGCGGCGAGAGAAGGCAGGCGAGTAGTACCACACCTGCAAAGTAGGCAAAAAGGCGCAAGAGAGTTTGAAGACCGGCCGGTTTGGAATTCACGACATGATTTCTATGAGTTAAACACGCCTCCTATGCGAGATGTTTGGAATACGCAGGCACTGGTCGAGAGCGATAAAAAGCATCTTTGGCATCCCTTCACGCCAATGCGGGATTGGTGCGCAGAGGACCACTCGCCAGTTGTCCTAGTTCGAGGCCAGGGGGCTTGGCTTGAGGACAGCGAAGGTCGTCGCTACTTGGATGGCAATTCGTCGATTTGGACGAATATCCACGGCCACGCCCACCCCAAAATCAACCGGGCCATTCAAGACCAACTCGAGCGGGTGGCCCATGTTTCCTTTCTTGGAACAACGAATCCCCCTGCCATAGAGCTCGCCACGAGGCTTTCAGGCTATTTTCCCGAGGGCACTTTGGAGCGGGTTTTTCTGAGCGATGACGGCTCCACCGCTGTTGAAGCTGCTATGAAAATGGCGGTTCAGTTTTGGCAGATGGCAGGCCACATGAACCGCTCGCGCTTCATCACATTTGAGAACGCCTACCATGGGGACACACTCGGCGCGGCAAGTCTTGGTGGAATTGGAGCGTTCCAGAGGGGTGTGACCGGGCATCAGTTCCCTGTTACTCGCATCAGCGGACCCGAAGAACTCGATGCGCTGCCCGGGTTTCACCATGGCGATGTGGCTGCTGTTGTCATCGAGCCGTTGATTCAAGGCGCGGCTGGCATGAAAACATGGCCCAAGGGAATGCTGCGATCGCTACGGAAGAAGTGCGATGAGGCCGGTGTGTTTTTGATATTGGATGAAGTGATGACCGGCTTCGGGCGGACAGGGACAATGTTTGCGTGTCAGCAAGAAGAGGTGATTCCCGACTTTCTTTGTCTCGCGAAGGGCCTGACCGGCGGGTATGTGCCACTCGCTGCGACTCTGACCACGGCGAAGGTATTTGATGCCTTTCTCGGCGATGTCGAAGAGGGAAAGACGTTCTACTATGGACACAGTTACTCGGGAAACCCGGTCGGTTGCGCCGCAGCGCTGGCGAGCCTGGATGTTTTCCGCGACGAGTGTGTGCTGGAAAAAATGGCTCCGAAAATTGAGCGATTGGGCGAGTTGCTGGCCGAGATAAAAAATGAGCCTGGCATTTATGAAACCCGCCAGTGTGGATTGATAGCCGGCATCGAAGTTCGCCAGAGGAACGGTGCGGCCTTTCCATGGATGATGCGTGTGGGAGCAAAAATCTGCCTGGCTGCGAGACGATATGGAATCCTGACCAGGCCAGTTCTCGACACAATCGTCTTCATGCCGCCCTTGTGCGTGACATTGGAGGAGATGGCAGATGGGATGCGGGCGATCCGCACTGCCGCAAAGGAAGTACTGATGGAGGCTGATCCCTGAAGCTGGTCAGGGATTGCGTCCAGCTTTTTCAGCAAGAATGCCTCTGGCAACAGACTCTGCGAGCCGTTGACGGCCAGCGCCAGTTTGAAGAATCCGGTTTTCGGAGGGATTCGAAACAAATCCTAATTCGCAGAGCACGGCCGGACGTTTGTTGTTCTTGAGAACATAAAAACCCCGCTGCTTGATGCCTCTGTTCAGGGATCCGGAATTTTTCACGACTTCTCGTTGAATGTTGGCAGCAAGACGGGAGCTGCGTGGACTGTAAAAGAAGGTTTCCACGCCCGATGGTTTGGACTTTTTCACCCAATTGTAGTGGATACTTATAAAGACGACGTTCCGAAGGCTGTTCGAACGCGCGACGCGTTGATCCAGCGGAATAAAATAATCCCCTGAGCGCGTTTCAACGACTCGCAAGCCGGATGAGCGGAGAATGCGAGAAACCCTGCGAGCCGTATCAAGGGTGAGCTGTTTTTCAGGCGCACCTTTTGCCGACTTGGCTCCCGAGTCGTGTCCGCCATGACCCGCATCGATGACCACGGTATTGAAATCTCCCGCAGCTTGCAGGCCGCGCGGGGAACGGAAGGTCTCGGTAGTCTGGCAGCCTGAGAGCAGAAAAACCGCCAGCACGCAGGCGATCAAGGCCTGAAGACGGGCTAAGTGGCGGTTTGCTCGATATGTTTCCATGAAGTCCTCCCTGCATCCCCACACGTGCAGGATGCAACACAATAGGAACCGATGCGCGGCAGGCGCAATCATTTTAGTCTCGATTTCACAGACCATGCGCGGATTGTTGAAGCCATGTTGGCAAAACGAGTGATTCCATGTCTGGATGTGACCGATGGTCGCGTCGTGAAGGGAACGAAATTTCTGAATCTCCGCGATGCGGGCGATCCTGTGGAGTGTGCGAAGATGTATGACCGACAGGGAGCCGATGAACTCGTTTTTCTGGACATCACGGCATCCAGCGACGGCCGCGCCACAATGGTTTCAGTCGTCGAGCGCACAGCCGAGCAGTGCTTCATGCCACTCACGGTGGGTGGAGGTATTCGAGCTGTGGAGGATTTCCGCACAATGCTTCGAGCCGGTGCAGACAAGGTGAGCGTGAACACATCAGCTCTCCAACGGCCTGAACTCATCAGTGAGGCGGCGGACGCCTTCGGTTCGCAATGCGTCGTGGTAGCGGTGGACGCCAAGCGCGACGGGCCCGGGAAGTGGAGGGTTTACACGCATGGAGGCCGAAAGCCCACCGAGCGCGACGCAATCCAGTGGATCGTTGAGGCAGCAAAGCGCGGCGCGGGTGAGATCCTGCTGACAAGCATGGATGCCGACGGCACCTGCGGCGGGTATGATTTGGAATTGACGCGAGCCGTCTCCGAGGCCGTGGGAATACCGGTGATTGCCAGCGGAGGCGCCGGCGAACTCCAACACCTCGCCGATGTGCTGCGAGATGGTCTCGCCGACGCCGTGCTCGCCGCGAGCATCTTTCATTTCGGCAAACACACCGTCGCCGAAGCCAAGGCGCACCTGGCCTCACAGGGACTGCCGGTGCGAAAAAGATTCGACGATTGATCGAGGTGCCGAAGACGTTATTTTTGAATGATGAACCGAACCGAAGCCGCATTCACTCCGGAGAGCGTTACAGAGATTCTGCGCCGCGAGGGACTGCGAATCACTTGCAACCGACGTGGCATTCTTCAAGCGCTCTTCAAGTCGGGGCGGCCCATGAGCCTGCAGGAAATCCAGTCCGCCGCATCAAGTCACGAAGGGGCCCACCCGGACTATGCCACTGTTTTTCGAATGATCCTGCTGATGGAAAAGCTGCATCTGGTGCACAAGGTGAATTTGCAGCGGTCGTGCAGTTACTACGAGATCAGCGATCCGCGCAAACACTACGATCACCTGATCTGCCGCTCATGCGGGAGCGTGGTGCTTATAGACATCCCATGCCCCATCGGAGATGCGGAGAAGCGGATTGCCCAGCAATATGGATTCCGCGACCTGAGTCACTCGCTGGAGTTTTTCGGCGTGTGTGCCACATGCCCGTGAGGCGATGAGTCCCATAGGGTGAACCATTTTTTTGGTAAATAAAAAGACCCGTTCAGCGCACAGCCAAACGGGTCTTTTTTAAGCGGAGGGGAAAGTTAGATCGCTCCTTTGAATGCTTTGCCAGGAACGAAACGAACAGTCTTCGAAGCCTTGATCTTGATCTTCGCGCCAGTCTTAGGATTCACGCCAGTGCGGGCTTTGCGATTGCTGATTTTGAAGGTGCCGAAGCCGATGAGCTGGACGGTCTTTGTTTTTTTGACGCCGAGTTTGATGGCATCGATGACGGCGTTCACAGCGCGCTCTGCGTCTGCTTTGGTGGAGTCGAGGGTTTTTTGGACTGCTACGGTGAGTTCAACTTTGTTCATGGTTTTGTATGTTTGGTGGAGTTGGTTGGAATTAGACTGACGGTGTGAAGAGCAACAAATGAGCGGCTCTCTGTCAAGCGGAGCGGATATTTTTCTGAATTTTTTTCAGTTCGATTCATCAATAGGAACGGCTGCTGGCGCGGTGAGATCGGGCGCCGGCGAGGGAGTCGCCTGGGGAGCGGCGGGGGAAGAGTTTTTTTTGGAAGTGGAGGTTTTATAGATTTCCCTGAAGAGTTTTCCGATAAGCGGAGCAGCGTGCGATCCGCCACCAGTCTTCACACCGGGCTCTCCCTCGTAGAGTGCGGCGAAGGAATACTTGGGATTATCCGCTGGCAGAAAACCTGCAAACCACGCTGCGATGCGCTGGCGATCGGTCGGCCCCCACTGGGCGGTTCCGGTTTTGCCGGCAACATCGATTCCTTTCACGGCCGCTTGGTGGGCTGTTCCCAAGCCATCACTCGTCACGCCAACCAGTGCGCGCCGGAGTTCATCACGGACCTCCGGCGCCACGGGAATCTGCTCGCGAATCCGGTCGGGATAGGCAGCGACAACTTTGTTGTCGATTGACTGCACTTGAAGAACCAGGCGGGCCTGATGGAGGAACCCTCCATTAGCCATGACGCTCATGGCCTGCGCCATTTGGAGAGGACTGATGAGAATGTCGCCTTGACCGATTGAGAGGTTTGCCACGTCACCGCCTTTGAGTGTGCGCTTGTGAACGCGGAGCATGTAGTCGTCGTCGGGGATGTTTCCCGAGGACTCGGAGCGGAGAGGAATGCCGGTGCGGCGCCCGAGTCCAATCCGCTTTGCATAGTCGATGATAGGAGCTGCCCCCATCTTCAGGCCTGCCTGGTAGAACCAGGTATTACACGACTGCGTGAGAGCCTCCTTGAAGGTAAGTCGTCCGGCGTCGACTTTTTTCCAGTTGCGAAACGTGTGGTCGCCGACTGTGAAAGATGTTGGGCAGGTGAAGGTCTCTTTTGGACTAATGCGACCCGTTTCCAGCCCTGCGAATCCTACGAACGTCTTGAATGTGGAACCAGGCGGATAGGCCGAGCGGAATGCACGCGGGACGAGCGGGTCGGCAGGATCGTTCGAGTAGCGTGCAAAAACATCCTGTCTCACAACCGGAACAAAATCGTTCGGGTTGAATGCCGGGTAGGAGGCCATGGTGAGGATTTCTCCATTATTGGGATCCATAACGACGAGCGCTCCCCGGTTTGTATTTTTTGCGAGGACTTTTTCGGCCTCTTGCTGCAGTGGGAGGTCAATCGTGGTTACGACATTGTAGCCTGGCACAGGCTGGCGGGCCACGCGTTCGGAGACTTTTTTGCCATTTGAGTCGAATGTGATTTGCAGGAGACCGGGTTGCCCACGCAGTTCGCGGTCGAAGACCTGCTCGAGCCCTTCGCGTCCCTCACTCTCGGAGAAAATGAGGTCGTTGTTTTCGATCGGGCGCGAGGAGAGCGGCGCCTCGTAGCCGGTGTATCCAATGATGTGCGCGGCGAGCGGGCCATTAGGATAGAAACGCACATACGTTTGGCGGAGCACCTGGTTGGGCGACATGCCGCGCTGTACGGCGGAGAGTTCGCGTGGGAGAAGGTCCGTCGCTATATCCAGCGGCAGCACGCCACGGTTCTTGTAGTGGTTCAGAATCGCGGCATCCGAGAGGCGCATGTCCCTGTTGATCAATCCCGACGCCATGGCCATCTGCTGGCGGGCAAAGGAGAGGATTTTTGAATCCGGCCAATCTAATGGAGTGGGGAAGCTAATGGCGAGATTGTAGCTAACGCGACTCTGGGCGAGAGGCTGTCCATTGCGATCCGTGATCTGTCCTCGCGGTGCGGGGATGAGAAGCGAGAATGTACGAGCTTTGTTCTGTGTCTCCCAAGTGGGCTTGGGGTTTTCAACCACGCCGGTATTGTCGATCATTGTCTCGCGGGCCACGAGGATCGCAGGAAAAAGAAAAACTGCAGCGAACCGGGAAAATTTCATGCCCGAACGATAGCAAAAGCCCGCGTGCACTCGAATGGAAAACGCTAACAGGCCAAAGTTTTCCAGCGCTTGCCAAAGGCGCACCCCGCCCTGCACTACCTTTCCATTCAGCTCAGCCGAATAACCGGAGAGTTTCAATGAGCGAGTCGGTGATTACGAGCGAGTAAATCTGCGAAGGTTTCCCTGCAACTTTCTATTCCGAGAGATCGAATCCAGCATTCGGTTTTTGGTTGTTCGCCACCACTCTCGAACTGCCCAAAATGGCGCGAAAAAAATAAACAACCCTTTCTGAAAATCAGCTAGATGAGGCAGCGGAGACGGCTGGCGATGGGGTTGTCGGGATTCAACAACTCGGGCTTGGGGGTTCGCAGGGCCGAAACCAAATGAACAGCCCACCAAACGAGCAGGAAGAAAACCAAGGCGGGCCAGAATTTAAAAATAGGCCTCGAAAGCGAGTGCCAGTGAGTGAAGGGACGGCCGCGTGCGATCTCCAGCGTGCTTGCGAGAGCGAGTAGCAGGATGAAAGCAAGGAGTGGGATCGAGAGGGCGTTCAGGTAAAGCGAATAGGCAAAGTCGCCACGAAGAGCGGCGCAGGCGGAGCGAGTGCCTCCGCAGAAGAGGCAGGGAAGGCCGGTGAGGGCTTTGAAACCGCAAGGCAATGCAGGAAGTGATGGATTCAGGCTTTTGAGAATCGGGAGGGCGAGCAGCAGAGCTGAGACGGCTATAACTCCCAGTCGAAGCAAACGCTGGCGCGGCGTCAGTGGCGGCATGGTCAATCGCCCTCTTCAGATGAAACCGACTCGTCGCCCGCACTTGATCCAGGAGGAATCACAAGCGTGATCTCGCCCTTGGGCGGATGCTTTTCGAAATGACCGATGAGGGCACCTGGCGTATCCCGGCGGTATTCCTCGAAAGTTTTTGTGAGTTCGCGGGCGACACAGACGGTGCGCCCCGGACAGATCGTATCGAGGGCGGCGAGTGTTTTAAGGATTCGGTGCGGTGACTCAAAGTAAATGCTTGTTTCACCCCTTGCGGTGGCGGCTGCGAGTTCGTTGACGCGGCGACCACTTTTGACCGGCAAGAAGCCACCGAAGAAAAAACGGTCGCACGGAAAGCCTGAACCGACGAGGGCCGTGAGCACAGCGGATGGCCCCGGGAGCACACTGACTCGCAATCCCCGGTCGATGCAGGTGCGGATGAGGCGGTAGCCAGGATCGGAAATGCCGGGCATGCCGGCATCCGTGATTAGGGCGACGTGTGAGCCCCCTGCTATGCGGTTGGCGACATCCTCGCAACGGAACGACTCATTATGACCGTGCAGGCTGAGGAACGGCTTTTTGATGCCGAGATGTTGAAGGAGGAGCCCGCTGTGTCGAGTGTCCTCGGCGGCAATCAAGTCAGCAGACTTGAGGACTTCAACCGCCCGCAGAGTAATGTCCTGACGATTTCCGATGGGTGTGGGAACGACGCTTAACACAGCGGGTGGCCCGATTTACCAACCTTCGGTGATCTGGGCGGCGATGTTGTTTGCCAGATCGGCGGCAGCGTTTGACATGGCTTGGCGCTCGATCGTCTGGAGGTCGTTCCCACTGAAAAACGAGGTCTTGCCAACTGCGGTGCCACTCATGAGGGTGGCTCCGGTTTTTTGATCAACGACATCATAGCGCACCTGTACGGTCAGACCAAATTCACTGGTCGCAAGAACGTTGTTCTGAACAGAGCGAAGGGCGTTGCGATCGATCTTGGTGATGGTGCAGTTCAGGATGGCATCCGCTTGGTCGGAGTTGACGATACGGTAACTGCCATCCTGCTGGAGGCGCTTCACGAGCGTGTCGGCAAACAGCACCTCTATGCGAGGCTCGTAGGTGTTGTTTTTAAATGTCGGAACGGATAAATCCCTCACCGAGCGCATGGGCGTCGGGCGGATCTCGCCCAATTTATAACCGCAACCAGCGAGCATCAGGACGGCAGCAAGAAGTGCAGCGAGCGTGGTCTTCATGGATTTGGCAAGGTGGGTTCCACTGCCGGCATCGGAGCGACATCCCTCGAATCAGTGCGAAGCTTGGGACTGCTTACAATAGGCAACTCGTCGGCGACGATGTCCTGACGAGGTGGGCCGTTAAAATCAGCGAGGGAGGAGGTTTCCACCTGCGCTTGGAGCCTGCGGCGGAGGGCGGCGGTCTCACCGGTTTGAGCCTGCTCGGGCCCGGTGCGAAGCGCTTCATCCCCCGATTCGCTGCGGATTTCCTGAACACGGTCGCGGGCCGCTACGGCATCCGCAGAATCCGGAGCGCGGCGGATGATGTCGTTGTAGTAGATGGCGGCGGCGCGGTAGTTTTTGAAGCGATCATAGAACTTGGCGATGCTCATGAGGTCGCCGGATTCCTCGGAGCCGAGGCTCACGACATTGTCCTTGGCCTGTGCGGCTTTTTCGCTGGCAGGGTATTGAAGCAGGAAGTCTTCGAAGGTGTTCTTTGCTGTGATCAGTGCGGAGAGGTCCTGGGTTTTACCGGTCTGACCAAGCCGCATGTAGATGTAGCCGATTTGGTACATGGCATCATCGGCGATGGAGCTGTTCGGGTAGCGGTCGAGAACTCCTTGATAGGCTTTGGCAGCTTCTTGGACGCGGTTTTGACGTTCGTAAGTCAACCCGAGATTGAACTGCGCGATCGGGGCATTTTTGCTGTAGGGAGCGTTTTGGATAATAGAGGCAAACATCTCCTCAGCGCGGTCGGTGCCAGGCAGGAAGGCCAGGCCGAGGAATTTAACTTTTTTTCCCGCAAGATAATCATTGGCGATCACGACCTGACGATTCACCGAGCGCTCGAAATCGGGCGTGTCTGGGTATTGGGTCACAAGTTTCTGATACGAATTGAAAGCCTTCGTGCTGTCGCCGAGTTCCTCATAAATCTCGGCAATTCGGAATTGGGCCTTCATAGCCAATGGGGATGCGGGGTGGTTTTTAATGAAGCGACGGTAGCCGCCGAGCGCGGTGGATATGGATCCCTTCTGATCATAGGCTGCAGCCGCATCAAAATCAGCCTTCTCCTCGGGAGTGACATCTGAGTTGACCTGCTGGCGCTTGGGCGGCGGTGCAGGCTCAGTGGATTCAGGAGTCTGGGATTTGGCCACAGGGCAAGCAACCAGAAGAGCAGCGAGAGAAATCAGTAAATATCGAAACGGCATCGCGAGGAATGCAGGTTAAGGGAGAGGGCTTCCTGGCGTCAAGATTTCCGGTCTTCCGGGGTCCCTCCCCCACTTGCAAAAAATGCTTGCGAGTGGTAAAAAAAAGACATGAAAGCACGCGTATTTTTTTCCATTCTGATTCTGCCAGCAACTCTCATGGCGCAGGATTTTGTGGCACCGCAGGGTCGGGAACGCGAGATCACAACGCAGGCGCCCGAGTTGAAGCCTGAGATTGACGGAATTGTGAAACAAATTTTTGACGTCGAAAAACCATGGCAACTTTTGAATCCCGCAGCTCCTGCAAGCTATGGAACTGGTGAGAAAAATGTCTCGAAGGATACCGTGGCCGGAACCCCTCACCATTCAGTAACCCTGACAGTGGTTGGCGTGGAATGGTGAGGTTCACCACCAGATTAAAGCTGCGATCATGAGGACGGCTCCGTAGAGAAGCCCTCCAAGCGCAGCTAGAAGCCAGATTTGTTTTTTGGCAGTAAGGATTTTTACAGCATCCCGAAGCAGGTAAGGCATGCCGACGAAGAAGAGCCCGGCGATGACCCAGGCATAGGCCAAGGAGACGAGGAGGAGTCGACTTTCCTCTGGTCGCAGGGCACAGGATTCCAAAAGAGGCTCGGAAGCGAGAAGGAGAAGCATGCCCAACGCCCGCACAGCCAGAAACTCTTCGACATACAACCAAGACAGAACGGCTCCCACAACGATCCCGAAAAGCATCAAACTGCGTAGTCGCGAAAACTCCCCGAGATCAATATCGGTCACCAAAAGAAAACTCCAGACAGCGGCGAGGAGCAGCAACACGGTGCCCGCAATACGGGAGCGGGGAAATGCGCGAGCGAAATGGATGGAGGCCGAGGGCTTGAGCAAACCAAGCGCATGGGAGAGAACCAGCAGCAGGCCGACAGCGAGCCCGGTCGTTTGTAGTGAAAGTTGGTAGATCATTTTCTTTTCTTTTTCTTAGGTGGAGACGGCTTGACGGCCTGTTCCCAGAGACGGTCCGAGAGGGCGACTTGGGCGGCTGCGACTTGGGCCTCCTTTTTGCTGCAACCACATCCCCTACCCAATTCGAGTCCATTCCAAAGCACACAGCAGATGAAAACCTTGGAGTGCTCAGGTCCCGTCTGTGAGAGGATTTGATAGTCTGGAGCGGCAGGCTCTATGGCTTGGAGAATTTCCTGCAAGTAGCCCTTGGGATTGATTTCATCGGGCTGATGCGCGATCTCAGTGAAAACCGACTCCATCTGACGCAGGATGAAAATACGGGCGGCGTCAAATCCGCCATCCAGATAAATTGCGCCGACAAGGGATTCAAAGGCATCAGCCAAAGTCGAGGCGCGCTCGCGTCCCCCGCTGGCCTCCTCACCTCGTCCCATCATGATGAAGCTGCCGAGATCAAGTGCCAGAGCGCGATCTCTGAGGGCAGGGCGCGATACGATGCGGGTTCGGAGCTTTGTCAGTTGACCCTCGCCAAAATCAGGAAACATGCGGAAGAGATGCTCCGTGACGGCCACCTGAATCACGGAATCGCCGAGAAATTCCAGGCGTTGGTTGTCGAAAGGATAGTTCTTTCGCTCAAGCGAAATACTGGGATGAGTGAGCGCCTCAGCGAGGAGTAACCCATTGCGGAACTTATAGATAATCCGCTCCTCGAGAGGGTTCATTACAGATGGCTTGGCGGGATTGATTGTCATGTGTCCAGTGAAAACTGGCGGTGTCTGCCGGGAAAAATGAAGGCTTTTTTCATTTAGGGAATTTTAGAAGTTAGCGGGAGGAGGACAAGTTTTGGGAATCGCGCTGAGGCACAGCCATGGTCAGAGTTGGCGGCAAGGGATTTGGAGTGATTAAAATTTTTGAATTCAGACCAACCGTATTGAAGAGTTCGATGACATCTTTCGATTTCATGCGGATGCAGCCGTAGCTGACCCGCTTGCCGATATTCCGCTCCTCAGGAGTGCCGTGAATGTAGATATAGCGTCGATAGGCATTGCGATTCTTGTTATCGAGACCTTCAAGCCAGAGAATGCGCGTAACAATCGGATCACGTCCAGGGGCGTCGATCACAAGAACTTCGCCTGTGGGTTGGCGGCTTTTGAAGACCGATCCCGGAGGTAGGCCGTGCCCAATTTTTTCCTTCACGCGCAATACGCCAAGAGGCGTGGCATAGGATCCAGGGGTATCGCCAACACCGAACTTGGAAGTGGATATCGGATACATCGTGAAAGGCTGGCCATCGCGAAGAACGATCATCTTTTGATCTGCAACGCTGACCACCATCCGGTGACGATTATCCGTAACGCAGCCGGAGAGGAGGAGGGCTACAAAAAGCACCGCAGCGTGCAGATGAGCTAGAGAAAAAGATGGCATCGTCATGAAATGGGATAACAAATCCGAACAGTCAAAAATTGCAAACCTCCGGAAAACAGAAATGAACCGAGCCGAGTGCATCCGCGTCAAGGCGAATCTCCCTCCAGATACAACCCTCGAGTGGCAGCATTGATGAATGCTTTGACCAGAACGGCATCTTTCCTTCGCGGTTCAGACTCCACCCCGCCGGCGACATCGACGGCTGCAGGCCTCACGATTCGAATGGCTTCGCTGACATTCTCCGGCGTAAGACCCCCGGCCAGAACAAACTTTCTTGCGGGATTCCGGCGCACAAATTCGCTGAGCATCTTCCAGTCGGCGACATGCCCCGTGCCGCCGTAAGCAGCCGGAGACCATGCGTCCAGAAGGAGGAAGGGAGTCGAAAAATCAAGCGCCGCATCAAGGGCGGAGTTGTCCCTGACTCGCACGGCACGAATCCAATTTTGAGCCCCCCAAGCCATACACTCTGCCGGCGATTCATCCCCGTGGAATTGAATGAACTCAAAACAACAGGAGTCGAGGAGTCGCGACAGCAAGCCCGCATCGGCATTTACGACCACAGCCACGCGGTCGACAGTCCTCTCCAATGAGCGAATCCAATCGAAAGACTTGTCCGGATCGATAAATCGCTTCGAACCGGGGTAAAAATTGAAGCCCAAGGCTCCTGCGCCGGCATCGATACACATGGCGGCATCCGCCTCGTTCGTTATCCCGCAAATTTTAACGCCAACGCGCCCTGAGTCAAAAAGCATCACTTGATCAGACGGGCATCGGCTTTTTTGATGGAAGGGTGGTGAGTGATCGTGTGAATGCGCCCATCACTCGTGCGAAAAAATGAACTAAGAATCCAACTCACGAGGCTGATAATGATGGCCCCGAAAAAGGCATTCCAAAAGCCATCCACATGAAAAGCAGGAATGATCTGTGCCACAAAGAGTAAAAGCAAAGCATTAACAACGAATATAAATAACCCCATTGATATGATTATAAATGGGATACTAAGCAAAAGAAGAAATGGCCTGACAAAAGCATTAATGATTCCCAGCAGGAGCGATGCTCCGAGCAAAGCACCCAAGCTGGAGCAACTGATGCCGGGAAGAACCTTCTCGGCAGAAAAAACTGCTACAGTTATAACCATCCAGCGAATTAAGAAAGCACTCACGCTACCAATCTAATCGCGTTCGCTTTTTTTTGAAGAATTATTTTACAAACAGCTGATTCAGATTAAAAGGTGCAATTCTATGCCTGCAAAAAAAACCAAACAATCCACAGCAACCAAGGTCACGACTACCTCGGCAAAAGCTGTCAAGACTTCGGCCAAAAAAATTGCAAAGCCAGCCGAACAACAAACGGCTAAACCAAAGGCAGCCCTTGCGACACAAGTCAAAAAGGCTGCAAGTAAATCCACAGCGAGTCCCAAAAAAACCACTCCTCCGCCTAAAGCGGAAGCTCCGCTCATTCGGCTTGAGGACATTCAACTACGAGCCTACTTCATTTCTGAGCGCCGCCAGACCATGGGATGGTTGGGCAATGCATCGACCGACTGGATCGAAGCTGAGTCCCAACTCCTGGCGGAAGCCAAGCGTCGGCTGAAAAAAACACTTTAAAAAATCGCCGCCTACGGAAATCAAGGCGGCTTATTCATGAATACCGAAGACCGTCTCAAGAGGTTTCTCAACGCGAAGCCCCAGACCGCAGAGGCGGCTTTTGTGGCTTCCAATGCGATCATCATTGGCGACGTCCGTCTGGGCCGTGACTCCAGTGTTTTCTACGGCGCTGTCCTCCGAGGAGACATTGAGACGATCCGGATAGGCGAAGGAACAAATGTGCAGGATGGATGCATCATCCACCTCGCGGATGATCTCGGAGCCACGGTCGGCGCCTACTGCACAATCGGTCACGCTGCTGTCATCCACGCGTGCACGGTTGGAGATTTGTGCCTGGTCGGCATGAAGGCAGTCATCCTCGACGGTGCGGAAATCGGCGACGAATGTCTCATCGGCGCCGGGGCACTCGTCACATCGCGCACCAAAATCCCACCGCGCTCGCTTGTATTGGGATCACCCGCCAAAGTCGTGCGGCAACTTACCGAAGCGGAGATTTTCTCCCTGCGGGCAAGTGCCGATAAATACATAGCTGTTTCACGCGCCCACGCTGCGCGGCAGGCTCACACCGGATGAACCTTCCGAACCGGCTCACGGTGGCCCGACTGGCGTTCACAGGCGTTTTTGTCCTCTGCTTTGCGATCGACTTCCCATTCCGCTTCACGACAGCCTTTGTCGTTTTTGTTCTAGCCGCACTCACCGACATGCTCGACGGCATCATTGCGAGGCGCTGGAACCTCATCACCGATTTCGGCAAGCTCATGGATCCGCTCGCCGACAAGATTCTCACAGCCTCTGCATTCATTTGCCTGATTCAATTCGACGCCATCCCAAGCTGGGCAGTCATCCTCATCATCAGCCGCGAATTCCTGATTACAGGCTTGCGGTCGCTGGCCGCCACCAAGGGGCTTGTGATACCGGCCGATAATCTGGGAAAGCACAAGACGACATGGCAGATGATCACCATCACCTATTTCCTGCTCCTCCTGGCGCTCGGCGAAATCCAGCATCCCTCCTGGTTCCCCACCGCTTGGTTTGTCGGAACGCACGTGTTTGTTCCAGTCACCGTGATCCTCTCGATCTATTCCGGCCTAGCGTACTTCTTTAAAAACCACGAACTCATCGAGGTGGCCTGACATTTTTCCGCAGGCCGATTGACACCCGGAAAAAACACCCCCATTTTCGCAGCGTGCATTCCTTTTCCTATGTTGATGGCACCCTGCGCTGCGAGGGTGTGGAGCTTAATGAAATCGCCAACCGTTTCGGCACGCCGGCCTATGTTTATTCCGCTGCTACGATCCGCGGAAACTACCAGCGTCTCGACACAGCACTGGCACCGCTCGACCACCTCGTCTGCTACGCTGTCAAAGCAAACTCCAACCTCGCCGTTCTCAATCTCCTTGCGAAACTCGACTCGGGTTTTGATATCGTCTCGGGCGGCGAGTTGTTTCGTGTTCTGAAAGCCGGTGGACGCGCTGACCGCTGCACCTTTGCAGGCGTTGGCAAAACTCGCGAGGAAATCGCATTCGCATTGAAGGAAGGCGTTTACTCTTTCAATGTCGAAAGCGAAGGCGAACTTGCCCGCATCAATGATGTCGCGGGATCCCTCGGCATGAAGGCCCCGATCGCCATTCGAGTGAACCCCGATGTGGATGCGAAAACCCACAAATTCATCTCGACGGGCAAAAGCAAAAACAAATTCGGCATCGGCATCGACCGAGCTGCCGAGGTCTATCAAGTCGCAGCCAATCTCCCGCATTTAAAAATCCGGGGCGTGCAGACGCACATCGGCTCCCAAATTTTGGAATCCGGCCCCTTCGCCGAAGCCGCGGCCAAGCTCGCCGCCCTCGTTCAAGATTTAAAAAAATCTTACGACATCGAGTTTTTTGATTTCGGCGGTGGCATTGGCATCGTTTACGACGACGCCCTGAGCAGCGGAAGCCCCGCTTGGTGGGATGGGCAAGGCTCTTCGCGCCGCATCACGCCTGAGGATTACGCCGCCGCCATCATTCCTGTGCTGAAGCCGCTTGGACTACGGATCCTCTTCGAGCCCGGCCGCTTCCTGGTGGGCAATGCAGGCGCGCTTCTCTCGACGGTGCAATATGTGAAGCAGACCCCTGCAAAAACCTTCACCATCATCGATGCCGCCATGAATGACCTCATCCGACCCGCCCTCTATGAAGGCTGGCATGAGATCGTTCCACTTCGTCAGTCTTCGGCTGATAAAATCGCGATGGATGTTGTCGGCCCCGTGTGCGAGAGCGGCGACTTTTTCGCCCAGGACCGCCCACTGCCTCCGCTCCAACCCGACGACCGGATCGCCGTGCTCAGCTCCGGTGCCTACGGGTTCGTCATGTCATCAAACTACAACTCGCGTCCACTTCTGCCTGAAATCTTGGTGGACGGGGATAAAATGCACCTGGCCCGCGAGCGGCAGAGCATGGATGACCTCGTGCGGGGAGAATCGATTCCTCAATAGCACCAACATTTCACGGTGCCTGCATTCCCACAATGCGGCCGGCGTAGCCTGTCATTTCGAGATAGCCGCGCCCCCTGCGGCTGCCTTCTACAGAGACAGTGCCCTCCCAATAGGCAAACGGTGCAGAGGCAAGTTCCTGGTTTGGAAAACGGGCACGCACGACCAAGTCGAGTCCCTGACTAGGAATTCTGATTTTCCATGCCACAGGGTAGCGACCCTTCGACTCAGGGCTGGTCCACCACTCGATCGGTTCGAGTTCAAAATCCGAAATCTCGATCTTTTGAGCCACGCCGGATGCCCCCACAAATGTGCCTGAGGAGAACTCATCGCGCCCGCCTTCTTTCGTTCGGATTTGGAACAGCATCAACTCGCCGCCCTCTTCAAACTGGAGGCTGAACCAATCCCACCCACTTTGGTGTGTGGCAAGCTGGTTCGTGGCCCACTCGTGGTCGAACCAAGTCAATCCCTCCACCGAATAGTCCACGTCGCCGATGCTGACTGTCCCGCTCGTTTTCATCCGCGTGAGTGAGTAATAATGCGATGCCCTCCCCTCGCCTTCCGCCTTCTGACTCACTCCATGGCGTCCATGAATGACCGGAGTACTTGGGGAGACGAGTTTGAGGTCCACCGAAACGCCGTCCTGCTCCGCATTTAAGTGGAAATTATGCAGACCCGTGCGCTCACACGACCAATTGTCGATCCATGCGATCCGCCCGCCCTCGTCAAATCCGGCATCGCCGAATGCGCCGCGCGAGAGCTTCTGGAAGTGATGGAATTTTTTCTGGCTTATATCCGAGACCGCAAAGTGGGCGAATTTGACGTCCCTCTGAACGAAGCGCGATGTCGGCAAGGATCGGGATGGATCAGTAACACCCTGTCGAAAAAATGTGAGTTGATAACCAAGTTCCTCGCCTTCCTTCGTCCGCAGATTGCCTGTGAAATACCACCACTCGGTTTTGAAGTCGGAATGGCTGCCATGATCCGATGGGAATTGATAGCTCCACCCCGGCAGTGCTACGCGCCAATCGGCATGCGCCGCCGACAGGATGAGAAGAAAACAAAGAAGGCGGAGCAGAGTTGGAAAATTCATCGAGAGATCTGGGACAACATACGCTCGGCATAGCGCCTTCGTCGCCACCAAATCGCCTGAGGGGAAGCTTGAATAAACACGCTTACACATTAGAATGGCCGTCTCCTATGGCCGTTAAAACAGAAAAAGACCTCCCCGAGTTCCACCGCGCAAACTGGCTGAAAGCCATGAGCGCGATGCAGCTTAAGAACTATGGATACACAATCCAGATTCTTCAGACGGTTCTGAAGAGTTGTCCCGACTTCCTTGCCGGACGCCAACTCGCCCGCAAAGCCGCACTGGCAAAGACCAGCGGGAAGAAATCGATTTTCTCCACCGCTTCGTTTAGCGCGATGAAAATCCAGGCTCAAATTAAAAAAAACCCTCTCGAAGCCATCGAAGCCATCGAGAAATGTTTGGAAGCCGAGCCCAATAATCCGCAGCTCAACCAGACCCTCCGGGAAGCCGCACTGGCTGCGAATCTTCCCGAAGTGGCCGCATTTGCCTTGGAAACCATTCTCGAGATTTTACCCAAGGACAGCAAAACCCTGCACGAACTCGCCAAGCACCACCTACAATTCGCGCAACCCGACAAGGCGGTGGAACTCTATCAGCGCATTCTCGAAATCACTCCGAACGACATGGCCGCGATCAAAGGCATAAAAGACGCCTCCGCCTCCGCCTCAATGCAAAGCGGAGGCTGGGAAAAAGAGGAAACGACCTATCGCGATCTCATAAAAAACAAGGAGCAAGCCGTCGCCCTCGAGCAGCAATCCCGCGTGGTCCGCAGCGAGGAAATGATTGATAACCTCCTGGCTGAACTGCATGCGAAGGCGGAAGCAGAACCCGGAAACATCGACACTTCGCGGCGCATCGCAGAGATGTATGAGCAGAAAGAAGATTGGGAAAATGCCGCCAGCTGGTTCACCTACGCAGCCGCCCTCTCGAATAACTCCGACATGGCACTGGTGCGCAAAGCATCCGATTTGCAAATCCGCCAGTTCGACATCGCCATCAGCGCCCGAGAAGACTACATCGCCGCGAATCCCGGCACGCCGGAATCCGAGGCCTACGAAGCAGAACTCCCCCACCTCCGCTCTCAGCAGTCCGAACTGGCTCTCCAATTTGCCCGTACACGAGTGGAGCAAAATCCCACAGACCTTCAATTCCGCTTCGAACTTGGCGAGCTTCTCACCGAGCAGGAGCGTTGGCAGGACGCCATTCCAGAACTCCAAAAAGCTAGGCAAAACCCCAATGTGCGCACGAGGGCCATGAGCCTCCTGGGCCGCTGCTTCACCGCACGCGGCATGTTCGACCTCGCGGCCAAAACCCTCTCCGATGCGGTTGCAGAACTCGTTGCGATGGACTCCGTAAAGAAGGACGTGATCTACAATCTGGGGCTCGTCTATGAAAAGATGGACGACAAGGAAAAGTCTGTGGACTGTATGAAACAGATTTATGAGATCGACTATGGATACCGCGATGTCGCCGCTCGTGTTGAGGGTTCCTACTGAAAAAACTCCCCGCATTCCCTGTGCTCGATTTGCGTGGTCTTCAGGCAGGTCAATAATCCGACAATCGCGACTGCGATCTATGTTTAATAAATAAAAAGAAAAACTTTACGCAGGCCGTGACAAGTTTTATGCTGTTTGATGACAAGTCTCCCTCCTAGTCCCACTCAATGCATGGCCTCACATTCCATGAAAGCTAGCGAACACGCGTCAGCCCTCCTCTCCAGAAGGCCGGCATCCTTGTTCCCTGCCGGTTTGAAGGTTGCGAGGGGTTCATTCCGCGAGAGGGCTGTCATGGCCTTACTTTTGATTCTTGACTGCTTCTGGTGGTCAGGAACTTACATAGCAATTTCAACATTATTCGGAGACTTTAATAAATACGGTTGGCCCGAGGTGGTTTTGCCAACGGCCATTTCGATTTTCTCCCTCAGCCTGATCGGAGCCTACAATCCACGCTCGGATATGAAATCGGTAGGCTACTCCAGCGAACACCTTATTGCGTGCCTGACCGCATTTCTCATCTCCGCCATGGCCGTCTATCTTGTGGCATCGTTCGGCGGATTGATCGCCTCAAGCCGTTCAATTTTCTGCTCCACATTCCTGGCTTTCAGCGCCATTTCTCTCTTCCAACGCCGATTGCTCTATTCCTCCAGCCTGCTTCGCAGAAATCGCCGCCTGCTGGTTATAAGCGATACCGAATCCGGCGAGCGTTTTTACAAAAACTACACGATCAATGGACAAAAACAGAACCTCCACTTCTTTGCCGCGGGAGATGCCGTGGTGGGGGCCAATGTCGCCGGTCCCGGAAGCCCGATTTACTCTGCCCTGGCCAGTGATGTCCTAAAAAATCTGGAGGAGAATCCTGATACCGAGCACGAGGCTATCGTCATCGCCGCTCCGCCGGACCACCTCGAAAACAACATCCTGACGTCTCTCGTTGCAGTGCATTTCCAGGAATTGCCTGTCTATACGATGCACTCGTTTTTCGAGGCCTACTGGCAAAAAATGCCACCTGACCTGCTCAGCCGCACCTGGCCCTTGGACTCGGGATTTGAACTCGTGCAGCACTCGGCATTTGCCTCACTGAAGCGTGTTTTTGACATCATATTGGCATCCCTAACACTTCTTTTTATCTCGCCAGTCATGGCTCTCGTCGCCTTGCTCATCAAATGGGAGGGACGAGGACCTGTGATTTTCAGCCAGACCCGCGTCGGCCAGCATGGCGACCTTTTCACCCTCTATAAATTCCGCACCATGGAAGTCGGCAGTGAGTTCAAGGGCCTCTACACTGTGCAAGGGGATCCGCGTGTAACGCGACTTGGCCACTGGCTGCGCATCTCGCGCCTGGACGAACTTCCCCAACTCTGGAACGTGCTCCGTGGCGAAATGAGCCTTATCGGACCGCGCGCCGAGTGGATCAAATGCGTCGAGCAATACGAGGAGGTCATCCCCTATTACCACTTCCGACATCTCGTGAGGCCAGGCATAACGGGCTGGGCGCAGGTGAACTATTCGTACGGGTCCAGCATCAACGACACTCTCGAAAAGCTCATGTATGATCTGTATTACATCCGCCACTTCTCAATCGCACTTGATGCAACTGTGATTCTAAAGACATTGCACGTCATGATCTTCGGAAAAGGCCGGTAAAACAGGGGTCGATGCTCTTGGAAAAAGACCCCCGGGCTCACTTCGCGCTGACCCGCCAAATCTCGGCGGCTTTGATTGGGCTGGCCGCAGTCTGGTGGCTGGCGATCCGCATGCTCTGGATCGAATGGGAGATAGACCCTCAATACAGCTATGGATTTTTGGTCCCCATCTTGTGCGTGGTGCTTTTTCTTCAGCGCTGGCGGGACCGCCCTTTGACCTTGGAATCCGGGAACCTTTTCATACCCGGCATGGTGGCGCTGCCAGCGCTTGGTTTCCTTTTAGCCGTTCAGCCCTTTTACGAGGCAAACCCAGAGTGGAGGATTCCCGGTATCCTTGGCGCACTCACCGCAGTATTGCTCACCCTACTCCTTCTTTGGTCTATCGGGGGCTCCGCCTGGGTGCGGCATTTTCTATTTCCAGTCAGCTTCTTCCTCATTGCAATTCCATGGCCGCGCAACGCCGAGGAGGCGATTATGGGCTTCTTCATGGAGAAAAATGCGATGGCCGCGCTGGAAATTCTCCACTGGCTCGGCTACGAGGCAGTACGGCGTGGACACCTCATCACCCTCCCCACCGGCACGCTTGGCGTGGAGGAGGCGTGCAGCGGAGTCCGGTCGCTTCAGAGCGGCATCATGGCGTCGCTCTTCCTCGGGGAAATTTTTCGTTTCAGCGGATTTTTTCGTACCTTTCTGCTCTCGACTTCCATCTTGGTTGCGTTGTTTGGAAACTTCCTACGCGCCACGATTCTGTCGATCATCGCCTCCAACGAAGGGGTCGATGCAGTTGAAAAATGGCATGACATGGCAGGCTACGCCATCCTGATTTCCACGCTCGGGACGCTCTGGCTGAGCGCTCATTTTTACAGCACAATCCGCAACAAAAGCACCCCTGCCTCAGCCAATATAAATGACTCACCTGATGCTCAGCTGAACATTTCCAAGCCGATCGTCCTGGCCTGCATTTCTACAGTTTTTCTCGCGGCGGCATCCCTCGCAGGCACCGAACTCTGGTATCGCGCGCATGAGGCGGGGACGGTGTCCGAGAGCAGTTGGACTCTCAAATCCGGCAGCGCAGGCACGAAGCCGGTTCAAATCTCCGAGCGCACCCGCCGCATCCTCTTTTTTCCAGATGGATTCTCCGAACGTTTTGCGGATTCAGAAGGACGCACTTGGCAGGTTTTTTATCTGCGGTGGCCCGCTGGCCGCACGGCCATTCAGGCTTTGAATATCCATGATCCTCGGACATGTCTTGCCAGCATCGGCATGGTTCTTGAAAAGCAACTCCCCTCTCTCACGATCCAAGTGGGCAAGGAGATTTTCCGCTTTCGTGTTTTTTTATTCCGCGATGCCGGGCGGCAGGTGCTTATTTTCCACTCCATCATTGCGGGAGGCATCTCCACAGAGCATAATTCCAAAGGAATTGAAACGCTCAGTGGTGAAGAGTATACTCTGAAAGGTCGCTGGAAGGTTGTGACAAAGGGAATTAGAAATCGCGGGCAAACACTTTTTGAAGCGGCTGTCTGGAATACGACAGATGTCGCCACTGCGGCAAACACGCTTTCTGCCTTCTTGGCGCGCACCATGAGGGACGATCGTCCAGAGAGCAAATGAGTGACTCGATGGCGAAAGCAACCAAATCCGGCGCCAGTACCAAGAATTTACGTGCCGCTACTCGCCGAAAAAAACAGATCACTGAGAAGGAATCGCCGCCACCACCCCGCTCCTCCCCGGACCTCTTTGCACCGGTTCCTGTCGAACTGCCGGACTATGAAGTCGAACAGTATGTGCACCACGCGCCCCGTCAGGTTATACAGAATCTGGCTGGAGACATCCGAGTGCGTATCGTTCTGACCCTGCTCGTTTCAGGCCTGCTGCTTTGGGTGATCATCCCGCCCACTTATCATCGGCTCAAAGTCTGGCGAGCTATGAAATTTTTAGCGCAGTCGGAGATCGCGGCCAGTGAAGGAAATATTCCAAAATCCGTAAGCCTCATGCGACGGGCTATTCTCATGGTGCCGAATGAGGAGGCGATCTTTTGCAAAGTCCGTCTCTTTAACGCATCCTTTGGCGACCCCACTGCACTCAACTCTCTTCAAGCCCTCATTGTGGAAAAGCAGGCTTCTGCGCAGGAACTCCTCACGCTGGCCGAGCAGTCTCTCAAGTCCGGAAAACCCCTCATCGCAAAGGCGGCTCTCGATCAACTCCAAGAGGACCACTCCGTCCGGAAAATCATCGTTCAAATGCGCCTCTTGGAAAAAGAGGGCAACTTCAAGCAGGCGCTCGACCTAGCGAAAAAGGAACTTCCGACACTGACTTCGGGTGACAGTGAGAAGCTTCTGCTGGCGACTGCTGAGATGACGCTGAAGACGGATCCTCCTGCCAGTCGTCAGATTCTTCTTCAGCTTGTGGATAAAAATTCCGCCACCGGCATCTCGGCGCTTCGCCTGCTGGGAGCCCAATCCCTCGCTCAGCGGGGAGCCGAATCCCTGAAGGCCGATAAAGTCGCGGACAAGCTGCTGGCACACGCCATGCACACACCTGAAGATGCTTTGCTGGCCTTGGATTTGAGGATACTCGAGAATCCCTCAGCCCAGCCTGCGCTGCTCGCGCAAACCATGGCGGAGCGCTCATCTGGCCCGCCAGATGACGCACTCGCCTTCGCCCGCTGGCTCAATCGCAGAATTCACTACAAGGAATCCATTGACTTCATAGGCCGTGAACGCGCCACATCGAATCCAGATTGGCTTCTTCTCTACCTTGACGCACTCGCCGGCCTCGAGCGCTGGAATGACATTTTCACCATGCTCGACGCCGAAACGATCATCGGCCTGTCAGATAGCATCCGCCTCCTCTTCCTAGCAAGGGCTGCGGAGAAATCCGGCGACAGCGAACGGGCGGGTGAAAGTTGGCGAGAGATGCAGCTCGGCCTCGCCTACGAAAAACCCGAGGTTGTTTCCTTCATAGCCGCCTATGCCCTGCGCATCGGTGAGCGCGAACAGGCCATCAAAGCCTACACTGCGCTCTCCCATCGCAAGGAAACTGCGCTAGAGGGTTTCTTGGGCCTCATCCGCTGCTGGCCACCAAACACCCCGGCGGCGGAACTCTTGCCTCTTTACCAGGAGTTTACAGATTCATTCCCCATGCTGGCCGAGGCGCGAAGCGACCAGACGTATCTGAAACTGCTGACAGGCGAAAAACCTGTGACTACGGCCGCGATTGCGAAAGAATTTTACGACAACGCACCGCAGTCTCTTGCCGCAGTCAGCATTGCCGCTCTTGGCATGCTTAAATCGGGAAACGCTGAGGAAGCGAATGCTCTTTACGAGGGCAAAACCATATCCTGGCTTTCAGCGCCCGCTCCATGGAAAACCGTTCGCGCCGCCGTGCTCTATGGCATAGGCAAAAAGAAGGAAGCCGATGAACTTGCAAGGACAATCAACAAAAGCCAACTCCGCCCGGAGGAGCGCGCGCTCCTTCCAGGTGAGTAGCTTTCGCGAAAAAATTGTAAAACCCATGCCGCCCGCCAGCCCTCCACAGCCCACCAGTCGCCAGGACGAAGTTCTTCGGCAGCTGAAACAATCGGGCCCCCTCGCTGTAAGGGAACTCTCGGCGAAGCTCCAGCTCAGCTACATGGGCGCGAAGCAACATTGCATCGCACTCGAAAAAAGAGGCCTCCTCTCAAGTCGCAACTGCCATCATGGCGCCGGACGTCCCCTGCTGGTTTACAGCCTCACTCCCAAGGGGCAGTCATGGTTTGAGGAATCCGATAACACTGCGGCGATCTCGATTCTTCGCCATGCCAGAAATCTCTATGGTTCCAGCAGCGCCCCCAAGCTGCTGCTCCTCTACTTCCAAGAATGCACGGAGAAATACCGCAACCAAATTCCCGCCCAGATACCTGTTGCGGAGAAAATGCTCCTTCTTGCAAAGGCGCGTGATGAAGAAGGGCGCATGGTGGAGCTGTTGCCGGGCATCCGGATCATCGAGCGACACAACCCCGCTGCGGCACTGCACAAGGCATTCTCGGAAGCGGATGGCCTGGAGGAGTCTCTGTTCCGGCAGGTACTCGGCGTTCCCGTCCGCCGCCGCCTGGTTTCACTCGGCGGACAATACGAGATTCATTTTGACCTCCATACTCCCCTCTCCCTCAAATCTTGAAATGGATCAGTCAGCCGGATTTTTGATATCCCGGCAGTATTCGCGCACAGCCTGTTGAATCGTGGTGGCGATATCGGCTCGTGGTTGGGCGAATTTCGGACGAAACCACGGAAAGAGGCCGATCAGATCGTGGAGAACGAGAATGCTGCCGTCGCATTCCTTCCCACTCCCAATGCCGATGGTCGGGCAGGATGTCTGCTTGGAAATCGCTGCGGCGAGAGGCGCGTGGACGAGCTCCAACACGATGGCGCTGGCTCCAGCATGGTCTATGGCAAGGGCGTCCAAAACCAGACGCTCGGCCTCGGCAGTGGATTTTCCCTTAATATGGTAGCCACCTTCTTCCACGACCCGCTGCGGAAGCATTCCGAGATGACCGATAAGCGGAATGCCATCCGCAAGTATGGCCTCAATCGCCGGCAGGCACTCACTGCCTCCTTCGATCTTCACAAGATCGGCGCCCGCCTCGCGAAGCTTCCGGGAATTCTCAACGGCGAGGCCCGGTGTGGTGCAACTGCCAGCAGGCAGGTCGGTGGCGACCAGTGTTTTCGTGACACCACGTGCAACGGCGCGAGTGTGGTGGATCATGTCGGCCATCGTGACATAAGTGGTATCTGGATGACCAAGAACCACCATTCCCAAGGAATCGCCGACCAGCAGCAGATCGAGGCCACACTCGTCGAGTAGACGCGCTGTGGGGTAGTCGTATGCGGTGAGCGCTGCAAGGCGGCGGCCTGCGGCCTTGGCGGCGCGGAGTGATGCTGGTGCGGGTTTCACGGGGATTTGGAATACATATCAGGAAGGAGTTTAAAAACAGGTCACGGCCTTGGGTAAATCCCCTGGGGAAAACTCGGCCAGGCGTTCGGCAATGGATTTCTCCCAGCCGGGCAGGATGCGGCCGGGGCAGATATCCGCAAGCGGGCAAAGTACGAAGGGTCGCCCAGAAATCCGGGGATGGGGAAGAGTGAGTTCCGGCAGGGTGAAATGGAGGTTGTCGTAATAAAGGATGTCGAGATCGATGGTGCGCGGGGCGTGGAACGCATGGTCGCGTGGTCGCCCCAGCGTCTGCTCAATGCGCTGCAGGGATGCGAGTAAATCGAGGGGAGGCAGCGTGCAGGCGATTTCAATAACGGCATTCAGGAAGAAAGGCGAACCAGGCGGGCAATCGATCGGCTCGGTCTCATAAATGCGGGAGCACAGGAAAGGCCCCCGGTCCTCATGGATGCCTTGCAGATGCAATCGGGCAGAGTGAAGCCGATGAAGGCGCTCGTGCAGATTCGATCCGAGCGCAATGCCAACCCTCATTTCAGACCGAGAACATCCTGCATGTCGTAGAGGCCCGGCTTTTGACCTTGAGCCCAGCGGGCGGCGCGGAGGGCGCCCTTGGCAAATGTGTCGCGACTGGAGGCCTTGTGCGTGAGCTCTACGCGCTCGCCAACATTCGCAAAGATGACAGTGTGGTCGCCCACGACATCACCACCACGAATGGCGTGCATGCCGATTTCCACATTCGTCCTCTCGCCGACCATGCCCTCCCGTCCATGCATGACATCCGCGATGTAGTCCAACTGACGCACATCCGCGAGAATCTCAGCCAATCGGCGGGCTGTGCCGCTTGGCGAATCTTTTTTGAGGCGGTGGTGCATTTCCACCACTTCAAGATCGAAGTCGGGCCCGAGGATTTCGGCGGCCTTGCGAGTGAGCCAGAAGAGCGTATTCACACCCACGCTGAAGTTTGGAGCGAAGACAATCGGAATGGTTTTGGACAACTCGAAGATACGGCGACGGTCATCGTCATGGTGACCGGTGGTGCCGATGACGAGGATTTTTCTAGCCTCCGCACAAGCTTCAGCAATCGCAACGGTCGATGTGGCATGAGTGAAATCGATCACCGCATCGCAGGAGGGTAGAGCCACAGGCAGATCGTCCCCGATATCGGTCGCGGCTGCCAAAGCGAAAAGCGAATCGGCATGGGCACATTCTACAAGAGCCTGCCCCATTCGGCCGCGGGATCCATTGATGATGACGCGTGTGGGATTCATAGACCGATTCGGGAGAGGGTTTCCGTGAGGCGCTGAATGCTGGCGGAGGTCATCTCACACAGCGGGAGTCGGACTTCGGATGTCATTTTGCCAAGACGTGCGAGCACGAACTTCGCCGGGACGGGGTTCGGCTCGATGAAGAGGTCTTTGAAAAGCGGATAGAATTTTTGATGAATCTCCAAGGCCTTGGCGGCTTCACCTGCGAGATGGTGGCGAACCATTCGGGAGACTTCGGCGGGAATGATGTTCGATGCCACGCTGATGACGCCAACAGCGCCCACCGACATGAAGGGAAGCGTGAGGGAGTCATCACCCGAAAGCACTTCAAACCCGGCAGGGAGCGCGTTGCGGAGCTGGTTGACGCGCTCCACGGAGCCGCCGGCCTCCTTGATGGCTACGATGTTTTGGAAATCCTTGGCGACTCGCGCCGTGGTCTCGACTCCGATCTCGATGCCGCACCGACCGGGAATGCTGTAGAGAACGATTGGAATCTTCACCGCCTCGGCGATGGCTTTGAAATGGCGGTAGAGGCCTTCCTGGCTGGGCTTGTTGTAGTAGGGGGCGACAAGCAGGGCTGCATCAGCACCCGCTTTTTCGGCAGCCTGAGTCAAGGAAATGGCTTCACTGGTCGAATTCGAGCCGGTGCCCGCGATGACAAGACACCGCTTTTTTGCGGTCTGGATGGCAACCTCGATGACTTTGAGGTGTTCATCGTGGTCAAGTGTGGGCGATTCCCCTGTGGTTCCCACGGGTATGATGCCCGAAATGCCGCCTGCGATCTGCTCTTCGATGAGTTGGCGGAAGGCCTCGATGTCGAATTGGCCGTCACGGAATGGCGTAACGAGCGCGGTGTGTGCTCCTGCGAATGTCATGGCGTGAATCGTTACAAGGAAATGGTGCCCTCGAAAACAAAATCCGCCGGACCTGTAAGCCGCACCGAGGCAAAGCTGCCGTCGGGATTTTGATGAAAATCGACGCGTAAGGTGTCGCCGCCACGCACTCGAACATGAATGGGCGATGCCGCACCGGATTCCACCGCATGCAGAAGGGCCGTGGCGCATACACCGGTGCCGCATGCCAGAGTCTCACCTTCAACCCCTCGCTCGTAGGTGCGGAGGACAAGGCTGTCCGGCGCAAGAACCTGGGCGAAATTCGCATTTGTACCCTTGGGACTGAAGGCTTCGTGCCAACGAAGAGCCGCCCCAAGTGCCATGACATCGATTTTTTCGACATCAGGGACAAAGACAACGGCGTGTGGAACACCCGTATTGATGAAGTGAACGCGATGCCCGGATTGACCAAGAGTGAGCGCCTGCACGGCGCGGTGATCCTGCGGACTTCCCATTTCAAGAGCCACCAATTCTCCCTCCAGCGCAGCGGTGATGAGTCCGGCCTGGGTTTCAAAGCTCACGGAAAGAGGTTTTTCAGCCGTAAGACTCGCGGCAAATCTTGCAAAGCAACGGGCGCCATTCCCACACATCTCCGCCTCGCCTCCATCGCTATTGTAGTAGCGCATGCGGAAATCCGCCTGTCCATCGGCTGGCTCCACAGCCAACAAACCATCCGCGCCGATTCCTCGATGCCGGTCACAGAGACGCGCTATGGCAGCGCCATCGAGTGAAAGACTCCGTGTGCGATTGTCGAGGATAACAAAGTCGTTTCCCGCGCCGTTCATTTTTGTGAATCGAATATCCATTCGGGCGATAGACTACCTCAAAGGAACTTATTCGCAATCCAGGTTAGTTGGAATCCACCTCGATGGATCGAATAACCTACTTCAGAATCCGGCCAGAAATAACGGTCTGCCTGCTCGAGACGGCACTTCTCCAGAGCACGCCATCCCGCAGACACCGGAGCGACCGATAGAGAAGCAGTTACTGCAAGGAAGACCGCCGCCAAAATCGACTGGAAGCGGTTCAGAAAAATCACTTGCTCTTCATGACATAAACCCCGTTCCAATCGGCTCCGGGCGGGGCATCCATGAAGTGGCGCGTGCGCTCGATCATTACACGCGAAGGTGTGGTCGGGGAATCGGGGTTGCGCTCAGGGCGATTTGGCTCCAGGGCGGAGGACTTTTCGAAGCACTCCAGCGCAGCGGGCCACCGCTGGCAGCGGTAGTGTTCGACGCCCTGAGTATACAACTCGATGCACTGCTGCGTTTCCGCATCAAGATCCTTCCGCAGGCATACGACCTCATACATCTCGACCGGTTCGCTGCGACCCTTGACGATGATTTTATCAAGAAATCGAAAGACACAGTCATCACCCTCGGCCTCGGCCGAGCCCATGGTATCACCAGTGACCATGGTATAGACACCATAGCTCTTCGATCCGCTCTCGCAGCGGGCAGCCAGATTCACCATGTCCCCCATCATGGTGTAGTTGAATCTTTTTTTCGAACCCATGTTGCCGACTGTTGCTCGCCCGGTGTTCATTCCGATGCGCATCTGCATTTTGGAAACAAAAGAGGGCCACTTATCGCGTTCCCCCGCCCATTTCGCACGCAATTCCGCCAGGCGTTTATGCAGAAGCTGAGTGACAACGCAGGCTTTGAGAGCGTGTTTTTCGATCTCCACCGGAGAATTGAAAATGCCAACGATCGCGTCGCCGATGTATTTGTCCACGTAGCATCCTGCATCCATGAGAATATCGGTCATCGCGCTCAGATATTCATTCATAAGCTCGACGAGTTGCTGCGGGCTGAGCAACTCGGAGAATGCGGAGAAACCCTGGATATCCGAGAAAAAAGCCGTGATCTCGGCGTCGATACCTCCGAGTTGCGGCTCCTCCCCGCTCTCAACCATCTTCTCGACCAGAGAGGACGAGAGGTAGTTGCTAAACATTCCCGTGATGCGGCGCTTTTGTCTGCGCTCGTTCGAGATATGGATCAAAGCGCCGGAGAAGGTGCAGGAGAAGGCAGCACCAAGCGGAGCGACGAGGGGAATAATGAGGTCATACGTCGAAAAAAGTAAAAAAGCGGCGCCGATATAACCAAGCACGAGAAGGGCCCCGCAAATCCTCGCGAGACCATTGAAGCGGGTTGGCACGATGCTGAATGATGCCGCCACAAAGCCCAACAGGAAGATCAAAGCACAATTCACCCAGACCGGTGGACGCTCAATGAATCGTCCCGAGAGGATCGTTTTCAGAAGGTTTCCGTGCACAGAGACACGGGGAACGGGGTGGGATCCATTGAGTGGCATGAGGCTGATGTCCTTCAGCAGTGGGTCCACTGGCCCAATGAGGACCACACTGTCCTTGAAGGGTGCAAAAAATTTCCGCGCCATTTCTTTCTCCTCCTCGGTGCCATTTTGGAGCGCCTGAGCAGAATCCATCACATCCACAAGGCTCACGTGGTGGTCTTTCTCCATCCAGGCACCGAACCAGTTCGGCTCCACGAGTTGACCCATGAGAAGGGGAATGCTTGCCACCGTGGAGCCGTCATCTTTTTTCACAACCAGATTGTCCTTCTCCACAGTGACCGCCGAAGCGGGGAGCCCCCAATAAATCAAGGCCAGCTTGAGCGACATCGGCAAATAGGTGTGGTTCGGAGTTTTTGCAAAAAACGGAATGTAGCGAACATCATTGCCGACCGTATCGATCAGCCCGACATGCCCCCACGTCGGTCCCACAACTGGATATGCCGGCAACTCCAGCGCATCATTCTCCAGGTTGATTGGGCTTTTTTGAAAAACAAACGGGAAGACGCCTCTCGCGCTAAAGGTGGCAGCCGCTACCACGTTTTTATTTTTGTGAATGGATTTCCCAAGCGCCTTGCTCCCGGCCTCCGCCTCATCGCGCCCAAGCGCAGGAATCCCCGCAAAGGAAAAAACAAAGTCTATGCCTACCGCCTTGATTCCCCCGTGCTGGAATAACGCATCCAGCGTGATCGCAAAATACTCACGATCCCAAGGGAAATTCCCAAGCTGGCTGATCGACCTCGTATCCACATCCACATAGCAAACCTTGACAGGCGCATCCATCGATCCACGCAATTGGAGGCGTGCATCAATCGCATGATTCTCAAACGGAGCGAGAAATCCATCCGGACCAAGGAAACTTTTACGCTCGATAAAAGGAGTCAAAGGAATCTGTGAAAGCAGGGTCCAAAACCCGCAAATAAGAACAAAAACCGAAACAGAAACGAGCGTCTGCAGATAAGAACTTTTTTTGGCCACAAAGGAATCCTCCGAAAATTGAAAATCGAGAGCAGTCTCTGGCTATTCAAAAGCAAAGTGTCAAACTTTGTGAATACCATAAACTCCTTCCCGAATCGTTACGATCGCCCACTTCAGCAACTGGCCGCATTCAGTCATGAACCATTTCTCGCGAAAATTTCCGCCGTTCAGAATTCCTGCAGGTCGACTACCGCTTCCTTGGCAGGGCTCCTGGGGATCGATGAACAGGGCCTTTCGAATCTTTCCTTACATGCCGAATTCCCCGGCATAGGAGGCGTCCT
>DGXZ01000087.1:74430-74640 GCA_002396485.1 Spartobacteria bacterium UBA5019
CCCCGGCATAGGAGGCGTCCTAAAGAATCTTGTCAATATGGAAGCGTTTTTTGGAAAATTTGGAAGCCGTGAGCACCGACTCCATGACGCTGCTGTAAGCTCAAGGCCTTTTTCAACACTATTTGTTTTTTCGTTTTTCGGTTTGACTTCGCCTCACTCAGGAATAATTTAGCGCCAGTGACTGCGGGTATAGCTTAGTGGTAAAGTTCC
>DGXZ01000087.1:74864-89472 GCA_002396485.1 Spartobacteria bacterium UBA5019
GAGGGTTCGATTCCCTCTACCCGCTCCACTTCTCCTCCGAGTCAAAGCGACTCGAACTCAGGTCAGCTCGAAATCAGTAGGAACTCAGTACTGGAAAAACATCGTGGATGTGGGCGTTTTTTCTAAACTCTAAAATGACGGGCTCCGGGCGACTCTTGATCCAGATTTTGATCTCGGCATAGAGATCAAAGTGCCCTGCTATCTCCTTAATGAAGTAATTGATGCTCTTGTAGGGCACGCAGGTGTATTCGCGCTTCTTTCCGGTCATCCCCTGCTTGTTGACTAGAAACAAACGAAAATTGGTGAAAACGATCAGATCGCGGAAAAGTTTGTAGGCATGCTGAATTTCCTCACCGTCTATGAGGAGTTCGGAAAATGACAAATGCAACGAAGCAGCCAAAATCCGCGACGAACTGGCCAGCGGGGGGGGTAATCCAGCAGAATTAACCACAACCGAGCGCCGTGGCAGGCGGGAGGTAGAGCAACCGAAGGTTGGCCCAAAGGGTGAGTCGAGCGGGAGCGAACGAGTTAAAGGACACGGAGAGCACGGAATAGAAAATGAGGTTTTGCAGCAAGTTGAAGCAGAAAACGATTTATTAAACAGGAGGACAGAATCGAAGCGGAGCGAAGAAAGACTACCAAAGGCAGCCCAGCGGGTGAACGCAGTGAATCAATTTGCAGGATTTACAGGAGGATTATGGGAGTGGCCCTGCTAGAAGGACGGGCTTCGACTGCTTGGAGGGTCAGCGTCCTCGCCTGACCCATTTTTCAACCACGGGCGAAGTGGAATCCCTTTGAGACAGCACCGCCACCCATCTCTCTCGATCCGCCAGCTGCACATGCCCATAAAAATGATTTTGCTGTCCATGATTTGCAAACACGCTCTGAGACGCCGCTTCGCGGCTGAGATTTGGGCCATGCGGGACGATGGCCCTTTCAGGCGGTGGTTTTTGAGAAGTCGAGTTGGCCGTCTTTTTCCTTGGCTTGGATGTGGTCGCCTTCGCCGAAGTGGCCGTCGAGGATTTCGAGGCTGAGGGGGTCGAGGATTTGGCGTTGGATGACGCGCTTGAGGGGGCGTGCGCCGTAGGCGGGGTCGTAGCCTTCCTTACCGATGAAGAGCTTGGCGGAGTCGTCGAGCGTGAGGGTAATGTTTTGCTTGGCGAGGCGGGCGAGGAGGCGGCGAAGCTGGATGTCCACGATGTGAGTGATCTGGCTGGCGTCGAGGCGGTCGAAGATGATCGTCTCGTCGATACGGTTCAGGAACTCGGGCCGGAAGTGGCTGCGGAGGGCTTCCTGCACGCGGCGGTTGCGCTCCTCTTTCGGCAGGTCTTCCATGATGTATTGGCTGCCGATGTTGGAGGTGAGAATGAGGACGGTGTTTTTGAAATCCACCGTGCGGCCTTGTCCGTCGGTGATGCGGCCGTCGTCGAGCACTTGGAGAAGGACATTGAAGACATCGGGGTGGGCTTTTTCCACTTCATCGAAAAGCACGACCGCATAGGGCTTGCGGCGCACGGCCTCGCTGAGCTGGCCGCCCTCCTCGTAGCCGACATAGCCGGGAGGTGCTCCGATGAGGCGGGCTACGGTGTGCTTCTCCATGTATTCGGACATGTCGAGGCGGATGATAGCGCCTTCGTCGTCGAAGAGAAATTCTGCGAGGGCTTTGGAGAGTTCGGTTTTGCCAACGCCTGTGGGGCCGAGGAAGAGGAACGACCCGATCGGGCGGTTTTCGTCCTGGAGTCCCGCGCGGGCGCGGCGGACGGCGTTAGAGACGGCTTTGATGGCCTGCTGCTGGCCGACGACGCGCTCCATGAGGCGTTCCTCCATATTCACGAGCTTGGCGCGCTCGCCTTCCTGGAGGCGGGAAACGGGGATGCCGGTCCAGGTGGAAACGACCTTGGCGATGTCCTCCTCGGTGACCTCCTCGCGGAGGATGGCGGTGGCTTTTTTCTCGGAATCCCCCGCAGGTGCGGCGTGCTCCATTTTCGTGAGTTCGCGCTCCATGTCGGGGAGGAGTCCGTATTGGATCTCGCTGGCACGGTGCAGGTCGCCTCGGCGCTGAGCCTGCTCGAGTTCGGCGCGGAGTTGCTCGACGCGCTCGGCGACTTTTTGGGTTTTTCCGATTTCCTCTTTTTCCTTGAGCCACTGGGCGCGGAAGGTGGCGGCCTGCTCCTTCACCTCGGCGAGTTCGCGCTCGAGCTTTTCGAGGCGCTCGCGGCTGGCGGCGTCTTTTTCTTTTTTGAGAGCCTCGCGCTCCATTTCGAGCTGCATGATCTGGCGCTCGAGCTGGTCGATCTCGGTCGGCAGGGATTCCAACTCGATCTTGAGACGGGATGCGGCCTCGTCCATGAGATCAACGGCCTTGTCAGGCAGGAAGCGGTCGCTGATGTAGCGGTGGCTTAAAACGGCGGAAGCAATGAGGGCGGCATCCTGAATGCGCACGCCGTGGTGGACTTCGTAGCGTTCCTTGAGTCCGCGAAGAATGGCGATGGTATCCTCTACGCTCGGCTCGCCGACCATCACTGGTTGGAAGCGACGCTCGAGGGCGGCGTCCTTTTCGATGTATTTGCGATATTCATTGAGCGTGGTGGCTCCTATGGTGTGGAGTTCGCCACGGGCGAGCTGGGGTTTTAGGAGGTTGGAGGCATCCATCGAGCCCTCAGCGGCTCCGGCTCCAACGATGGTGTGAAGCTCGTCGATGAAAAGAATAACCTCGCCTTCGCTGGCGGTGACTTCTTTGAGAAACGCCTTGAGACGGTCTTCGAATTCGCCGCGAAACTTGGCGCCGGCGACCATCGAGCCGATATCCATCGCGATGAGTCGTTTGTTTTTGAGGGATTCCGGCACATCGCCGCTCACGATGCGGCGGGCGAGGCCTTCCACAATGGCAGTCTTGCCGACGCCGGGCTCGCCGATAAGTACGGGGTTGTTTTTAGAGCGGCGGGAGAGGACCTGCATGGTGCGGCGGATCTCGTCGTCGCGGCCGATGACAGGGTCGATCTTGCCTGCGCGTGCGGCTGCGGTCAGATCGCGGCCGTATTTTTCCAGCGTCTGGTATTTGCCCTCCGGGTCTTGATCGGTGACGCGCTGACTGCCACGCACGGCGACGAGGGCCTGCATGAGCTTGTCGCGCGTCACGCCGCTGTCCTTGAGCATTTTCGCGGCGGCGCAGTTGGTGGTGAGCAGGGCAAGTAGGAAATGCTCCACGCTCACGAAATCGTCCTTGAGCATAGCCATCTCGCCCTCAGCGGCGTTGAGAACTTTGTTCAACTCGTTCGAGATCTGCGGCTGGGCGCCGCCACGCACATGGGCCAGCGAGGCGATGGCATCTTTCAAGCGCCCCTCGAGGGCTGGCACGGAGACGCCGAGCTTTTCGCAGAGTGGGCGAGTGAGTCCGTCTGACTGGGCTAGGAGGGCGGAAAGCAAATGCTCGCAGGTGATCTCGGGATTATCGGTTTTCGAGGCCGACTCCATGGCGGAATTCAAGGCCTCGCGAAGTTTGATGGTAAATTTTTCAGGACGCATGATGAACAAAGATTTCGGACCGCACGATACACAAAAGTCATCGCGGGCGATAGGTGGGGCATGTAAGAATTTCCGAAATGAGCCAGATCGCCGAAAATCTCGAATTTATCAGGCAACGCATCGCTGCCGCCGCACAGCGAAATGGGCGTTCCGCCGAGGAAGTCAAACTTGTGGCTGTTTCAAAGACCTATCCGCCGGAAGTCATCCGCGAGGCTATTGAAGCCGCTCAGCAGTGTTTTGGAGAAAACCGCGTTCAGGACGCACTCCCGAAAATCGGCGCCCTGCCACCCGATCTGGAGTGGCATCTCATTGGGCATCTGCAAACCAATAAAGTCCGCAAAGTGATCGGGCGTTTCGCTTTGTTTCATGGTGTTGACAATACCGCCCTCGCCCTCCAAATGAACCGTATCGCCGGAGAATTCGGCGTCACGGCAAGCATCCTGCTCGAGGTGAATGTCTCGGGCGAGGAAAGCAAGTTTGGCTTCACCCCCAGCGCACTTCCCGCCGCACTGGAGGAACTTTTTCCCCTCCCCCACCTGCGCGTCGAGGGATTGATGACGATGGCTCCGTTTTCGGAGAATCCGGACTGTGCCAGACCGTTTTTCGAGGGATTGAGGAAACTGCGGGACTCGCTCTCCGCTGCGAGTGGGCATCCGCTCAAGGAACTTTCCATGGGAATGAGCGGGGATTTCGAGCAAGGCATTGCGGAGGGGGCTACCATCGTTAGAGTTGGGTCAGCAATTTTCGGTTCCCGCCCGATGCTGGGACACTGATTTTTTTCACAGCTTGATCTTTCCGGGATGTCGCCTCAAACTTCTGCACGCACTCCACCCGAGGAGACTGCAAATCCATTTTTTCCTACAAATTAATGAACACCTCCGTTCCCGCTCGTGCAAACGAGACGCTGATCGACGAAATGCACCAAAGCTGGCAGGCCGACCGGCATTCGGTGTCTCCTGACTGGGCGGCCTTTTTCGAGGGTTTTGAACTCGGGCTTGCCCGCTTGAAAAAGGAAGAGGAAGCCGCTGTCTCGGGCATCGCATCCTCTCCACTCCAGGCCCGTGTGGATGCCATGGTGGAGGCCTTCAGAGGCATCGGCCACACAGCGTCGCACTTGAATCCGCTTTCCCCAAGAGCACCGGAAGCCCCTCTTCTCTCCCCCTCCGAATTTGGATTTACCGACGCGGACATGAAAGAGATTGTGTCATCGCGTCATTTCCAGCAAGGGCGCCAGATGCCACTTGGTGAAATGATTTCAGCTCTTCGTCAAACCTACTCCGGCACGCTTGGAGTTGAGTTTTCCCACATTGAAAACACGGAAATCCGCGAATGGGTGGCAGCACGCGTGGAGAACCGCCGTCGCGCCGACAGGAACTCCGCCGAACTGCATCGCGATATTCTCGGAAAAATCTACGAAGCAGAGACATTTGAGTCCTTCACGCATGCAAAATATGTTGGTCAGAAAAGATTTTCCTTGGAAGGCGGCGAATCTCTCATGCTCGCGCTCAATGCCATTCTTGAGAACTGCCCGAACCTCGGCGTTTTGGAAATCGTCATGGGGATGGCGCATCGTGGGCGGTTGAATGTGCTGACCAATTTTCTCCACAAGCCGGCGAGCGTGATTTTCAACGAATTCCAAGATACCTTCACTCCCGAATTGGTAGGTGGAAACGGTGATGTGAAATACCACCTCGGTTACCAAACCACGCGCGAACTCCCCGGCGGGCATAAAGTCGAGATTCGCCTTGCGGCAAACCCGAGCCATCTTGAGGCAGTGGATCCGGTCGTCGAAGGCAAGGCCCGGGCCCGCCAACGCATTCTCAAAGACACTGTGGAACGCAAAAAAGTGGTCCCGATTCTCGTTCATGGCGATGCCGCCTTCATCGGCCAAGGCATTGTTGCGGAGACGTTCAATATGTCGCAGCTCGAGGGCTACCGCACCGGCGGCACGATCCATCTCGTGGTTAACAACCAGATCGGATTCACCACACTGCCTGCAGATTCCCGCTCCACGCGCTACTGCACCGACATTGCCAAGATGATCGACGCTCCGATTTTTCATGTGAACGGCGAGGATCCCCTCACCGTTGTCGAAGTCGCACAAATCGCCCTGGAGTTCCGGCAGAAGTTCGGCCGCGATGTGGTGGTTGATATTTACTGCTACCGCCGACATGGCCACAACGAGACCGACGAACCGGCGTTCACCCAACCCGACCTCTACAATGTCATCCGGAGCCATCCGCTCTTAAGCACAAAATTCGCGCGGGAAACCGCCGCTCTCGGCACCGTCACAGAAAACGAGGCGGCTGATATCAAAGCCAAACTCATTTCCAATCTCGAGGCCGCCCTCACCGAAGTGGCAAAACCCGGCGATGGCAAAAAGAAAAAGAGCCCTCTCAGTGGCTCCACAGCTATCTTCCAAGCCCCTTACTCACACGAGCCCTGCAACACAGCGATCGCCAAGCGCACTCTCGACAAGATCGTCAAAGCCATCACTGCGGCTCCCGAAGGTTTCCATGTGGTTCAAAAAATCCAGCGCACTGTGCTCGATCGCCGCCTCCAAGTTTGGAGGGACAACGGCCCCTACGATTGGGGACTCGCGGAGGCTCTTGCCTTCGGATCTCTCCTTCTGGAAGGCACACCCGTTCGACTCTCCGGTCAGGACAGCCGCCGCGGCACATTTAGCCACCGCAATGCGGCCCTCTACGATGAGAAGACCCGTGAACGCTATATTCCGCTGAAACACATCTCCTCCAAACAGGAAACATTCTGCGTCTATAACAGCCCGCTTTCCGAATATGCCGTTCTTGGTTTTGACTACGGATACTCGATGGATTTCCCCTCGATGCTCTGCATCTGGGAAGCGCAATTCGGCGATTTCTCAAACGGAGCACAAATTATCATCGACCAGTTCATCGCCTCGGCCGAATCGAAATGGGGCCGCCCCAGCTCAATTGTGATGCTCCTGCCACACGGCTACGAAGGCCAGGGGCCGGAACACTCCAGCGCCCGGCTGGAGCGCTTCCTCCAACTCTGCGCACAGGAAAACATGCAGGTCTGCAATCTCACAACACCCGCACAGTATTTCCATGTCCTTCGCCGACAGATTTACCGAGGCTACCGCAAGCCACTCGTGATCATGACACCCAAGAGCCTTCTTCGCGCGGAGGACGCCTCCTCCCGAATGGAAGACTTCACGAATGCGCGCTTCGAGGAGATTATCGACGACCGTTCGATGACGGATGCCAAAAAGGTGAGCCGGGTCATTCTCTGCTCCGGCAAGGTCTATTACGACCTCCTGAAAGCCCGCTCCGAGGACAAATCCCGCTCGACCACAGCCATCGTCCGCATCGAGCAACTCTATCCGCTCCATGACGAGCGACTGAAAGCCATTCTCAAGCGCTACTCCAGCGCCAAGAACATCGTCTGGTGCCAAGAGGAGCCCAAGAACAACGGCGCATGGACCTTTATCGCCCCACGTATCGTGGAAATTTCAGGCATGATTCCCGCATATGCCGGCCGTCCCGAAAGCGCCAGTCCGGCCACTGGCTCATCCGGAAAACACAAAGCACAACAAGCCGCACTTCTCAACCAGGCATTCACGGCCTGAAATCCTTAACCAATGAATATCGAAGTCAAAATCCCGAGCGCCGGTGAATCCATCACATCCGGAGTTCTATCCATCTGGCATAAAAAAAACGGTGAGCGCGTAACGCGCGACGAACTCCTCTTTACCTTGGAGACGGACAAAGTTTCGCAGGAAGTGACTGCCGCAGATTCCGGAATCCTCCACACCAAGGTCGCTGAAGGCGAGGAAGTGAAGATAGGTCAAGTCGTGGCCGAGATCGAGCCAGTGGCTGCAGGCGCCCCCGTGGCGGCGGCTCCGGCTCCTATCGCAGAAAAGGCTCCTAACCCCGTAGCGGAGGCTCCCAAAGCAGCTGCTCCAGCAGCCATACCGGCACCTGCCACGAAGACCCCTGCCACTCAGCCTCAAGCCACATCCGTGCTGGCGAATTCCCGAGCAACCCGCAAGAAACTGAGCCCGCTCCGCCGCAAGATTGCCACTCAGCTCGTTATGGCACAGCAGACAGCTGCGATCCTGACGACCTTCAACGAATGCGACATGAGCGCCATCATGGCCCTCCGCAAGGAACTTCAAGAGGACTTCAGCAAAAAGCACGGCGTCAAACTCGGCTTCATGAGCTTTTTCATCAAAGCCGTCGTGGATGCCCTGCAAGCCATACCATCCATTAATTCCCGCATCGACGGCGATGAACTCATCGCCAACAACGCCTACGATATCGGAGTCGCCGTGGGCACCGAACGCGGGCTCATTGTTCCCGTGCTCAAGGATTGCGAGACGCTATCGTTTGCTCAAATCGAAGCCAGCCTCGCCGGATTTGCCGTGAAGGCTCGCGAAGGCCGCATTTCCATGGAGGATCTCTCCGGCGGCGTCTTCACCATCAGCAACGGCGGCGTGTATGGCTCGCTCCTTAGCACACCCATTCTGAATCCTCCGCAATCCGGTATTCTCGGCATGCACAAAATCCAGGAACGCGCCGTTGTGGTCAATGGCCAGATCGTTGCCCGCCCCATGATGTATCTCGCTCTCAGCTACGACCACCGCGTAGTAGATGGCAAAGAGGCCGTGACATTCCTCGTGCGCGTCAAAGACTGCCTTGAAAACCCAGCCCGTCTCCTCCTCGAAGCCTAACCCACACCATGAAAATCACCCAAGAATTTCGCGAATTCATCTCCCGCGGAAATGTCATCGACCTCGCAGTCGGTGTCATTATCGGAGCCGCCTTTGGAAAAATCGTCAACAGCCTGGTCTCCGACATTATCATGCCGCCAATCGGTGCCGTGCTGAAAGGCGTGAACTTCAGCAATCTCTTTGTGACGATTGATGGCAAAGCCTACGAGACGCTGGCGAAAGCAAAAGAAGCCGGAGCCCCCGTCATCACCTACGGCCTCTTCATCAACCAGGTTATCGAATTTTTCATCATAGCGGCGTGTGTTTTCGCTTTGGTGAAAATCGTCAACCAAATCAAACGCGCCCCGTCCCCTGCCCCTGCAGAAGCGCCCGCTCCCACACGCACCGAGGTGCTACTGGAGGAAATACGCGACGCTTTGAAAAAATAATTTTTCCGACGCCTTAAACGCATCTGTTACCACCATCAACTGGTGACATCTGCCCGCAGAATAGGTTGGGAAATCATCGCCTCATTTCAAACGTTGGGTGCTGTTTGGCTCATACTGTAGTGGCGGTATGAGACCGCCAATGGAGAGCGATTCAGCGCTCATACAGGCGCCGGCACAAGTGAACGGTTCACTAATTTTTAAACCCCGATAGCCATTGGTATGTTTTGAGAATCCGCTGCGCGGATTGATGGCGGAGGAGGTGGGATTCGAACCCACGGAACCTTGCGGCTCTCCGGTTTTCAAGACCGGCGCAATCGACCACTCTGCCACCCCTCCAAAAACAAAAAGATTCAATGGCTAAACATTTCAGATCATCAAACAGGCAATCCGCCTGTCGCTGATTTACTGCCAACCACGCGAATGTAAAACAATCCAAGATGCTAACGACTACGAATAACATAGTACATGCCACGAAAGCATGTTCGCAAGTTTTTCATGGTCACTATCAGCGAAATTCAAAATCCAAACTTCGGAAATCATGACCTGCAAGTAAATCGTGTAGGAGTCAAAAGCCATGGAAGCATGGGCGTCCCAACCATGTTGGTGCGCGTGTTGGTGCCGATTTTCGAAACGTACCATCCCGAGCCCGTGGGGGACATCCCACCAGACAGGCGTTCAGGCTTTTTTTTCGCTGGCGAGAAAGCCGGATATCAAGAAGAGGGCGGCGGCGAGGCAGATGGCGGAATCGGCGACATTGAAGGCTGGCCAGTGACCATACCAAGGGAGGATGACATCGAGAAAATCGATAACATAACCGTGAAGGATGCGGTCGGTGAGGTTTCCAAGCACGCCGGAGACAAGCAGGGCCGCTCCGACGCGCGACGGGGCGTCTGCAAAGGCGCCTCTCCGCGCGAAGATGGCCACCAGCACGAGGGCCACAGAAGCAAGAACCATGAAAAACAGGTTATTGTTTTTCAGCATGCCGAAAGCGGCTCCAGTGTTGTGGACTTGGACGAGGTAGAAAAAACCAGGGATCACCGGCACGAACACGTCTGTCGAAATGAAGCGCAGAACGAGCCATTTCGTGACCTGGTCAAGCAGGTAGAGGGGTAGCGTGATGAATGAGAGAAGCTTCATTCCAAGACAGCCAAGGCTTCCTCACAGCGGGCGCAAAGGGTCGGATGGTTTGCGCTGGAGCCGACCTCCGGACGGTGACGCCAGCAACGCTCGCAGCGGGCGTGAGGAGTTTTGGAAATTTCCACGGAGGCGGTGTCGGAGGAGACCACCTCGAGATCGCTGAGGATGAAGACTTCTTCCAATTCGACCTTGAGAGGTTCGAGCAGGTTTGCCTCGGAGGCGGTGACGGAGAGTTTCACCCGCGCTTCGAGCGCGCTGCCGATCTCGCCGGCTTTTTGAGGTTTTTCCACGGCTTGGGAAATGCGGCTGCGGATTTGCAGAAGTTGATCCATCGTTCCGACAGCATCGGGATTGGTCCAGCGGGCATCTGGTTTGGGGAAATCCTGGAGGTGGACGGATGTGCCGGGCTGGAAGTAACCCCAGGCCTCCTCGGCGGTGAAGGCGATGATCGGCGCGAGCAGGCGTGTGAGCGCATCCAGCACGCTGTGCATGGCGAACTGCGTCGCACGGCGGCGTGATGAATCAACAGTATCGCAGTAGAGCCGGTCCTTGGTGATATCTACGTAAAGGCTGCTCAAATCGACGGCACAAAATTGATTGATGGTGTGGTAAACGCGATGGAACTCGAGTTTTTCGTAGGCATCGAGGCATGTAGCCACGACCTCTTGGAGACGGGCGAGGATCCACCGATCGACGAAGGTGAGGGATTCCGGCGCGGGGGGATTTGCCGCGTCGTAGTCGTGGAGATTTGCCAGAAGGATGCGCAGGGTGTTGCGAACGCGTCGGTAGGAATCCGAGAGACGCGTGAAGATTTCTTCCGAGAAAGGAACATCGTCGGTGAAGTTCACACTACTGACCCACAAGCGCAGGAGGTCGGCTCCGTATTTGTTGACATAATGGTCGGCGTCCGTGGGTTTCTGATATCCACCGGCGGCGGACTTCGAGATTTTCTTGCGGGTGTCGACATCCATCACGAATCCATGCGTGAGCACGGCGCGATAGGGGGCGCAGTCATTGAGGGCCACGGATGTCATGAGCGAACTCTGGAACCAGCCGCGGTGTTGATCGGTGGCCTCCAAGTAGAGATCGGCGGGAAAGCCGAGTTCGGGGCGCTGGCGCATGACGGTTTCGTGGCTGAGGCCGGAGTCCATCCACACATCGAGGGTGTCATTGCGGCGGGTCGTTCCTGCAGGCAGACCGACAAGGGCGCACCATGCGGCGTCATCCATTTCGAACCAGGAATTCGTGCCTTTTTCGGAAAAAATATCTGCAACTTTGCGAATCACGGTGGGATCGAGAATCGGGGCGCCCTTGGCATCGTAGAAAACCGGTAATGGCACGCCCCATGTGCGTTGGCGGGAGATGCACCAGTCGGGGCGGGACTCCACGGTGCCGCGAATGCGGTTGCGACCCCAGTGCGGGAGCCATGTGGTGGCATCGACCTCTTCGAGGGCCTTGGCGCGGATGTTTTCGATGCGGATGAAGAACTGCTCGACGGCGCGGAAGATGACAGGCGTCTTGGATCGCCAGCAGTGTGGGTAAGAATGCTGGTGGTCTCCCTGTCCGGCAAGGGCTCCTTTTTGTTTCAGAAGCTCGATGATGCCGGCATTCGCCTCGAAGACATTTTTTCCGACGAATTCGGGCAAGCCGCACTCCTCGGTGTAGCGCCCGTAGTCATCGACGGGGGAGAGCAGCGAGAGTCCGCGCTCCATGCCAAGATGGTAGTCGTCCTCGCCATGGCCTGGCGCAATATGAACGCAGCCGGTGCCGGTATCCAAGGTCACAAAGGCTGCGGTATGGATCGTGGCATTGCGCGGCAGAAAGGGATGCTGGGCCTCAAGACCCTCCAATTCCGAGCCGGCAATTGTTTTTTCAACGGAAATTTTTTCAGCTCCGGTGGACGCGCAGAACGAACCAAGAAGGGCCTCGGCAAGAACGATGGTTTTTTCAGCACCCTCAAGGCGCACGCGGGCAACGGCGTATTGGTGGCCGGCGTTGACGGCGATGGCGAGGTTTGCTGGAAGTGTCCACGGAGTGGTTGTCCAGATCACAACAGAGGCCTTGCCTGCGAGTTCTCCGCTCACGAGCGGGAAGAGAACATAAATGGCGGGGGAGGTTTTATCCTGATATTCGACTTCGGCTTCGGCGAGGGCCGTCTGAGCCCCGGTGCTCCAGAGAACGGGTTTCTTTTTGCGATAGACGAGGCCTTTTTCAACAAAGCGGGCGAACGAGCGGATCATGCCGGCCTCGTAAGAGGGATCGAGTGTTAGGTAGGGATGTTCCCAGTCGCCAAGGACGCCCAGTCGACGGAATTGGCGACGCTGGATGTCGATGAATTTGCGTGCATATTCTTCCGAGCGGCGGCGCACCTCGGCGGGAGTCAGGCCTGCGGAGGATTTGACCACGCGGAACTCGATCGGAAGGCCGTGGCAATCCCAACCGGGAACGAACGGAGCCCGGAAGCCTGCCATGGTCTTGGATTTGACCACGAAGTCCTTGAGGATCTTGTTCAGCGCCGTTCCCATGTGGACATCACCATTCGCGAAAGGGGGTCCATCGTGCAGAAGGTAGAGAGGGGCATCCTTGCGGCGTTCTTGGATTTTTTCGTAAAGCCCCTCGCCTTCCCACTTGGAGAGTATTTCAGGTTCACGCTGGGCTAGGCCAGCCTTCATGGGAAAATCGGTTTTCGGAAGATTGATCGTATTTTTGTATCCGCTCATGAGAAGCGAAAACGATTATCAGCCGGAGATGAGCGGGTCAACGCCGCCCAGCGCACGGATACCTATGCCTTTTTTGCCAAATCGCCGAAGGCCAGTGTGGCGGGAAATCCCTTGGGAAGACGAACAAGTTTCCCGGCGGGCATCTGAACGAGAGCCAAAGCTTGGCGGCATTTGACGAGGAGAGCGGAATCCGATGGCCGGATGACTTCAAACTCCACCCAAAAACGGACACCACTCCACTCGACGACGCGACCCTCGACGCTGAGGACGTCACCGAGTTTTGCCGGGCGTTTGTAGTCGATCTCTGTGCGACTCACGACGGCATGGATGCCGGTGCGCTCGATCTCCGCAAAGTCCATGCCCATTTGGATCGCGAGCAGAGTTCGTGAGGTTTCTATGAAGCGAAGGTAAACAATATTATGCACGAGACCGCCAGCGTCGGTATCGAAATACATGACGCGCACTTCGGTGGAGATACGACAATTGTCAGGGATGGATTGCTCCATGGAGACGAGAGAGGCCGGTTTATTTGATCTCCGAGATGCGTTTTTCGAGGTTCGCATCTGGCATGATGGCAAGGGCCTCTTGGAATTTGGCAACAGCCAGTTTTTTATCCGTTCCGGTGAGAAGGGTGTTCCCCTCGTCGACGAGGACGGAAAATTTCGCAATCTGGCCGTTTGCATAAGACTTGAGGATCTCCATGGCTTCGATTGATTTGGAACCAATTTGGCGCGCGGATGTGCCGAGAGCGGTGACTCCTTCGATGGCGGCATTGTAGTCCCGCTCACTGAGTCGGGCTTGGAGGGCAGGCAGTGCGTTCTTGAGAGCAACGCAGGCATCGAAGGCGGATGAAGGAAGCCAGATTCCCGCAGGAGGTGCTCCGGCATGGAACACGGCGATTTTTGAGGTCAAAGCGTCGATCTGGGTCGTGATATCAGCAGGAAAAACTGGCAGAATGCCTTTGGAGAGAGATTCCTCGTTCCAGAGACTCTCAAAGCCCTGCTTCAGAGCATCGATTTCCTTGGAGAGTTCTGCGGCGACAACCGCCTGGCGTAGCACGCTGACCGTGCGCGGAGTGGGGTCGGAGAGCGCCTTGAGTTTATCAAGCAGGAGGGCGGCGACATCAGGTGAGAGCGGCGACTCAAGTTTCACGAAAATCGCATCCTGTTCTTCGCGGGATACCAGCTTCGCGCACTCAATCTTCATAGCATCAAGGCGAGCCTTGAGTGCGGCATCGGATTCGGCAAATTCAGTCAGCCGGGAAAAATCCGCGTTGGAATTAAGGTCAAAGTCTTTCTTGATTTTCGCCTCGCTCATCGCGCGGCGGAGGCGGAATTCGATTTTGGTGATTTCCGATTGACGGTTTTTCTCGCGGGTCTCCCATTTATCGGTGCCTATCATGACCTCACCCCCATCGTATCGAGCGGCGACGGCCTGCAAAGGTTTGAGGTAGTCGGCAAGGGCAGTCGAAGCTGCAGGCACGGCGGCGATGGCTCCCCTGATTTCATCGATGCTTTTTTGGAGCTCCTTCCGCTGCGAGTCATCGATGAGCTCGGTAGGCGTTTTTGGCTTGAGAATGAGCTTCACAACACGGGCGGAGGGAATCTGGGTATCTTTGCCACTGGGTAAGCGAAGAACGAAATACCCCGCGCCGGCTGATCCTCTTGCCGTCCGATCCGTGAATGCGCTGAATTTCACAACTTCCGCTTCGGCTGGCTTCGACCAAGGCTGAGGCTTTACCAAAGCAATCCCGGGATTTGGAATGATCGTGTTTCCATCCCGCTCCTGCGCATGGAGAGGAACAATCGACAGTAGGGCGCAAATTAAAACGAAACGTGAGTAAAGGGGCATGAGATCAATGTGGCATTTTTATCCCGAGAACGGCAAGCCTTCTGGCGTTTTCAAAAAACGTCCTTAGCGCAGACCTTCAATAGCGCCACGAATATCCGCCTCTCTGACCGCATCGGATACGAACGCATCACCTAATTTGCGAAGAAGAACAAAACGAATGCACCCGGCAGCGAATTTTTTATCCTTCTTCAGCGCGGAAAAAATGGCATCGGTTTCAATCAACCCGGCCACCG
>DGXZ01000062.1:0-223 GCA_002396485.1 Spartobacteria bacterium UBA5019
CATTCCCCCGCCGCTTCACACTATTGCCAAACTATTCCTTAGATGGCTTTTTCCCCTGTTTCATCAGTGCGGATGCGAATGGCCTCCTCGACCGGCGAAACGAAGACCTTTCCGTCTCCGATTTTGCCAGTCTTGGCGGACTTCACGATGGCCGAGAGAGCGCCCTCGAGGAGAGAGTCGGTGACGACGACCTCGATTTTGATCTTCGGCAGGAAGTCCACGG
>DGXZ01000062.1:429-555 GCA_002396485.1 Spartobacteria bacterium UBA5019
TGTATTCACTGCCGCGGTAGATTTCAGTGTGACCTTTCTGGCGGCCAAATCCTTTGACTTCGCTGACGGTCATTCCTTCGATCCCGAGGTCGGCAAGGGCCTCTTTGACTTCTTCGAGTTTGAAGG
>DGXZ01000062.1:750-14523 GCA_002396485.1 Spartobacteria bacterium UBA5019
TGATGATGGCTTCGATTTTTTTCATATATTTGTCTCCTGGTTATGAGTGTGGCGTTAGTCGATGAGGTAGCCTTCTTCGCCGTGCTCTGTGGTGTCGAGACCGGACGCCTCGGTTTCCTGAGATGGGCGGAGGCCAATGGTGTATTTCACGATCAGGGCGATGATTGTGGTCGCCACGACTGAAAGGACAATCGTCAGAGCGCAGGCTTTAAGCTGGTTGAAGAGCAGGCCGTCCATCAGGTTCATGCTTTCCAGCACACCGTTGGCGGAAGGGCTGGCAAAAATGCCGGTGAGGATGGCTCCCATGGTGCCGCCGACGCCGTGGACGCCGAAGGTGTCGAGGGCGTCATCATAACCCAGCATTTTCTTCAAGTAGACGACCGCAAAGAACGGAACGATGCCGGCTGCGACAGCCATGATCATCGCACTTGCAGGTGTGACGAAACCAGCGGCCGGGGTGATGACCACGAGACCGGAGACGATACCCGAGCAGAAACCCAACACACTGGGCTTGCCCTTGAAGATCCATTCCACAACACCCCATACGAAACCGGCAGTTGCGGCGCAGAGGAAAGTGGTCGTGAAGGCGTTCGAAGCGATCGCGTCAGCTCCGAGTGCGGAGCCCGCATTAAAGCCGAACCAGCCGACATAGAGCATTCCAGTGCCCACCATGCAGAGAACCATGGAGTGCGGAGGCATTGGGACCTTGCCGAATCCAAGGCGTGGCCCGAGTATAATGCAAAGCACAAGTGCGGACCATCCGGAGCTCATGTGAACCACCGTGCCGCCTGCGAAATCGATCGCTTTGATTCCGGCATCGGCATTGAGAGGACCGCACATGAAACCGTTAACGGCCCAAACCATGTGGGCGAGCGGGAAGTAAACGACAAACATCCAGATCGCTGTGAAGAGAAGCACAGCGGAGAATTTCATGCGTTCCGCAGTGGCTCCAAAGATGAGCGCCGGCGTGATGATCGCGAAAGTCAGCTGGAACATTGCCCAGATGTAGTCGGAGATCCAGTAGTAGCCCGCGCCGACATTGCCTGGAAGCATCCCGTTGAAGCAGGCTTGCGCCAGATCACCGATGAAGGCGTTGCCACCGGAGAAGGTAAGGCTGTATCCACACAGGAACCAGAGAATCGTTACCAGTCCAGCGATACCGAGCGTCATGGCCAAGATCGAGAGCACATTCTTCGAGCGCACCAAGCCGCCGTAGAAGAGGGCCAAGCCGGGAAGTGTCATGAAGAGCACCAGAGCCGTGCTCACCATTTGCCAGGCATTATGACCGGGGCCGGGGCCGGCGATCTTGGATGCAACATCCGGCGTGCGTGCCGAATTGTTGACATAGGCCTCGAGATCGGCGATCCGCTGCTCCATGGTCGGATCAGCCGGTGTCGCGGCCTCCGCCGGAGCGGTTGTGGTTTCACTAACGACGGTGGTTGTGGTCGTTTGTTCAACGACGGTTGTGGTAGCATCTTGAGCAAACGCCGCCGAGAGGGTGAGAGACCCTGCCGCGAGAATCGCAGCTGCAAGGTGTGCCAGTGTTTTATTTTTTATAAGCATGGTTGTGTTGAGTTGTTGAGTGTCTTCGGATGTTGAATCCAAGGACTGAACAGGAATAAGCAATCAGCGTGCCAACCTGTTTCTCTAGGGAGTGGCGCCATGGGAGTGCAAAAAAAACAACACCCGGACCCGGCATGTCGTTTTTTATTCACTCGGGTTCAACATCCCTCTGCAGATTTTCAGCTGCAGAGCTGGATGCCCGTGAATTCCGGCTTTCACAGGCGATTGAGCATGGCATGATGTTGTCCGCCATGGTTGTCCCTGAGACAAATTCCAGTTCGAACGCAGCCGATGCAGGCCGTCCTGCACTGTGGCACATCCTCATAGCTTTCGGGATTGTCTATGTTGGCTACGGATTGAATTTCCTCGCAGTGAAAATCGGCGTTGAAAGCATGCCTGCATTTCTCTTCGCGGCATCGCACATTTTTTGCGCCGGCGTGCTCCTCATCGCTTGGCAATCCTGCACGCGTGGCCATGCTCTGCTACCAATCGCGGGTATCAAACGCGCAGCGGTCGGCGCGTTCTTCCTTTTCGTCGGCGGGGTGGGACTCGTGACGCAGGGCGAAAAACTGGGGGTTCCATCGGGCGTGGCGGCGATCATCAAAGCCTCCGTGCCTCTTTGGGTCGCCGTATTGGAGTCTCTGCGCCCGAGGGGAGAGAGGGTCTCGTTGCTGATGTCAGCAGGTCTCCTGCTTGGAGCTGCAGGCGTCGCAGCGATTGTGCTTCCACGATTGGCAGCGAGTTCGGCGGACGCGATGCCAACAGGGATTCTGCTTCTAGTGCTCTCGGCGTTCCTTTTTGCCATCGGCAGCATTTTTGTCCGGCACTGGCCCCCTTCGGACTCTCCGGTGACAGGGGCTGGATGGATGATGATTTTTGGCGGCGTCCTCTTGATGGCGCTTGGCCTGAGCTTCGGTGAAGCAAGCCAAATTCAGGCCAGTGACTTCACTTCGCGGACGCTCGGAGCGTTTGCTTTTCTGCTGTTCTTCCACTCCCTGGCCGCATTCACGGCGATGAACTGGCTCCTGCGCCATCTGCCCGCCTCGGTGGTCACCACAAAATTCTACGTATCCCCCGCTGTGGCGTTGCTAGCAGGGAGTGTGGTTCTCGGCGAAAAAATCACCCTGCCAGTGATCGCCAGCTTGACCCTGATCCTCGTCGGCGTGGGCATTGTGCTCTGGGGGGCTTCGAGGAAAAAGGGTAAACTCCCACTCAAGCCGAACGACGCCGATGAGCTTGAGACCTGAAAATTTCTGGACGGCTGCTTACTGCAATGCAGCCCGGCAGTCACGGCAATAGTCCGCAATTTTTTCGGCCTTGAGAATCCCCGACACGATGGCCACGCGCTGAGCCCCGGCAGCGAGGACTTCGGGGAGGTTTTCCAGCTTGATGCCGCCGATGCAGTAGATCGGCAAGGGCACGAGTCGGTGGACTTCGCTGATTCGCGAGGTTCCGATGGATGTGTAGTCCGGTTTCGTGGGCGTTGAAAAAAGCGGGCCAAAGCCAATGTAGTCGGGCTTTTCTTGGAGGGCCGACTTAGCCTGGAGGAGGCTGTGTGTGGAAAGACCAACGATCTTATCTGGCCCGATCAAAGCACGCGCCTGTGCAACCAGAATATCGTCCTGGCCCACATGCACACCATCAGCGCCGGATTTGACCACAACTTCCGGGTGGTCGTTGATAATAAATGGAACCCCAAAGCTCTTGCAGATCGGAACCAAAGGCACGGCCAGCTTGAGAATCTGGTCTGGTTGAAAGTCTTTAGCGCGCAGTTGGAGGATTTCCACCCCACCTTCCAGCATTTCACTGGCGACGCGGATGGTTTCCGACGGGGCGACATAGCCCATATCGAGGATGCCGTAGAGGCGGCGGTTGTGAAGGTCGAAGTTCATTTGCGGAGGCTGGCTTTGCAGGAGCATTTTCCGCCGCAGGCGGGCTGAGCTTTGCTTTGGGATTTCCAAAGTCCACGCGTCAGAAATGCAAGCGAGGCGCAAATCGCAAAAGGGATTAGAAAAAGTTCCAGTAGGGTCATGACCTCACCATAACTTAGAAATCTGATAAATCAAAACTGCACTCAGCCAGGCCAATGCAGTCATTCCAAAAAAGGAAAAAGCAGCCCACCGCCAATTCAACTCGCGGGCGATGATGGCCACAGTCGCTCCGCACTGCATGCAAAGGGCGAAAAAGACCATGATTCCGAGCACGACAGGCAGCGTGTAAACCGGCTGACCCTCGCGCGGACCGCTGGTCCATTTTTCTTTTTGGAGCACACTGCGGAGGTCGTCCGAGCCCTCATCCACATCGGCACCGAGGTTGTAGATGATGCCCATGGTGGCAATGATGACCTCCCGGGCCGGGAAGCTCGAGAGGACGCCTACAGTGATCTTCCAGTCGAATCCGGCAGGATCGAAAACCGGCTGCACGGCCTTGCCGAAGCGACCGAGGTAGCTTTGCTCGATATAGACAGAGTCGATGTGGTGGGCCAGTGCGCTGCTGATGTCGGATTCGGGATTTTCCAAAGCGGATTGGATGTCGCCCGGGGAATGATTCAGAGCGGCCTCAGCGAGGAAAGACTGAGTAGCCTTTTCCTTCACCCCGGGATCACGGGGGAAGTAGAGAAGCGACCAAATCAGAATCGAGAAGGCGAGAATGACGGTGCCCGCACGGAGCACAAACTCGCGACCGCGCTCCCACATGCGGTGGAAAATATTCCGCAGCGTCGGCACCCGATAATCCGGCATCTCGAGGATGAAAGGCTGGGTTTTGATTTTTAGAAAAAACCTGTTCAGCACCCAAGCCAGTGGAAGCGCGAGCGCGAGACCCACAAAGTGCATCGCAAAAAGAACAGCACCCGCGACAAGCGGCCCGTAGAGGGGCTCAATGAAGGTTCCGATAAGCAGGATATAAACCGGCAACCTCGCCGAGCAGCTCATAAACGGTGCCATGAGAATGGTTGTGAGGCGGGCCTTGGGATCGCTGAGCGTGCGAGTGGCCATCACTCCCGGAATCGCGCAGGCATAGCTCGACAGAAGCGGCACGAAGCTGCGTCCATTGAGCCCGCACCAGCTGAAAAGTTTGTCCACAAGGAATGCAGCGCGGGCCATGTATCCCGTGTCCTCAAGCAACGCGATGAAGAAAAAGAGAATCAAAATCTGCGGGAGAAAAATCAGAACACCGCCGACCCCGGCAATGATGCCGTCACACAACAGACTCTGAAGCGCCGGTGTGGCAGAGAGAAGCGGACGAATCATATCCTGCGTGGCCGAGGTTCCTGCATCGATCAAATCCATGAGCGGTCCGGCCCAGGAGTAGAGGCTCTGAAAAACCACATACATCACGCCGAGAAAAATCAGCGTTCCCCACACGCGGTTCAGCAAGAGTGCGTCGATGGAGTCGTGCGATCGGGCGATTGGCCCGCTGGCCTCGACCACGCCATCGAGGAGGGATTCCAGATGGCGGTAATGGATCACCGCCTCGGCGGATCCGGGATTCAAGCCCGACTCGCGGATTTCCCTGTGAGCGGTGTCCAACAACCTCTTGACGCAAGCTTTGTCACTCACGCCGCATGTGAAGACACTGTCGCTGTCGAAAAGCACACGCAGAGCCTCGGCTTGGGTGAGGTCGCTGCTTCCGGCGCCCTGAAAGCCAGCACGAAGCAAACCGCATCCCTGAGTGATGCAGTCGGGCCAATGGATTTTCGGGAGAGCGGACGGGGCATCGAGCGCAGAGACGATGGCCTGCTTCAACTCCCCCAGCCCATTACCGCGTGTGGCTATGGTTTCGACCACCGGGACACCAAGCCTCTTCTCCAGAAGGTCCACATCAATGCGAATGCCATTCCGCTTCGCGGCGTCACACTGGTTCAGAGCGATCAGTGCAGGAATACCCAACTCCGCGCATTGCGAGACAAGCAAGAGATTGCGCTTGAGATTGGTCGCATCGAGGACAAAGACGAGGAGGTCCGGCTTCTGCAATCCCCGCCGCCCGCCGAGCACATCCATCACCACCCGTTCGTCATTTGAAACAGCTGTGAGGCTGTAACAACCCGGCAGGTCGAGGAGGTCCATTTCAATGCCGCCCTCACGCAGAAGCCCGGATTTTTTCTCCACTGTAATGCCGGGATAGTTCGCGATATGCTGACGCAGGCCGGTGAGGCGGTTGAAAAGCGTGGATTTTCCGGTGTTGGGATTTCCCACCAGCGCAACCAGCGGACGGCCTTGCCGCTTTTTCGGTGCTGCTTCACTGGGCACGTTCATTCGGCAATGTTCTTCACTTGAATAATGTGCGCCTCGGCCCGTCGAAGGCTGATTTCCTGGCCATCGAGTTCGACAGAGATCGGATCTCCAAGGGGTGCGAAGCGGGTTACTTTGACCATGCGACCGGGAATGAAACCCAGCGTGGCCATGCGGTTTGCGCGGTCACAATCCGACGCGATGTCTTCAATCTCGGCACGGCTGCCCACCCTCAGACTGTCCAGTGTCCGCTTCATGCCTGCGATTTGAAAATGGAATTGGAGATTCTTCCGAGCATTGGACCTACCATACGAAACTCCTGGCGGGCGTCAATTATTGAGATTGCGTCTCAACTGATAGAGTTTCAGCCTGAGCACTTCCATCTTCAGAGCATCAGACCTTGCTGTTTCACCACAGGCGCACCAAGGATATGCCCAATGAGGTTAGCCTTCGCATCTATCGGGTCTCTCGGAGATTTGCATCCCATGCTAGCCATGGCCGTTGCCGCTACGCGTCGCGGGCACAATGTCATAGTGGCGGCCGCCCCCGGCTACGCGGCGAATGTGGCTCGTGCGGGCTTGGAGTTTCACCCTCTCCGTCCAGCGATTCCAGAGGACGCCGAGTCACTCGCGTATTATTTCGACATGAAACGCGGGCCACGGCGTTTGCTGCGGGACATGGTTTTTGCGGATGTCGCCGCAACGCATGAGGACCTGTGCGGTGCGGCCAGGGGCGCTGACTTGTTGGTCGTGGGCGAGTTGCTTTACACGGCACCGATCGTGGCGGCGAATGAGAAAATCCCATGGCTGAATATCGTTTTGGCGCCGACCTCACTGCTCTCGGCCACCGACCCCTGTGTGCTCGCGCCAGCGCCTTGGTTGCACAAGTTTCGGCATTTGGGTCCATGGCTGCACCGCTTGGCTTATGGTTTTGGCAGAATCGAAGGTCGCATGTGGACAGGCGGTTATTACCGTTTCCGCCGCTCACTGGGACTGCCTGCGGGGGCAAATCCGATCTTCGACGCCAAGCATTCCCCGTTTGGCACACTCGCGATGTTTCCGGATTTTCTCGCGGCCCCGCAGCCCGACTGGCCAGCAAATACGGTGCAGGCCGGGTTTCCTTTTTATCATCAAGGTGAGGATGTCGCAGTGGTGCGGGATTTTTTAAATTGCGGGAGCCCGCCCGTGGTTTTCACGCTTGGCTCGATCGTCGCGCATTTCGAGCCATCGTTTTACCAGGCCGCTGCGGAAGCCGCGCAAATACTGCGCCGCAGGGCGATTCTCCTCACCGGACGGAACGCCGCCGTGCCTCAAAACCTGCCGAATTCCATATTGGCTGTGAACTACGCCCCGTTGCATTCCGTCCTGCCACATGCCTGCGCCATCGTTCACGCAGGCGGCATCGGAACCTGCGCCGAGGCGCTCAAGGCCGGGATACCCTCCGTGGTTATCCCCTACGCCTTCGATCAACCGGATAACGCCGCCCGCTTGCGCCGACTCGGTGTGGCTGAAATTTTGCCCCGCAGCTCGATCTCCGCCCGGAACCTCACCTCGAAGCTGGAGAGGCTTTTGAAAACACCAGGCGCCACCAGCGCAACAAGGCGACTGGCGGGCATGATCCATCCTCAAGAAGCCTTGAACCAAGCTCTGGATAAAATGGAGTCCCTCACCGGCACGGCATAGTCGAAATTTAAAAATCTCTGCACTATTGCCGAAATGGTTAGGTAGTGGCTATTCTCCGCGCTTTCCAATCCGCCCGATGAATATCCACGAATACCAAGCCAAAGAACTCCTCGACCTGTTCGGTGTCGCCAACAGCCCCGGTGGAGTCGCCTCCACGCCCGAGGAAGCCGAGAAAATCGCTGCTTCCTTGAACACTCAAGACCTCGTCATCAAAGCCCAAGTTCACGCCGGAGGTCGCGGCAAGGGGACATTTAAAAACGGCTTCAAAGGCGGCGTTCATCTTTGCAAAACCCCAGCCGAGATTCGTGATACCGCCTCCAAAATGCTCGGTGAAACCCTCGTCACCCACCAGACCGGCGAAGACGGCCGCATCGTCCGCAAGGTACTCGTGGCACAATCGGTCGAAATCCAAAAAGAACTCTACTTCGCCATCCTCATCGACCGCGCCATTTCCGCCCCGGTCATCGTGGCCAGCACCGAAGGCGGCGTGGATATCGAAGCCGTCGCCGAGCACACACCCGAGAAGATTTTCCATCTTCCTGTCGATCCGCTCATCGGACTTCAGCCCTACGAAGCGCGCAAACTCGCCAAGATGCTGGGCATTCCGACCGCCCTCCTCAAAAATGCCGCGACGCTTTTTGAGAACCTCTACAAACTTTTCATCGCCCGCGACTGCTCGATGGTGGAGGTGAACCCGCTCGTCATCACCAAGGACAACCAAGTCCTCGCTCTCGATGCGAAATTCAATTTCGACGACAACGCCCTCTTCCGCCATCCGGATGTCCAAGCCTACCGCGACATCGAGGAGGAAGACCCGCGCGAGGTCGAAGCCTCCAAGCACAGCCTCAGCTACATCGGGCTGGATGGAAACATCGCCTGCCTCGTGAACGGCGCAGGCCTCGCCATGGCCACGATGGATATCATCAAACACCACGGCGGCGAACCAGCTAACTTCCTCGATGTGGGCGGTGGCGCCAGCGAGCAGCAGGTCACCGAGGCCTTCAAAATCCTCGTCGCGGATAGCCGAGTGAAAGCAATTCTGGTGAACATTTTCGGAGGCATCATGAAGTGCGATGTCATTGCCCAGGGCATCATCAATGCCGTGAAGGCCGTCAACCTCCCCGTCCCGCTCGTCGTGCGCCTCGAAGGCACCAATGTCGACGCCGGCCGGAAACTTCTCTCCGAATCCGGACTCAAACTCACAGCGGCGACCGATATCGCCGACGCCGCAAAAAAAGTCGTAGCAGCCGCAGCCTAACCTCTCAAAACCATGTCCATTCTCGTTGATAAAAACACACGCCTGCTCGTTCAGGGAATCACCGGCAAGTCGGGCGCTTTTCACGCCAAGTCCTGCATGGAATACGGAACCCATGTCGTCGCCGGCGTCACTCCAGGCCGCGGCGGCGAGGTTTTCGAAGGCAAGGTCCCGGTTTTCGACACCACCTACGAAGCGCGAAAACAGACCGGTTGCAACGCCACCATGATCTTCGTGCCCCCGGCGGGCGCGGCGGACTCCATCCTCGAAGCGGTGGATGCCGGCATCGAACTCGTCATCTGCATCACCGAGGGCATTCCTGTCCTCGACATGATGAAAGTCAAAGCCGCCATGGCGAAATCGAAATCCCGCCTCATCGGCCCGAACTGCCCTGGCATCATCACTCCCGGTGCCTGCAAGATCGGCATCATGCCCGGCTACATCCACAAGGAAGGCACAGTCGGTGTCGTCTCGCGCTCCGGCACACTCACATACGAAGCCGTCTGGCAACTTTCCAGCCGTGGCCACGGTCAATCGACCTGCGTCGGCATCGGTGGCGACCCCATCAATGGCACATCGCACCTCGATGTCGTCAAAATGTTCAACGACGACCCCGGCACCGAGGCCTTCATCATGATCGGTGAAATCGGTGGAACCGCCGAAGAGGAAGCTGCTGAGTGGATCGGAAAAAACTGCAAAAAGCCAGTCGCCGCCTTCATCGCAGGTGCCACAGCACCTCCCGGACGCCGCATGGGTCACGCTGGCGCCATCGTCAGCGGTGGCAAAGGCACAGCCCAAGGCAAGATCGAAGCGATCCAAGCCGCCGGTATCGAAGTCGCCGCCACACCAGCAGACATGGCCGACGCCCTCCTGCGCCGCATGGCGAGGTGAGTGGAAGTTTTAAGTCTTAAGAATTAAGTCTTAAGTCGCGCTACCGCGCGGAGCCAGTTTATGCGGGGCCGAGGTGAAAACCTCGCCCCGCATTTCTTTTGTACCCGCCAAGCCGCTCCCAGACTCGTTGGGCAGTTTTTTTGGACGATCGTCCAAATTTTTGGTCGGTGACTTCTTGTTGATCAGCGAGTGGGGTCTGTCAGGCGATCTTTAGGATTTTCCAAGCGTGTTTTAACCTGCTCCCACGAGAGTTGCTCGGAGTGTCCATCGGTGAAGAGGTAGTTCGCATTGCCGCCATGCCGCTTGACATCAATAAATTCCTCAAAAGCTTCGGGAGGGACTTGATCACCGTAGAACTCCGAGAAATGAAAGTGGTCGGTGTAAAAATCTTTCGATGACTCGGCGAAGTAGATCGTCTCGGCGGGGCGGTCGATTTTGGAGAGATAGGAAAAATCCAAAAACTCAGCTTGGCAGGGATTCGGCGTGAGCATGTCGTTGATCGCAAAACTGCGTTCCCGCGACTTTGCCGGATCGGATGGGCATTTGAACTTGATGGAATCCGACGCATAGGGCTGAAGGGTGACGGCCCATTGATTTGCAGCACCCTTGTGCGAAGTCATGGGGAGTTTCATGGCATTGTCTGCGGCGTAGGACATGGCTGCCATGCCGATATTTCGAAGATTTCCAAGACATTTGGTTGCATTGCCTTTCTCAACCATGGCGCGACTGATCGGAAGGCCGAGAGCTGCAAGGATGCAAATGATGGAAACAACAACTAAAAGCTCGATGAGCGTGAACCCTCCCTGTGCACGCAAGTCGGGAGGAACCGACGGATTAGAAAGAGAATTCACGCCCATAGCTACGATCTTAGATTTTTTTGCGACGCAGGTTCACTAGAGCGAAAAGAGCTACAATGAAGCCTACGAGCGCGTAGGTGGAGGGTTCCGGAACAGCGCCGAATGTGACACTGGCGCCATAGTTACCTGTATCGACACCATTGTAGTTCGCTCCACCAACGAAGACCGAATAAGAACCAGCAGAAAGAGCAAATGTTCCGGCAACAGATCCATCGGCATTCCCATCACCTTGAATTCCTGATGCGGAGCCATAGTTGGCGGAAGTCCCGTCAACAGCGTGGCCTACATACACCAACTCCCCAATGTCTCCCGCATCGTTTCCAATGGAAAAACTACCCAGAGTGTTCAACGCACCCTCCGAACCTGAACTGCGTCCGGCACGCCAAGCAATGGAAACATCGGAACCATCATGAGCAGATCCTACGGCCAAGCCTCGATAGATCGTGTAAGCAGGCAAAAACTGTGCTCCGAGATTACTATCGAATGGATAGACACCAGCCTGCGTCCCCAAATTTGTCCCCCCTCCCGCTATGGAGAGGGAAAATGTTCCGGGATTGTTTAGCGTGAAGCTGAACCACCTGCCTTTGTGGCTGTCACCATAATCCGAATCTGTGGCATCGGCCCAACCGAAATCTGAGGCAATATTCGTGAGAGTGATTCCCACGGAACTATTTGTTAGCGTACCATTGTTACCGGTAACGCTCCAAATACCTCCGCTTTCAGACCATGTGCCAAGATTTCGGCCACCGTAACCAATATGAGCGGATGCGTCTTGCACCGCTGTGACTGCTGCAAGAGACGCAGCGAGTAGAGAAAGAATTTTTTTCATGATATAAATAATTTAAATTTTGATGTTTATAATATTTGAACGTTAATCCCTCCGCGCTGCAGCCGACATAGGCTGCAAAAAGTGGTGGCGCGGAGCGGCTCGGGGTGTTCGATGCCGCGAAGCAATGTGCAGCGCCCGAGGCTTGGGTTGATCCGGACGAGGGGTCCGGGTTTTAGAAAAGAATCACGCGCCTCAGGCTATGGGCACGGGAGTGGCTGGGGAATGCGGGCGGGATTCCGCCGAGAGATTCCGGGGGAGAGGAAATTGGAACGGGGCGCTGACGGGCACGGGGAGGAGGTTGGCATCGTTGAGAGCGAAGAGTTCGATTTTCTTGGTGGCCGACAGAATCTCGGGGGCTTTCTTTTCCTGCTGCTTGGCCTCCTTGATCGAGTGGCACATATTGCAGGGGTGCTCACCGTCGAAGGTTTTTTTCGCACCGGCGAGAACGGATCCGTCCTGCGTGGTGTAGGTCCAGATCATGTTCGCCCAGGCCACGGTTTGCAGGACTCCCCAGTGGCCTCCGATGATAAAAAACAACGCCACGGCGGCAATGATTTGGCTGCAGGATGCGAGGATTTTTCGACGGAGCGTGGACACGGGCGCGGAGACTGACTTCCGCGAGGGGATGGTGTCAATGCGAAAAAATCAGGCTGCTTCCTCGTTGTCGCCCCGGTATTCGGCGAGCTTGTTGCGGAGGGTGCGGATGCTGATCTGGAGAAGCTCGGCGGCTTGGGTGCGGTTACCGTTTGTGCGCTCGAGGGCTTCGAAGATGGCGCGTTTTTCGAGTTCGTGGAGGGGCATGACTTGGGAATTCGAAGCAGGAGCCGGCGCAGCAGATTCTTGAACAACGGGAGCCGCCTGGGGTGCAGCAACGGGCGCTGGCAGGGTGAGACCCATGAGTTCGGCGCTAATGGGAACGCCCTCCTCGGCGAGGATGGCGGCGCGTTCGACGACATTTTGGAGTTCGCGCACATTGCCGGGCCAGTTGTGGGCGAGAAGTCCAGCTATGCCGGTTTCAGAAAATCCGCCGCTTTTGATGCCATGTTCCTTGGAAAAACGCTCGAGAAAATGGTTGGCGAGGATTTCGACATCCCCCGTGCGCTCACGGAGGGGGGGGACTTGGATGGGGAAAACATTGAGACGGTAGTAAAGATCCTCGCGAAATTCGCCTTTCTGAACCGATTTAAGAAGGTCGCGGTTCGTGGTGGCAAGGACGCGCACATCGACTTTGATGGTTTTATTTCCCCCGACCCGCTCGAATTCCCGCTCCTGGAGTACGCGGAGGAGCTTGGCTTGGAGCGCAAGCGAGATTTCACTGACCTCGTCGAGGAGAATCGTGCCGCCGTCGGCCAACTCAAACCTACCATCCCGCTGATCGGTTGCGCCGGTGAAGGAGCCTTTTTCATGGCCGAAGAATTCGCTTTCGATGAGGGCCTCGGAAATGGCGGCGCAGTTGACCTTGATGAACGGTTTATTGGCGCGCTGGCTGTTCAAGAAAATATCATTGGCCACAAGCTCTTTACCGGTTCCATTTTCCCCACTGATCATGACTGTGGCATTTGTCCTGCCGACGCGGTGGATGAGGTCTTTCAAGCGAGTGATGGCCGGACTTTTTCCAATGATTTCGCGGCGGGCGACACTCTCGCGGTTAAGAAAGTCCGTGACGCGAACCGCGCGCTGGAAATCGGAGGCCTTCTTGAGGATGAGGTCGATCTGAGTCATCGCAAACGGCTTTGGAAGATAATCAAACGCCCCGGATCTCATACACTCGACGACAGACTCGATCGCACCATTTGCGGTGATCATCACCACGAGCGGCTTGTTATCGGTGTGCGAGAGGCGTTCGATGAAAACACGCCCGTCGCCATCGGGCAGCTCCATATCGAGAAAGATGAGATCGAAGGAATTCGCGACAAGACGTTTTTCCGCCTCCGCAATCGACCCCGCTGTGGAGACGGCATACCGCTTGGCCCTCAGGCGTTCCTCGAGGGATTTGCGAATAATCGCGGTGTCATCAACTATCAATATGCGGTCAAGCGCCATCAGGTCTTTGCGAAAGGAACATAAATAAAACCATCGTATGATTCTACCAGAAGAATTCCGGCATTCAAGCTTCCACAACATACAAACTTGACACCGTGTGGGGATTGGGATGTTGATACGGGACGCCTATGGAACTAACGTCGCTGGGTTTTGTCGATTTGGCTGAAACATTCCTCAAGAATGCACTTTCCTCAGCACCGCTTGGCGGCGGTTTGTGGGGGTTTCAGCGTTCGGTAAACTTCAGCGAACGCACGGGCTCGCTCCAGGTGGTTCTTACGAATTCTTCCGGTTTCGTCAAAACAAAGGCCTCGATCCAGGCGCGGCAGACGGGAACGTCGAAGGACTTCAGCATTCACGGCTGGACAGAATTCCCGGATCAGAACAAGCGGATAAACTTCGTCTTAAAGGAAAACAACCCTTA
>DGXZ01000062.1:14714-15212 GCA_002396485.1 Spartobacteria bacterium UBA5019
CAACCCTTACCGAGTTGAGGAGGAGGTTTTCAATATTGTGGAACGCGTGCTCACCGATATTCCCGAGCGTGACCAGTCTGTGAAATTAGAGCGCCCGGTGCCCCCAGTGCTCCCACCGCCAAAGTCCACATTTGAACCTTTGATTCCTAAGCTTCAGAGCGCTCCAGCTGGGCCTTCTTATCGGCGGAGCAGGCGGCGGCGGCGGTGGGATTCCTGAGCTTCAGAGCGCTCCAGCGGAGCCCTCTAAACACGACGGACTATCCGCTCTGGGCCATCGTATCGCGGTAAAGGGCCGCATAGGCACCGCCGCGCGCCACGAGTTCCGCCCCGGAACCATCTTCCACGATGTGTCCATTTTGAAGAACCACGATGCGGCCGAGACCGTGAATCGTGGTGAGCCGGTGTGTGATGATAAGCGTCGTCCGGCCGCGCATGAGTTCCAGAATTGTCCCCATGATGGCGTGCTCGGTGCTGGGATCGAGCGCACTGGTCGGCTCG
>DGXZ01000062.1:15375-76038 GCA_002396485.1 Spartobacteria bacterium UBA5019
GGGATCGAGCGCACTGGTCGGCTCGTCCAATAAAAGAATCGGCGCATTTTTGAGAAATGCCCGGGCAATACCGATGCGCTGGCGCTGGCCAACGCTCAGGTGACCACCGCGCTCCCCGACTGGGCTGTCGAAGCCCTTTGGCATGCGTTGAATGAAGTCCAACGCCTGGGCCTTTCTCGCAGCCTCCTCGATCTCGGCATCCGTCGCGCCGGGTTTCCCGTAGGCGATGTTTTCGCGGATCGTGGTGGAAAAAAGAAGCGTGTCTTGAAGAACCATGCCGATGTGTGAACGCAGGCTCTTTTTGCTGATCGAGCGCAAGTCGCGCCCGTCGAGTGATACCCTGCCGCCCGTGGGATCATAGAATCTGGGCACAAGGCTCAGCAGAGTGCTTTTGCCCGTGCCCGTGCCGCCTACAAATGCGACGGTCTGGCCCGGTTCGATGGTAAAATTGATATCCTGCAAAACCCCCCGCTCTTCCGTGTAGCCAAAGCCAACACCTGCAAACTCGATGCGTCCCCTCACCTCTTTCAGGTCCAAGGCATCCGGCGCGTCGGGCACATCGTCCTGGCGGTCCAGAACCTCAAAGCACCGCTGAGCACCGGCTGCGGCACCTTCAAGCGCCCACGCTGTGTAGGTGAGCTGTTCCAAGGGTTGATAAAGCATGAGGAGATAGGAGGAAAAAACCAGCAGGTCTCCCAGAGTGAAAGACGCCGCAGGATTCATGACCTGCAGGGAGCCGGTGTAATACATGAGCGCCGTGCCGGCGGCCATGAGGGTTCCAACGACCAAGGCGCTCGCCACGGAAGTCATGTTGAGCTTCATGTTCGCCTCCAGACTGCTCGAAGCACGGCGACGGAATTGATCGACCTCGAAGGCCTCGCGTCCGAAAGCGTGAACCATCCGGATTTGGCTCAAGCCCTCCTGAGCGATGGTGAGCAGATCGCTCTCGCGCTCATGGATGTCGGTGGATTGATTCCTAACGCGAACGGCGTAGAAGCGGATCGCCCAGACCACCGGCGGCAAAATCGCAAGAGAAGCCAGCGTGAGCGGCCAATTCATTCGCACCATCACAAAAAAAGTCGCCACCAGCATGACCACCGATGAGAGCACAGTCGCGAAACCTTTGTTGTAAATCGTCTGAATACTCTGAGAGTCGTAGGCCACGCGGAAGCTCGAGTCCGCGCTGCGACGGGAGTCATGGAACTTGAGCGGCAGGTTTTGCAACGCCGTGTAGAGATCCGTGCGCAGCTTCAGTAGAGACTGGAGACCCACGCGGACGAAAAGGTAATTCGAACCCAGATTCACCAAGCCGGCGAGAAGGCTGATCAAAACCATCGCGAGGCAGAGCCAAAAAACAACGAGTGATGGCGAAGTGGCGCCGAACCATTCCTTCAGCAGCACGCGCGTCTCGGCGGTTCCTGCCGAGGAATCCAATACACCATCGACGATGAATTTGAAGGGCCAGGGCTTGAGGAGATTGAATCCAATGGAAACCAGTGTGAGACCAACGCCTCCCGCCGTGGCGAAAGCGAAGGGGCGGAAATAGCGGATCGTTCTCGCGTAGATATTCACTCACTTCCTGCTAAGGCAGCAGCGAGCTTCAATCAAGACAACAGAGGGACAAGATTTGATTTGCCGCAGGGCCCCGTCCCTGCTCAAAACTCCTCCCACTTTGGACAACATCTCAATTCAACGCCCGCGCAATCTCGACTGGCAGCGGGCTTCGGCACTTCTTTACGGAGACTGGGGAACCAGCAAAGCGTATGTCTTGGGCCTCGCCTTCGCGGCCACGGGTTTTTCATCCCTGCCCATCATCTGCGCCGTTTGCGCGCTCACGCTCCTCGTCGGTATCAACTATATCGTCATTTGCCGATGCTTCCCCGACGGCGGTGGCGTTTACTCGGCGGCTGGAGCCCATGGGAAAGTCCTCTCCGTCGTGGCGGCGCTCCTGCTAGTGGCTGACCTCACCGTCACAGCGGCACTCAGCGGATGGGCGGCTTTGAGCTACCTTGGCATCCCGCAAGAATACATCATGGTTTCGACCATTGCGGTCATACTTGTCATCGGCGCGATTAATTTGCTAGGGCCGCGACACAGCGGCAATCTGGCGGTGGCATTGGCGCTGCCGACCTTGGTCGTCATCGTCGGGATCATCGCCCTGAGTATCCCGCACCTCACCTTTCACAACCTAAGGCCCCTCGAGGGAAGTTGGGGGCATATCTGGGTTTCGTTCGTCGGAGTCATCCTCGCCCTGAGCGGTGTTGAGGCGATTGCAAACCTCACGGGAACAATGAAACCGGACAAAGGCTCACCTTTGGGGCATCCGAGAATCGGCAAGACATCGGCGAAAGCCATCATCCCGGTAGCCATCGAAGTGAGCTTGGGAACATTTCTGCTGGGATGGGCGATGCTCTCGCTGCCGGAGTCGCTCGCACCTCAGATCGTGGAACGCAAGGAGGACACGCTGCGCTTCATGGCCGAACAATACGGAGCTATGGCTTTCGGAAACGCATTCGGGCAGGTATTTGGACTGATCGTCGGCATCGTTTTTGCCCTCCTCCTACTCAGCGCAGTGAACACGGCCGTCGCCGCTCAATTGGGCCTTCTTTTTATGATGTCCCGCGAGGGTGACATGCCGAAGCAGTTTTCCAAACTGAACCGCCTCGGCGTGCCAAAGGTGCCTTTGGCCATCTCGGTGGCCCTTCCCATCGTGGTCCTGCTTGTCACAGACAATTTCGAAAGTCTCGCAGCCCTTTATGCCATCGGTGTCGTGGGAGCGATTGCGATCAATCTGGCATCATCGGCAACGAACAAGAAACTGGAGATGTCATTCCCCGAGCGTCTCTTGATGGGCTTCACAGCGCTCATCCTAATTGCGGTGGAGTTCACACTCGCGCAGACAAAGCACGATGCGTTGTTCTTTGTCGTTTGCGTCCTGATAGGCGGTCTCGGCCTCTGGGCCTACTCGCGCCGATTGAGCGGCATCACCACACTCACGGTCAGCCGCGAGGTCGCTCAGATTGTCAAACCGGAATTGGTTGAGAACCTGCGGAAGCCGGTGCAGGAAACCCAGAAAATCCTGGTTTCCGTGCGCGGACTCACCCCGGCGCTGGCATTCGCATTCGACGAAGCCGAACTTCGCAAGGCGGCGCTCTACGTGCTCTGTGTTCGAGAAATTGCAGTGCTCTATCCCGGCACATCCTCGGGAGGGCCGACGAACTGGAGGGACGACCCGGAGGTCAGCGCGATCCTCAGCACCGCCTTGCAGATTGGAAAAGCGCGCGGCATCACGACGATTCCACTTTTTGCAACCGCCTCGGAAAGCGCGCCGCTCATCGTGGACACAGCCGCGACAATCGGAGCCGACTTCCTAGTCCTCGGAGCCACGCACCGGAACTCGCTGGCCAAGGTTCTTCGCGGCAACGTGGCCAGCCAGGTCGCCGCCAGCCTGCCCGACAATATTCAGCTCATCATCTACGGTTGAAGCGGCATCGCCCGCCCGTGGTCAAGGTGACGCGAGCAAATACTGAAAAACTCATACCTCGTGGCGCACCGGCGGATGTCATACAGGAACGCAACCGAATCATCGAGTCCCTCGCCGAGGAAATTCATATATTTTTTCATTTTCTGAACTTGGGCCTTTTCAGGAACACCGGGGCTGCAGACGGCTTCATATAAATCGGAAACATAGTCCAGAACCTGTCGGCCTGTCGGCAAAGACACCTCACGCCCAGCCAGGCGGTCGCGAATCTGCGAAAAAATCCAAGGATTGCGAATCGCCCCGCGCCCGATCATCAAACCCGCCGCGCCGGTTTGCGCCAGCGTTTCCACTGCACTCGTGGCAGAGACGACATTGCCATTCGCCTGCACAGGAAACGGCAGGGAGCGCACTGCCTGGGCAATGCGGTCCAGATGCACATGTGGGCCGTATTTTTCCGCCACCGTCCGGCCATGCACCGTGAGCAAATCGAGGCGATGTTTTGCAAAAACCTCCAAGAGCGCATCGAACTCGCCAGGGCTTTCAAATCCAATCCGCATCTTGACCGTGAACGCCCCCTCCACGGCATCGCGCAAGGCGGCAAGAAGGGCGTCCACCCTGGGCAGATCACGGAGCAATCCACCGCCCGCGCACTTACGGTAAACGACAGGCGCGGGACACCCCAGATTGAGATCGATTGCCGCGACGGGGTGCTTTTCCAAAGCCTTCGCCGTCCTTGCCATGGCATCCAGATCGTTGCCGATGATCTGCGCCACGGCAGGTCGCCCCGTGGGATTTTCGATAATTGAACGCAGGATGTTTTTCTCCGGAACATAGTGCGGGGTGACGCGGAAGAACTCGGTGAAATACAAATCCGCGCCACCGTATTTTGACATGAGGTGCCAGAACGGAAGGTCCGTGATATCCTGCATCGGAGCGAGGGAGAGAACCGGAGATCCACTCTGGAAAAGGCTCCGCAGCGCACTACATCGCACTTCGGGCAGCAGTGTTAGATTTTCGACTTGATCCATCGCATCACACCGCCAAGCACCGGCAGATGCTCGTAGAAGCCGGCCGAGGAATCCCAGAAATCCTGGTGAAGCACGACGCGCCCCTCCTTGTCAAAACGCAGAAGCGTCACGCCCATGGTGCGGACAGTTTCCTTCGCCCCCTTGTAGCGCACGTCCAGAATCCAGCGGACATAGTAATTCGCACCGGATCGGGAGTGGTCGAGTGTTTTGCCCCGCACAAAGTCGGTGTGCTCGGGCATGCGAAGAAAGTAGGCCTCCACCGCTTGGCGGCCGCGCAGGGTTTTCAGAGTGTCATTGAAATAAACATCCGGCGCATAAAAGCCGTCTATCTGCGAGCGAATGCTCTCAACGCTCACATCGGCAAAGAAGGCGTCAAAGCGCCCGATCGCCTTCCGCTCGGCTTCGGCGTCGAGCACCACACCAGGCCTTGCCGCTTCGGCCTCCACCACAGGCGCGGCGTGATCGTAAACGGCAGGTCCTGCACAACCGCAAAGCAAAACCGCCATGAGCAAACCTGCTGAAATCCTCTTCATAGGCCCATGGAATACACGATCCGAAGGCATTGAAAAATCTGTTTTTTTCTCTTGCAACACGCCGAATGATCCCTAACCTCCTCGATTCCCGCAAGGTGTCGACGGTGTGTCATTGCCAGTATCCGGACAATGGAAATCCTATCGAATCACGCGAGTCAGAAAACGAGATTTAGAATGCCCACAATTAATCAACTCGTCCGCAAGGGACGCCAAAAAATCAAAGTCAAATCCAAGTCGCCCGCTCTGGCAAATTGCCCACAGCGTCGCGGCGTTTGCGTGCAGGTGATGACACGCACACCGAAGAAGCCGAACTCGGCTCTCCGCAAAGTGGCCAAGGTTCGCCTCACAAACGGCCAAGAAGTCATCGCTTATATCCCCGGCGAGGGACACAACCTTCAGGAGCACTCGATCGTTCTCGTTCGCGGCGGCAAGGTCAAAGATCTTCCAGGTGTTCGTTACCACATCGTTCGCGGAACTCTCGACAGCCTTGGGGTTGATGGTCGCCGTCGCGGCCGCTCGAAATACGGCGCCAAGCGTCCGAAGCCAGGCCAAGAGGACAAGGGAGCCAAGGGCAAGAAGAAGTAATCGCCAAGAACCGAAATTTTTAAATAGATAAAATAAGATATGTCCCGTCGCCGCAGAGTCATTCACAAGGAAGTCAAAAAGGACGCCCGTTACGCCAGCCCACTCGTCGCCAGCCTCATCAGCAGCGTCATGCAGTCGGGCAAGAAATCCATCGCCGAGAAAATCGTTTACACCGCTATCGACAAAACCCGCGAGGGCACTGATACGGTCGATCCTCTCGAAACGCTCAACAAGGCTATCGAGAACGTGAAGCCACGCCTCGAAGTCAAATCCCGCCGCGTGGGTGGTTCCACATACCAAGTGCCGATGGAAGTTCCTGCTGGACGCCAAGTCGCTTTGGCCATGCGCTGGCTCGTGACTTTTGCGAACAACCGCAAGGGTGTTCCGATGGAAAACGCTCTCGCTTACGAGTTGAAGGATGCCGCCGCCGGTCAAGGCAACGCGATCAAGAAACGCGACGACATGCACAAGATGGCACAGGCCAACCGCGCCTTCGCCCACTTCCGCTGGTAGCAAATTTCTGAAGGGCGGTTTTTTCCCCGGAAAAAACCGCCCTTTTTTTTACCGCCACGAAGGTTTTAGACCTGCAAGGCGTCCCCTCCCGAGACAAAATACAATCTAAAAAACACAACCTCACACGATCCTATGGCAGCCACGACCGACACCACGAACCCAAACTCTCCGAACCGCGCGTTTCCGCTCGAGCGCACACGCAACATCGGTATCGCCGCCCACATCGACGCGGGCAAAACAACACTCACCGAGCGTATTCTTTTCTATACTGGCATGATCCACAAGATCGGCGAAGTGCACGAGGGCACAACGGTCACCGACTGGATGGAGCAAGAGCGCGAGCGTGGTATCACGATCACTTCTGCTGCAACGACCTGCTCGTGGATGCAGCGCCCAGAGGAAGGCATCTACAAGGCATACGAAGGCATCAAGATGCGCGTGAACATTATCGACACTCCCGGCCACGTGGACTTCACGGCAGAAGTCGAGCGCTCACTCCGCGTTCTCGACGGAGCCATCGCCGTGTTCTGCGGCGTGGCAGGCGTGCAACCCCAGTCTGAAACCGTCTGGCGCCAAGCCACCAAATATGGTGTGCCCCGCATCGCCTTCGTGAACAAAATGGACCGCACCGGCGCGGATTTCAACAATGCCGTGAACTCGATGCGCCAGAAACTCGGCGCCAACGCTTGGCCAGTCCTGATCCCTGTTGGAAAAGAGGATTACCTCAAAGGCCAGATCGACGTCATTAACCAGAAGGTCGTCATTTACCATGACAACGACGCGATGGGTTCGACCTACACCGTCGAGGAAATCCCAGAGGATCTGAAAGATATCGCTCAAGCCGCCTATGAGGATCTCGTTTCGCAAATGTGCGACCTCGACGAGGAAATCGGCATGCTCTTCCTCGAGGAACAGCCCATCAGCATCCAGCAACTCAAGGCCGCTATCCGTCGCCAGACCATCGCAAACAAATTCGTGCCCGTCGCCGGCGGATCCGCTTTCAAAAACAAAGGCGTTCAATACCTCGTTGATGCTGTGCTGGACTATCTCCCCGGCCCTCTCGACATTGCCCCAGCCAAGGGACAAAACCCTGACAACGGCGAGCCCATGGAAGCCGTCTCGAACGACCACGCCAAGTTCTGCTCGCTCGCTTTCAAGCTCTGGAGCGATCCTTTCGTTGGAAAACTCGTTTTCTTCCGCGTTTACTCCGGCAAGCTCTCCAAAGGCGACACCGTTTACAACCCACGCACAAACAAACGCGAGCGCATCAGCCGTCTCATTCAGATTCAGGCCGACAAGCGTGAGGATATCGACACCTGCTACTCGGGTGATATCGCCGCCATCGTGGGAATTAAGAACATCACCACCGGTGACACGCTTTGCGACGAGGATCATCCGATTCTCCTAGAACCCCCATCGTTCCCTGATCCCGTGATCTCCATGGCCGTTGAGCCAAAGACCAAGCAGGACCAAGAAAAGATGGGCATCGCCCTTCAGCGTCTTGCTGAAGAAGATCCGACCTTCCGAGTATTCACAGACGAGGAAACCGGCCAAACAATCATCGCTGGCATGGGCGAACTCCACCTCGAAATCATTCGCGACCGCATGTTGCGCGAATTCAAGGTTGAAGCGAACTCCGGCAAGCCGCAGATCGCCTACAAGGAGACCATCCTCAACGAGTCCGAAGGCGAAGGCAAACTCGTCAAGCAGTCCGGCGGTCGCGGTCAATACGGCCACGTCGTCTGCAAAGTCCGCCCGAACGAGCGTGGCAAAGGTCTCACGATCGATAACAAAGTCGTCGGCGGCACCATTCCCAAAGAATACATTCCCGCTGTCGAAAAAGGCTTCAAGGAAGCGATCCTCAACGGCGTCGTCGCTGGCTATCCCGTCATCGACGTCCATGTGGACATCACAGACGGTTCCTACCACGATGTTGACTCGAACGAAATGGCGTTCAAGATGGCAGCTATCTTTGCTCTCAAGGACGGCCTCAAAAAAGCCAAGCCGATCCTGCTCGAGCCAGTGATGAAAGTCGAAAACGTGACTCCGGACGAGTTCCAAGGCGACATCATGGGCGACCTCAACCGCCGCCGCGCTCGCATTCAAGGCATGGAAACCAAAGGCAATCTCTGCACCATCAATGCCGAGGTTCCTCTGGCCGAGATGTTCGGATACGCCACCGCCATCCGCTCACTCTCCAAAGGCCGCTCGTCCTACTCGATGGAACCCTCGCACTTCGAGGAAGTCCCATCCCAGGTCAAAGCCGCCATCCTCGAGCAGAAGGCCTAAACTCAATCAACCCTTATAAAAAAGGCGGGGCAGCAATGCTCTGCCTTTTTTTTGTGCAGAGTTGGAACGAACGCTCCTAAGTAACAAGTTTTATAATGTTACCCCAAAGCATTTTATTTAACCACAGAGGACACAGAGAGCACGGAGGAGATTGAGAGGGCAAGGGCGTATTTGCGGTGCGAATGGGGCATGGCAAAAACAAAAACTGTGCAAGCAAGCTTGATCGATTTTTGCTTTTTTTCTGCCAATCCCAGCTGGCTGGAATCATCCGCTCCAATCGGGGATATCCGTGGTTACATTTTCTCGCCAGCCGCGCAGCGCCCGTGGCTTGCAAAAAGCTCTTCGCTGGTAAACCCACCACGCTTACAGAGCCCGATGATCTCTCTTCTGCTGCCGCGCAATCCAACCTGCTCGGAGCAGACCATCCACCTCCGATCTGCCACATGGTTTGCTTTGACCGGACGCACGAAATGTCTTTAATAGCCCCCTTTCCGCATATGCCTAACCAACCGACCATCATCTACACAAAAACCGACGAAGCGCCTCTTCTGGCCACCTATTCCTTGCTGCCAATCATCGAGGCCTTCACGAAGCATGCGGGTATCGCGGTGGAGATGCGGGACATTTCGCTGGCTGGCCGCATCTTGGCTGTGTTTGCAGACCGGTTGCCTGCAGAGCAAAAGACGGAAGATGCCCTCGCCGAGTTGGGTGCGCTCACGCTCAAGGCCGAGGCGAATATCATCAAGCTTCCCAACATCAGCGCATCGATCCCGCAGCTGAAGGCCGCCATCGCGGAACTGCAAAAGCGTGGGTTCGCTTTGCCGGACTATCCCGAGGTTCCCGCAAACGATGACGAGAAGGTCATCAAGATCCGCTACGACAAGGTCAAGGGCAGCGCGGTGAACCCTGTCCTCCGCGAGGGAAATTCGGACCGCCGCGCGCCGAAGGCTGTAAAGGACTACGCTCGCAAGCACCCGCACAAGATGGGCGCGTGGTCGACGGACTCGAAAACGCGTGTGGCCACGATGGGAGCGAACGACTTTTTCTCGAATGAAAAATCCGTGACCCTTCCCGCAGCCACTACGGCGAAGATTGAGTTCCTGCCAAGCAGCGGAGCACCGGTGGTGCTTAAAGACGGCCTCAAGCTCCAGGCCGGTGAAGTCCTGGACGCCACCTTCATGAGCCGCAAGGCGCTTCAAGCCTTCCTCGCGACGCAGATCGCCACAGCACAGGATTTGGGTGTTCTGTTATCCCTCCACCTCAAGGCGACCATGATGAAGGTATCGGACCCCATTTTGTTTGGTCATGCGGTGAAGATTTTTCTCGGTGATTTTCTTAAAAAACATTCCGACGCGCTGGCAAAGATCGGTGTTGATTTCAACAACGGCCTCGGCGACCTCGCCGCCAAGATTCCAAAGCTTCCCGCCGATGAAAAAGCGGCGATCGAAGCGGACCTCAAAGCCACCCTCGCCGCGCGTCCTGCTCTGGCCATGGTGAACTCGGAGAAAGGCATTACCAACCTGCATGTGCCGAGCGACGTGATCGTCGACGCCTCCATGCCCGCCATGATCCGCGAAGGCGGCAAGATGTGGAACGCCGAGGGTAATACGCAGGACACGCTCGCCGTCATTCCCGACAGCTGCTACGCCTCGGTTTACGAAACCGTGATCTCGTTCTGCCGCAAAAACGGCGCGCTCGATCCCAAGACCATGGGCTCCGTGCCGAATGTGGGCCTCATGGCCCAAGCTGCTGAAGAATACGGGTCGCACAACAAAACTTTCGAAATCGCGGCTGACGGCATTGTGCGCATCACGGATGCCGACGGCAAAACGCTCATCGAACACAGCGTGGAAAGCGGAGACATCTGGCGGGCCTGCCAAACGAAGGATGCAGCCATCCGCGACTGGGTGAAACTCGCCGTGCGCCGTGCCCGTGCCACCGGCTCCCCAGCCATTTTCTGGCTCGACGCCAAGCGCGCCCACGATGCCCAACTGATCGCCAAGGTCGAAAAATATCTCGCCGACCACGACACCACCGGGCTCGACATTCGCATCCTCCCGCCCGCCGAGGCCTGCCAATTCAGCCTCGAGCGCATCGTCAAAGGCGAGGACACCATTTCCGTAACCGGCAACGTGCTCCGCGACTACCTCACCGACCTCTTCCCGATCCTGGAAGTCGGCACCAGCGCGAAGATGCTCTCCATCGTCCCGCTCATGAACGGCGGCGGACTCTTCGAAACCGGCGCCGGTGGATCGGCTCCCAAGCATGTGCAGCAATTCCTCGAAGAAAATTACCTCCGCTGGGACTCGCTCGGTGAATTTTTTGCCATCGCTGCTTCGTTTGAGCACCTCGCCGACACGCAATCCCACGCCAGGGCCAAAGTCTTGGCCGACACCCTCGACGCCGCAACCGGCCAGCTCCTCGAGCACGACAAATCCCCTGCCCGCAAGGTCGGTGGACTCGACAACCGGGGCAGCCACTTCTACATCGCCCTCTACTGGGCCCAAGCGCTCGCCGCTCAAAACCAGGATGCGGAACTGAAAAAAATCTTCACTCCCGTCGCCGAAGCCCTCACTGCCAGCGAGGCGAAAATCGTTGCCGAACTCGCCGCCGTCCAAGGCAGCGCAATCGATGTTGGTGGCTACTACATGCCAGATGATGCCAAGGCTTCCGACGCCATGCGACCGAGTGCCACTTTCAACAGCATCCTCGCCACGATCTGAGCGGGCGACGGGGTTAGCCCGCGACTTCCTTGTTTTCATTCGGGAAATACCCACCTTTGACGCGGGGAGAGGCTTGGTATTTTCCGGCATGGGCAAAGAACTCACCGCGATTCTGGAGTCGGAGAAAATGGAGCATCTGCTGCCGAGCTTTTCGGAGCAGGGCATCACAGATGATATTTTAACGAAATTGACGGATTCCGACTTGAAGGAACTCGGGATTCACAAGCTGGGCGACCGCAAGCGACTACTCGCCGCTTTTGCCTACAATATCGACCTGCCTCTCGGCGGCACCGTGATGATTACCGTCGGCGCCGGGACTTTACCTCAAGACTCCCAATTGGCGGGACTGCGCGTCGAGGAGTTTGAAATCGGGAAGTATCCTGTGATGCAGGACGAGTGGGAATGGGTGCGCGTCTGGGGGTTGGCGAACGGCTTTGAACTCGGAGCGGGCCAAGCCAAAGGCAGTTGGCATCCCATCACACACATGAGCTGGTATGATGCGGTGAAATGGTGCAACGCAAAGAGCGAGCATGAGCTACTGCGCCCCGTTTACCACATGGAGGGAAAAGTTTACCGAAGCGGCGAGTTTGGTCCCGATGGATCACGGCTCATCACAAGACACGAGAGGGCGAATGGTTACCGCCTTCCCACAGAGGCGGAGTGGGAATGGGCGGCTCGCGGCGGTCCGCTGAGCAAGGGCTACAAATTTAGCGGCAGCAATACTTCCACGGATGTCGGATGGTATGAAGAAAACTCGACAGGCTCGGTCCAGCCGGTCGGCAAAAAGGCGGCGAACGAGCTTGGGATCCACGACATGAGCGGAAATGTGTGGGAATGGTGCTGGGATCTCGACGAGAGCGGCTACGCGCACCGCATACGCGGGGGCAGTTGGAGAAACAAAGAAGGCGAAAGCACGGTGTGTTACCGCATAAGCCGCAGTCCCGAAACCCACTACGGCGTCATTGGTTTTCGCTTAGCCCGAAACACCCAATCGTAACGGGATGAAAAACCGGCTCAAGGCAATCCTCGAGGAAACAAAGCTCGAGCACCTCCTGCCTCTTTTTGCAGATCAAGCCGTCAAGGACGATATAATCAATTATTTGGACGACAGCGATCTGGAGAAATTAGGAATCAACAAGCTGGGGGACAGGAAAAGGTTGCTGCTGGCGTTTGCCCGGCCATCCGAGTTCACAGTGGACGGCACGGTTCTGCTGGAAGTGCCGGGAGGAAATTTGCCGAGCGATTCGGAATTTGCCGGCGTTCGGGTGTCTTCCTTTGAAATCGGCAAATATCCTGTGCTGATGGAGGAATGGGAATGGGTGAGAGCTTGGGGATTGGCACACGGCTATGAACTAGATGCCGCTACTTCCACGCCAAACAGGACTTCGGTGGCGCAGGTCAGCTGGGGCGACACGCTCAAGTGGTGCAATGCCAAGAGCGAACACGAAGGCTTTCTGCCGGTGTATTCGGCAAAAGGCGAGATCCTCCGGCATAGGGTGCACGGCTCGGTGGAACCTTTCGAAATCAGCATGAATGCCAAGGCCAACGGCTACAGATTGCCAACCCACATTGAATGGGAATGGATAGCACGCGGCGGACCATTGTCACAGAACAACCACGCGATGAAGACCGGCAGCGGGCCGAACACGGCAGCAGTCGTCGAGGAAGGACAAGCCCCAGAGGATCACCCATTGTGCCAGTCGGGAGCGGAGCTTGGGGTCCACCTCATGAGCGATACCGATTGGGAATAGTGCTGGGACGCCGAAGGAAGCGGAACACCACACCGAATCCGAGGAGGCTGCAGAAAACACATCAATGGCAGTTCGATATCCCCTTACTTCTGCTTCACATGCACCCCTGAAAACCCACATGGCCTGATCTGGTTCCGGCTGGCACGGAATGTTTGACGGGGTGTTTTTTAATCTCCCTCGACTGAAGCCAATAATCTCGCTGGTTTTTTCTTCGCGGGCGATTCGTCAGCGAGTGGGAATGCTGAGCGGCGTGGGGTGGTTTGACAAAATCATGGATAGCAAAATCATTTTTTAGGTGGAGTGGCGCGCTGCCGCGCGATTCGTAACCAGGGAGGGTTCATCGTCCTCGCATGACCCATTTTTCAGCCGTGGAGAGGCGTTTCTTCTTGATGCAATCGCGGCGTCCGTCTCGTAGCGCACCGCGCGGAGAGAGGCAGCGTCTCTGCTGAATACAATGGCACCTTGCCATGAAAGTCGGACCCCGGCGGCGCGGCGTCCATAACAAACGATTGCGTTGATGCGCGGGTTGTGATGGGAACGAGACGGCGTGGTAGCGGAGCAGTGCGGTCTTGGATCAAGCCGGAGGTTGACCCTCCAAGAGTTTGCGCACTGCCGTGCGGAGCTTAAAGCTCTGCCGCGAAGGATTCGATGTCGACGCAGGTGATGGCAGCGCGGTGCAGGTGTGTCAGTTTTTTGGAATCGGTGATCGATTCGATCTCTTCGCGCAGACCCTCAGGAACTCGTTGGAACCGGATTTCCAACGCTTCGAGGATGGCTTGTTGCTGGGAGAAGATCAGACCTTCTTGACGACCTTCTTGGCGGAATTGTTCGGCGAGCGAACGCGTTTCTTCGCGACCTTCTTGGCGGAATTGTTCGGCGAGTGACATGGCGTTTTTACTGAGTTTAGGATTGTGCAGTGTTTTTAGTCTCCTGCGAAAGGCGGGCTTGTCAAGGTCTCGGTCCAGGATGTAGCGCATCAGCATCTCGAAGGAAGCCGATGGCAACTGGATCAGCAACGATTCGTCCCAGACCGCGTCGTCCAGCAGGGCTTGGAGTTTTTCAGCTTTCAGAGCGCGCAGCGTGAGGATGCCCATCGGCGTGCCGAGGATTTTGTTGAAGGGCATGTGGTATAACTCCACAAGCTGGAATTCGAAGTCGGGGATGTGTTTTTTGATGTCTTCCCCTGCCCCTTCGGGGATGTCGATGAGGTCAGCGAAGCGGGTGGAGCTTTTCCACGGTTTGTTGTCCTGCGCGAGGACGAGCGGCAGGATGGGCGCGAGTTTCGTGGCACCGGGATTGTTGCGGAGATGGTCGTTCCAGATGCGGACCATGTAGGTGAGCAGGCGCAGGCCGATGAGCGGGTCTTCCTGGTTTTGATGCTCGAAGAGGATGTAGAGGAAGGCGGGTTGGCCGTCGATTTTTACGGTGAAGAGAAGGTCGCTCGAGGTGGCAGCAAACTCGGGGTCGATGAAACTGCCGCTCAAAAGGGTCAACGAGTTCCAATCCATGCGGCGGGCGAGCTTGCTCGGGAGATGGGCATGCAGAAAGGCGCGGGCGTTCTCGGGGTCTGAGAAGGTCGACTTGACCAGTTTGTCGTGCGGGTGGTGGATCGTGGCCTTGCGAGGCGGCATGATGGCAGGATTCGGAAAAGTGCCTTATCGCATCAACGGGTGGAATGTGACGATTTTGACAATATTCAGGTGCTAGGCGGGTTATGTAGCGGTGTCTCTATGAGCGCAGGCAAAAGTTTGATAAAATCATGGATAGCAAAATCATTTTTTAGGTGGAGTGGCGCGCTGCCGCGCGATTCGTAACCAGGGAAGGTTCATCGTTCTCGCATGACCCATTTTTCAGCTGCGGAGCGGCGTTTCTTCTGGATGCTGGGAATGGTCTACGCGGCGTGATGGAAACGAGACGCCGTGGTAGCGGAGCCGCTCAATCTTGAGTCAAGCCGGAGGTTGACCCTCCAAGGGTTTGAGCGCTGCCGCGCGGGGTGTGGTTTGATTTTTAGCGAATGGGAATACTGAGCGGCGTGGGGTTCAGGAGCATGATGGCCATGGCGGCCGCGTAGATGGCGAGGCCGAGGAAGACGCCGATGGAGCCGAGGCGGTAGGCGCTGGTTTTGGAGTCCCGGCAGAGGATGATGGCCGCAAGCGTTTGGGTCAGATCTGGCTGGACGCAGCGGGTGAGCACCCATTTGACGGCGAGGACACGGACGAATATCCAGAAACAGGAGCCCAAGATCAGGGCCATGGCGGCGATGATAAGAACCTGGGCATGGGTATTTGTGCCGGCGATCAGCCTGCCGGAGAAGCCGGTGGTCGTTATGGCGACGGCAGCAAAACCAATCACGACTTGGGAGCGTTGGTGGAGGATGTTCAGCTGGCGCTCGAGAAGACCGAAGAGAAATGTTTCCTGCCCGGGGAAGGCTTTGACCAAATTTTGGGCTTCTTCGAGGGCTGTCTCAGGGATTTTCATATTTCGCATGACGCTGTGAATGATGCGTGGGGATGCCAGTGGACAGCCTTGGATAGCATCGTGTCACCATCGAAGTGGAAGTAGGCGCGGAATGATCCGCCCTCGATCACTCCTGGCAGCCAATGGATATCGTCGGCCCACATTTCGTGGTAGGGAATGGCATCAATCGCCGTCCAGATCGGAAGGGCTTCGTCGGTTTCGATGAGCGTGCCGCTGAAAGATTTCGCCGTAAAAACGGTGCAGTGAAGGCTGTAGCCGTCGGCGAATTGAAAGTGGAGTTCTCCACGCGACTGGACTCCGTGCGGCGTGATGCCAACCTCTTCCTGCGTCTCCCGCACGGCGCAGTCGTGTGGTGCCTCGCCGGGTTCGATGCGGCCACCGGGTCCGTTGATTTTTCCTGCGCCGAGTCCGCGTTTTTTGCGGATGAGGAGGATTTGCCCGTCTTGAATCACGAAACACAGCGTGGCCCGCTCACGTGGTTGCCACTGGTTCCAGAAATCGTCCATGGGCGGAGGGCGACTACGGCAGGAAGCGGATCAGCAGCTGCGGGTAGAAGCCGAGAACGAGAATCAGCAGGGTGCAGAGCCCAATAGCCAGTTTCGAGAGGGGCGAAACAGCGACTGCGCCGCAACCTTCGGGAGCGGGTTGCCAATACATGGCACGGATCACCTTGAAGTAGTAGTAAAAGCCACTGGCGACGGTGATGACTCCGATGAGCACGAGGAGATAAAGCTCCTGGTTCATAGCAGCTTCAAAGACGAAAAACTTACCGAAGAACCCGACTGTGAAGGGAACACCCGCCAGCGAGGCTGCGGCGATGAGCATCGCCAAGGCGAGGCCAGGAGAGCGACGGGCCAACCCATTGAAGTGCGAGAGATCGTCCCCACCGGTGGCCTTGGTGACGGGCACCATGACGAGGAAGGCAAGGAAAGTCATCAGGAAATAACCGCTGAGGTAGAAAACCACTGCGCGACCGGCAAAGGCGTCACCAATGGCGGCAAGGCCGACAAGGAGATACCCGGCGTGAGCAATACTGGAGTAGCCGAGGAGGCGCTTGAAGTTCGTCTGCGGGATAGCGGCCAAATTTCCGTAGATCAGCGTGAGGGCGGCCAATAATAGGAGAACGAGGATCAGTTTAGCCTGGAAGGATTCCAGCACGAAGAATGGCTGGAGCACCCGAATGAGAATGAGAAATCCAGCGGCTTTCGACGCAACCGCAAGGAAGGCGGTAATGGGCGTTGGCGCGCCTTGATAGACATCTGGAACCCAGAATTGGAATGGTGCGGCGGCAATTTTGAAGCCGATGGCAACCAGCACCATGGCCAGGCCAAACAGGATGGCGGTGTGATTGGCTTCGGGGACGATTGAGAGGTTTTTCTGGATGACAGCGAGATTCGTCTCACCGGTCATACCAAAAATCCAGGTGATGCCGTAGATGAAAAATCCGGTCGAGAGCGCCCCAAGAACGAGGAACTTCGTGCCGGCTTCAAGGCTCGCGAGACTGCGGCGCGTGTAGGCCACTTGGATGTAAAGGGATATTGTGACCAACTCCAACGCGCAGAAGATCATGATGAAGTCGGCGGCGGAGGCCATCCACATGAGACCCGCGCAAGTGAAGACTGGCAGGATGAAAAACTCGCCCGAACCGGCCTCCGGACGCTCGGCCGGCACAAGGCGCTGGACGATCGGGAGGTAGTCAATCGCAAGGATCAGCGTTAAAATCGTGGCGAGGAGGGCAAATCGCTTAAAGAAAAGCGATAGACCATCAACCACATAGAATCCCGAGTCCTGCATGGCGACCGGGTTCGTTTCAATGAAGAAGCTGAGGATGAAAACGCAAACTAGACCAAAGATGGCACCGTGTGCGAGAGTGACTTTGTTGGATTTGAAGCTGAAGGATTCCGCCATGAGCAGGAAGATGCCCAAACAGACGACACAGATTTCAAGAGCGACGGGCGGGATCATGGCAGAAGCAAAGCGGGTGTAACGAGGTTCACGAGAATTTGCGGGAAGAATCCGAAGAACAGCATGATGCCGATCAGAATAACGATAGCGGCATGAGGCAGACCAGCGAGGTCTGGCAGGCGGGACCAGCGATCAGACAGCGGCCCCATGAACACGCGGCGGTAGGCGCGGAGCATGTAAATGGCGGAGATCACGATACCCCAGACGGCACAGATGGTTGCAATTTGGTAGCCATTGAAGCCGAAGACCTCTTTGCCGTCGAGGAAGCCCATTTGCGGTTCGCCTGACGCGAAGGATCCGAAGAACACGAGCAATTCCCCGGCGAAGCCGACGAAGCCGGGGAGTCCGACGGAGGCCATGGCGGCGAAGCCGAAGGCGAGGCCGAGTTTTGGTGTTACTCGGGCAATTCCACCGAGTTCAGAGAAATCCAAAGTGCCCGTGCGCTCGCGGATTTCGCCGCAGAGGGCGAAGAGAACGGCGATGGTGAGACCGTGGCTCAGGAGCATGAGCGAGGCGCCGGTGAGGCTGAATTGATTGAATGCCACGAATCCAAGGAAGATGTAGCCCATGTGCATGACGCTGGAGTAGCCGAGCATGAGGTCCAACTTTCGCTGGGCGATTGTGCAATACCCGACATAGAGGATATTGCAGGCGAGCAGTGTCAAAAGTATCGGGGCATATTCCTGAACGGATTCCGGAAGAATCGGAACAGCCAAGCGGATCAAGCCGTAGAGACCGAATTTTTTCAGCACACCGGCGTGCAGCATGGATGCCGGAGCGGGAGCGCTTGCATAAGCCTGCGGTGCCCAGGTGTGGAAGGGAAAGAGGGATACAAGGATACCAAACCCAACCAAAAGAAGCAGATAAACAACCGGCGAATCGGGAACTTGCCCTGCTTGCGCATTGGCCACCATCTGGCGGAGGTCAAACGAACGGGCGCCTTCCGGTTGGATCAGATAGAGTCCAATGATGCCGAGCAGGAGAATGAAACTGCCTGTCGCCAGATAAACCGTGGCTTTCCACGCAGCGGCCTGACGGTCCCCCGAGCCCCAGATGCCGATGAGGAGGAAGGTCGGGATGAGGGCCAATTCGTGGAACATGTAGAAGAAGAAGACATCCACCGAAGCAAAGGCGCCAACCACACCGGCCGAAATGAGGAGGATGCTGGCGTAGAACCAACGGGCATTTTCCAGCGGTGCACGGGCCACGCAAACGGCGGCGAGCGTGACGATCACCGAAAGGAAAAGCATGATCAGGCTCAGGCCATCGGCTCCCAAGGTGAAGCTAATGCCCAGCTGGGGAACTACCGGGAAGCTGGAGACGAATTGGAAGCCGGCCTGCGCGGGATTGAAGAAAACGGCGACCGCAAGGAAGAAAAGGACATTCAACACCGCACCGAGGATGGAAGTGAACCTCGGATTGGCTCCGGCCATGACAAGCACGGCCGAGAGGATCGGCACAAGAATGAGGAAGAGGAGCGGGCTGACGGAACTCATTTGGAAATCAGGATGTAAAGAAGACCGACCACACCGGCGCCGAAGAAAAAGGCGTAGGCTTGGATATTACCGAGTTGAAGGAAGCGCAGAGCGAACCCGCAGGCCCAAGTGAGCTTGCTGGGAACTTGGACGACCAGGAGATCAACGATCCATCGATCCGCCCAAGAGAGGAATGCCGCGCCTCCGCCTTGGATGTTGTTGACGAACCAGAAGTAAACATTGTCGATGTAGAGGCGGTTTGCGAAGAGCGGGATGGAGATGGGATCCTTCTGGGCTTTGAAGTAAAGCAATGCCGAGAGACCCGCGCCGCCGAAGAACATGGCGTAGAGCAGCGGGTGCAGGAGGTGCGGGACGAGTTCGTGGTCCGGGCGGGCCAACTTGAAGAAGTGGTCTTGAATGAACGGGAACCCAGCAAAAATGGCGAGAACCGAGAGAATAAGCATCGGAACCAGCATGGTAATAGGTTGTTCCTTGGCGTGTTCTGCGTGTTCGCTGCGGGCTTTGCCGAAGAAGACGACGAAGAACTCACGGAAGATGTAGAAGGCGGTGAGACCAGCCGCAGCGGCAACGAGCCAGCCGAGGAACGGAATTTTCACGACAGCCCACTCGATGATAAGGTCTTTGCTGAAATAACCGCTCGTGTAGGGACATCCGGCAAGGGCCAGCATTCCGAGGAAAAAGCAAATCATGGTCACCGGGGTTTTCTTGCGGAGACCGCCCATGTGCCACATATCCACCTCGTGGTGCATGGCGATCATGACAGATCCGGCTGCAAGGAAGAGGAGGCACTTGAAGCAGGCGTGGGTGAAGAGGTGGAACATCGAGACATCGGATGTCGGAGCGACGCCGATGCCGAGGACCATGTAACCAAGCTGGGAAATAGTGGAATAAGCCAGAATGCGCTTGATGTCACTCTGCTGGGTGGCCATGAGCGCGGCGGCGAAGCAGGTGATGCCGCCAACCCAGGCAATGATCTCACGGGCGGCCGGCACGATTTCCAAAATTGGGAAAATGCGAGCCAGCATGTAAACACCTGCCGCAACCATCGTTGCAGCGTGAAGAAGGGAAGAAACAGGCGTCGGACCTTCCATCGAATTTGGCAACCACACATGGAGCGGCATCTGGGCCGATTTGCCGATGGTTCCCATGAAAATGAGCACACAGGCAACAGTGAGATAGATCGGCGCTGTGGCCAGACCAGGAATGGATTCGATCAACTCGCTGAAGACAACCGTGCCTGTTCCAAACCAAAGAAGAAGGATGCCGAGCATGAACCCGAAGTCGCCAATGCGGTTCACGATAAACGCCTGTTTTCCGGCATCCGCTGCGGAATCCTTCGAGTAATAGTGACCGATGAGGATGTAAGAACTCACGCCGACGAGTTCCCAGAAGATAAACATCATCACAAAGTTATCTGCCAGCACGATGCCGAGCATGGAGAAAAGGAAGAGCGAGAGACCGGCAAAAAAGCGGGAATACCCCTCCTCGTCGCGCATGTAGCCGAGCGAGTAGGTGAAAACCAGGACGGAAATCGAGGTCACCACCAGAAGCATCACCTTGCTGAGGTGGTCAAGGGTCACGCCGATGGTGAGATTCAGCTCAGGACCAAGAGTCAGCCAGTTCAGCGAGAGCATCTTGCCATCAACCGGCTGATTAAACAGCCACCAACTCAGAGCGCATCCTGTGCCAGCGGCAATGAGCGCGAGGGAGGCGCTGAGTGTTTTTGAGAATTTCCCGAGGAGGAGGATCAGCGCGGCGCTGACCAGCGGGGTGAAAAGAATAATCCAGGGCGCGGTTTGCGTGCTCATCAGAACTTCAGCGTATTCAAGTCTTCAACATGGGTGGTCTGCTTGGCGCGGAAGAGCGCGACAATAATGGCGAGGCCTACGGCGACCTCGGCGGCGGCGACGGTGATGATGAAAAACACGAGCACTTGGCCATTGTAGTTCGGCATGCCGTCGGCAAGCAGGTTGAAGCGGGAGAAGGCGACGAGGGAGAGGTTGGCCGCGTTCAGCATGAGTTCAAGACCCATGAAAATGATGAGGATATTCCGACGCAGAAGGACGCCGCCGAGGCCGATGGCGAAGAGGAGTCCGCTGACGATGAGATAATGCGCTAAGGTTGGCATGGAGAAATCAAACAATCACTTCAGTTCCTTCTTGCTGAGGAGAACAACCCCGACTGTGGAGACGAGAAGAAGGACGCCGATGATTTGGAAGGGCAGGTTGAAATTACGGAAGAGGGCGAAACCAACGAGGGCGACATCATTTGCCATGGGGTGGGAAACAACCGGCTTCACGACATCCAAGGCCGGGAGGGCGGTGATGACCTGGGTGAGTGCGGAGAGGAAGCCCCCAACAACGAGGCCGCCACCGACCCAAGCGGAGAGGCGGACGCGGCGGCGTTTCTCCTCGCGCAGGTCGAGCAACATGATGATGAAAAGGAAAAGCACCATGACGGCCCCTGCATAGACAAGGACCTGAACGACGGCGATGAAGTAGGCATCCAGCGTCACAAAGACAGCTGCGAGGGCAACGAACGACATGACGAGGCTCATGGCGCACGAGACGGGGTTTCTTAGCAGGATCACTCCCAGCGCGAAGGCGAGCATGAGGAGGGAGAAGATCGAGAAAAGGGCGAGTTGCATGTGGTGGTGTGAGGTGGCGTTCTACCAGCCGGAGGCGGGTTGTTCTACTTTTTTTCGTTCCACTTGTTGACGAGGCCGGTCATTTCGCCGCCGAGTTCGCGGAGTTTGTGGATGTCGTGAACCATCTCGGCGCGGGTGAGGCCGGTGATCGAATAATCCTTGCGGAGATAGATCGCCTGCTCGGGGCAGACCTCTTCGCAGAGGCCGCAATAGATGCAACGGATCATATCGATATCGAATGTCTTGGGGCGTTTCTCCACCTTGCTCCAGCGCTCGCCCTCGGGAATTTCTTCCGGCTGGATGGTGATGGCGCGGGGCGGGCAAATGAATTCACAGAGTTGGCAGCCCACACACTTGTCTCGTCCAAATTCATTGCTCACCAGAGTCGGGGCGCCTCGATACCAGGCGGGCATCTGGGCGTCCCACTTCTGCTCGGGATATTGCATGGTGACTTTCGTCTGGCCCGTCAGGAGGCGGAGCATGTGTTTGAGCGTGATCAGAAGGCCCGCGACAATCGTGGGCAGGTAGATCTTTTCGGCCAAGGTGAGGCGCGGACGCGTGACGGTGTAAGCCATAAAGTTGAGTGGTTTTAACAATGTTCTTTCCGCATGGCAACTTTGGACTCACATTATTTCGCGAGTTCCGGCGGCGAGGCTCATTGGGAGCATTCCGCGCAGAGCGGGAGCTTCAATTCGCAGGCTGAATCTGAGCGAGGCGACGCTCCAGAACGGAATCCGGCTCGGCACCGAGGAGCTTGGCCCTTTCGTAATGCTTCTTGGCAAGATTAAGCGAGGGGGGCTCGGCGTTGGCATACATGACGGCGAGGTTGAAGTGGGCGTTGGCGTAGTTCGGGTCGATGGCGAGGCTTTCACGGAAGGATTCCTCCGCCTTGGCGATGTCGCCTTTCTTCCCGAGAGCGATTGCGAGGTAATTATGGGCAACAGCATTTTTCGGGTCGGCAGGGATGACACGGTTGAGAATGGCGATCGAGTCGTCGAGGCGGCCTTGGCGGCAGTAGACATTGGCAAGGTTCACCGAAGCGAAGGCATCGTCGGATTTCAGGGATAGGGCTTTTTCCAGGGCGACTTGGGCGGCCGAGAGTTTGCCGGCCTGGATTTGAGTGACGGCGAGGTTGGCGAGGGCGAAGTGATTTTCCGGAGCAGCATCCACCACCTGTTGGTATTTTTTCTCGGCATCCGTGAATCGACGCTGTTTGGCGAGGGATGAAGCTTCGGCTGCGAGTTTTTTGGCATCGTCGGCAAGGGCATCCGCCCCGCCGCTGGATTGCCGAGGAGTGCTGGCCTCATGCGAGGGCTTGACCACGGTGAGAGAGAGATCTGCACCCTCGACTTCGGGATCCTTGAGAACGACGATTGGCTCGCGGAAGAGGGCACGCTCCTCGTCTTTCAAGACCGGTGGGGGATTTGAGAGAATGCCGATAGAGGATGCCAGGGCATCGGATTGAACCTGGAGGCGCTTGAGTTCCTTTTCGAGGTCCGATACCACCTGGGTGCGCTCGCTTTGTTCATGAATTTGACGAAGAACAATCTGGCGCAGGAGTTGGCTTTCCGCGAAAAGGCGTTTTTGCTCTTCGCTCGGCTCCGGGTTGAGGCGAAGGCGGGCCAACTCGCCAGTGGCTTCATCGACTTGCGCCATGAGCGACTTGACGCTTGCATCGCGCGCTACCAAATCCTGCCGAGAGGCCGCGAGGCGGTCCTGCAGCAGTCCGATTTCCTCTTGAAGCCCCTCGGCTTCAGCTTGGGAAAGACCACCGGCGTTGGAGGCCTCGGCGAGCTTCTTTTCCGATGCAGCGAGTCTTTGAGCGAGGTCTTTGTTCTCAGACTCCATCTTGGCCAAGCGCTCGAGGTCGGGTTTCTGCGTGGCGAGTTGTTTTTGAAGGGCGGCCTTCTCCGTTTTAAGTGCGTCAAGTTCGGCGTCATTGTCCTTGAGACGCTTGATGCGGGCGAGCGCCTTGTCTCGCTGGGCGGCGACATTCCTGCGGTCCTCATCGGTGGCGGAGAGGACTTTTTTGCTTTCCGAAATGTAGGCGGCAGCTTTTTCGAGCTTTCCAACAACGCGGGTATACTCCTCTTGGGCGACTTCTTTTTCCGCTTCGAGTCGAGCAATGCGGTCGGAAAGCTTCTCGATCCTCTTATCTTGCGGCTCGCCCGCTTTTTGCTTCAGGGCGTCCCTTTCTTGGGTGATGTTCTGAAGGGCCCCATCGACCTGAGAGAGATTGGAATTCGTGGCCACAAGCTCGGTTTTGGTTCTGTCGAGCTCTGTCTTAACGCTGGCTACATAACCCTCCAAAGCCTCGCGCTTTTTCTTCTCCTCGGCATGGAGTTTTCGATACTCGGCGACTTGACGCTCCAGGCTGGCGATCTGCTCGCGGGCGATTTCAGAACCCGACTCGACCTTCTTGTCAGTCTCCACCTTCTGCTGCCGGGGACGGGTCGTGACAGCTGGCTCGGGAATATCGATTTCAAAGGCCCGCGTTGGGAGCGGATCCTCGTGCGAGGGTAGCTTTTCAGGCTCGGAGGCGACCATGGCGCGGAGACGCTCGATATTTCCCTGAGCCTTGCGCATGCGGAAATTCACCACAATTTCCTGCCAAGAGGGGTCGTCTTTCCGGACCTGCTCAAGAATGGCGACCGTGGATGCATATGAATTCATGGCATCCCTCAAACGCCCGTCGCGCTCGAATTTCTCGCCGGCTTGATAATCTTGGTAGGCCTTGAGAAAAAAATCTGCTGGATCGCCTGCAAAAGCAGCAGCAACGGGTAAAAGTAGTGCTGCGGTAAAAATCGCAAGGAATCGGGAGATCATTTCAAGGCGGAACAGATGGGCACTATCCTGCCTGAGGTCGTGGAGGATTTCAACCGGAATCAAGGTTTACCCAGTAGCAAAATCGGCCTTGCCTTGAAATCACAGGGAGACATGATTGCACTATGAGTGAGCTGGAAATTTATGCAGCCGGAGTTCGCCAGCCTGAGAAGATGCTCGGACTGGCCCTGGAATTGGATGTGATTCCGAACCTACGTTACAAAATCGATACAAACCATGACATTGTTTACATGGAATTTGCGGAACGCGCCCCCTCGCCAAGCACTCTGGAGTCGATCTTCACGAAATTAGGCCTGACGGCACTCTTTGTCGGCCAACTTCCTCCCGAGGGGAACTCGCCCAAGAAAACTCAGCGCATCTACTGAAGCTCGCTGCTGAAATTCCCATGCAGATTCTTGGAATTTTTTCGAAGCTTCACACCGCCTTCCTGAGTTTTCTGGGTCAGGTGGCCATGCTGGCCGGCGAGACCATTCTGTCGATCTTCTGCGGCCGCATTCGACCGAAGCTGGTGATTCAACAGATCGCCGAGATTGGATTCCGATCGCAGTTGGTGGTCATCGTCACTGGAGCCTTCACGGGTGCGGTTTTCACAGCGCAGGCGTATTTCCAATTTGCGAGCTTGAATATGGAAACCGCTGTCGGCCCGGTCGTCGCCATCTCGATGTTCCGCGAACTCGGCCCGGTGCTGGCGGGGTTGATGGTGGCTGGGCGCGTGGGAGCGGCCATGAGCGCGGAGATCGGCACCATGCGGGTCACGCAACAAATCGACGCCCTGCGTGCCCTGGCAGTAAACCCGGTTGACTACCTTGTGGTGCCACGGGCGCTGGCGATGTTTGTTTCCATGCCGTTTCTGGTCGTGGAATGCGTAGGCTGCGGCATTCTGGCGAGCTATTACGTGGGTGTGAATGTTCTGAACATTTCAGGCGTTTACTTCCTCGCCAACACGCAAAAGTTCGCGGATTCGAGTGATATCATCATGGCGCTGGTGAAGGGCTTTTTCTTTGCGGGAGTCATCGTATTCATCAGTTGCCGCGAGGGTCTGAACGCAAAGGATGGAGCAGTGGGCGTCGGACGGGCCACGACATCCACCGTTGTGAATTGTTCGCTCGCCATCCTCATCGTGAATTTTTTCCTCACCATGGCACTCAATGTCATCTTTCCCGCCGGCCAATGATGAGCGCACCATTGATCCAAGTCCGGGACCTAGTCCAAAAAATCGGCGGCCAGGAAATCCTCAAGGGCATCTCGCTGGATATCCAAAAGGGCGAGACTCTCGTCCTTCTTGGAAAAAGCGGCGGCGGCAAAAGCGTGTTCCTGCGGCATCTGATAGGTCTCATGCGCCCGGTCTCGGGGAGTATTTTGTTCGAGGGCAGAGAGGTGACACGCCTCAAGGAACGCGAACTCGAACCTGTCCGCAAAAAAATCGGCATGCTCTTCCAGGACGGCGCCCTTTTTGACTCGATGAATGTTTTCGATAATGTCGCCTTCCCTCTCCGCGAACGCGGAGAACGCGACCCAGCGGTGATCAAGCGGAAGGTCGACGAGTCCCTGGCCATGGTCAACATGCGCGGACACGACAAAAAAATGCCAGTCAACCTGAGCGGAGGCATGCGCAAGCGGGTGGCCTTGGCGAGGGCGATCATCTCGCCGCCGGATGTCATCCTCTACGACGAACCTACGGCAGGGCTCGACCCCATCGTTTCAGACAGCATCAACAAACTGATATGCCGTCTGCAGGCCGAACTGCACGTCACTTCCATCGTCGTCACCCACGACATGGTGAGCTGCGACCACATCGCAGACCGCGTGGCGCTTCTCAACGAGGGGTGCATTTATTTCACTGGCACAACAGAAGACCTCCGCTCGAGCACGGATCCAACAATCCGGGATTTTGTGGATGGAAGATCGGGAGAAACCATTTATTGAAGAACTACACATGAGCAGCGAAGAAAGAGGCACACAAACCAAAGTCGGAATTTTTATCCTCATCGGACTGGTGACCGTGGGGCTCATGGTTGTCTATTTCGGCCGACTCGGGGAGGGATTCTCCAGCTACTACAATGTGAGAGTGGAATTCGCCAATGCCAGCGGACTTCTCCGCGGATCCGAGGTCCTCCTGGCCGGCGCGAAAGTTGGGCGTATCACCAACGAACCGACGATTCTTCCGGACATGCGGGGGGTCTATGTGGATGTCCGCATTCTCGAACAGGTACAAATCCCTGTGGGCAGCATATTTTCCATAGGCAGCTCCGGCCTTCTCGGAGACAAATACATCGAAATCGCACTCGATGGTGACGGCAAAGAAACTGGCTTCATCAAGCCGGGAGCCGTCCTCAAAGGCACCGAAAATGGCGGAGGCATCGCAGGAATGGCAGCAGGAGCGGGGGATTTGATCGCAGATCTGCGGACCACCGTGGGTAATATCAATGCGGTTGTTCAGAAGCTCGACTCGACCGTACTTTCCAAGGCCGAGCTGGATTCCATTTCGGCAACGATGAAGAACCTGCAAACCGCCACAGGCAAAATCGCAGAGGCTTCAAAGAATTTTGACACCACCCTAAGCAGTGGCAAAGCAACGATGGACTCCGCGAAAAAAGCCGCTGACGAGCTTCAGCAAACGCTCTCCGCCATGCACAAACTCGTCGATCAAGCCAAATCGGGGAGCGGCGTCCTTGGCACGCTCATCAGCAATCGTGACATGGCAAACAACCTGCGCGCACTGGTATTGAACCTCCGCAAGCATGGCATACTCTGGTATAAGGACACCAGCACGCCTGCAACAGCTGGAGATGCCACGGAACCTTGATCGCCCATTTCATCTCGAGCCCGACAGCGTTTGACTTGATACCCGGCCAAACTAAACTGTGACATACCGAATGAGCCAGAAATCGAAACGAAGCGTTTTATTCATCTGCACAGGAAACGTCTGCCGAAGCCCAATGGCGGAGGCGCTGTTTCGCAGCATGTCCGCCGGATGGGATGATGTGCGCGTCTTTTCAGCCGGACTCAGCGCCCCTCAGGGAGCCCCGGCCAGCCGCGATGCGGTGGATGTCCTCGCCGCCCAAGGTATAGACCTCTCGAAATTCCGAAGCCAGCCACTCACTGAGGATTTGCTTGAGAAGGCATCCCACATCTTTGTCATGACCCGCGAGCATGAGCGTCTGGTGGACATGTTTTACCCCGAATACATGCACAAGGTCCGCCTGCTCCGCTTTGACGAGCAAGGCACCCCCGATGTGCCAGACCCGATTGGCCAGGGCCGGGCGGTCTATGCCGAGTGCAAACGCAGCATCGAGCAGGCCATGCTATCCGTACTAAGAATCATTAATCAAAAACCCATGACGACATCCGCCGAATCCCAAACCGGACTCTCCGCCCTCACTGAAACCGATCCAGAAATCGCAGCAGTGATCGAGAAGGAATACAAACGCCAATTCGAGCACATCGAGCTGATCGCCTCCGAGAATTTCACCAGCCGCGCCGTCATGGAGGCTCAAGGCTCCTGCCTCACCAACAAATACGCCGAAGGCTACCCAGGCCGCCGTTGGTATGGAGGCTGCGAGCATGTGGACATCGTGGAAACACTCGCCATCGAGCGGGCGAAGAAACTCTTCGGCGCCCAGCACGTCAACGTCCAGCCACACAGCGGCAGCCAGGCGAATATGGCCGTCTATTTCAGCGTGCTGGCACCCGGCGACAAAATCCTAACGATGGATCTCGCCCACGGCGGACACCTCACGCACGGACACAAGGCGAATTTCTCAGGGAAACTCTATGAGATTCACCACTATGGCGTGAGCCAAGAAACCGAGATCATCGACTACGACGCCCTCGCCCGCCAAGCCGAGGAGGTTCGCCCCAAGATGATCACCGCCGGAGCTTCTGCCTACCCCCGCATCATTGATTTCAAGCGGATGCGCGAAATCGCGGATGCCGTGGGAGCCTACCTCTTCGTGGACATGGCCCACATCTCGGGACTCGTCGCTGGCGGCGTACATCCCTCGCCATTCCCTTACGCGGATTTTGTCACAACGACGACACACAAGAGCCTGCGCGGACCGCGTGCCGGTCTTGTGATGTGCAAAGAAGAATTCGCCAAGAAGATCGACGGCCAGGTTTTCCCAGGCGTGCAAGGCGGTCCTCTCATGCACGTCATCGCCGCCAAGGCGGTTTGTTTCCAAGAGGCCCTAAAACCCGATTTCCGCAACTATGCCCAACAGGTCGTAAACAACGCCAAATCGCTTGCGGCTCGCCTCTCGAAACTCGGGCACCGCATCGTCTCCGGCGGCACCGACAACCATGTCCTCCTCGTTGACCTCCGCCCGGCGGGTCTCACCGGTGCGGAAGCCTCTGTGGTGCTCGACAAGGCCGCGATCACGGTGAACAAAAACGCCATCCCTTTCGACACCGAGTCGATCATGAAAACCGGCGGCATCCGCATTGGCACTCCTGCCATGACCACCCGCGGCCTCCTCGAGGATGACATGATGCAAGTCGCGGATTTCATCCACACGGCACTGGATGCCCGCAGCGATGAATCCCGCCTTGCGGCACTGCGGCATGAGGTGACGGCCTTTACAGCCCGGTTCCCGCTTCCCTGAGCCCGCCTCTGGGCCTCTGGGACTGAATGCGCATCGCCTGCTCAAGCACCTTCCGGGCAGCCTCATCTTGGTTGACATGGGTCGAGTCGAAGCGGAAATCCGCAGCCGACTCGTAGATGGGTCTTCTTGCCGAGAGAAGCTGATCAAAGGTCCCACGCGGGTTCGAAGTTTGCAGAAGCGGACGCTTCCCACTCCGGATGGCGCGATCGAAGAGGATACTTGGATCGGAATCGAGCCACACAACGATTCCGATCTTTTTCAATACCTCGCGGTTCGCCTGGCGGAGAATGGCACCCCCTCCGCTTGAAAGAACCATTCCGGCGACGCCGACGAGATCCGCAAGCACCCTTTGCTCGATCTCACGAAACCCCTCCTCACCGCATGAGGCGAAGATTTCAGGAATACTCCGGCCCTCTGCCTTCACGACAAGCTCGTCCGAGTCAACAAAACGATGTCCCGTGAGGCTCGACAAGCGCCGACCAACACTGGATTTCCCACATCCCATGAACCCTATGAGAACAAAATTTGGCAACATGTGGTAACTCTCTCACAGCGATGCGGTGGCTGAAATCATTTTGAGTCCCGCTGGCATTTCCCGAAGCGGTTGCTATGGTTGTCGGATGTCGCGACCCAAGCTTATTTTCGGATCCCCCGAGACCTGCGCGGACCTGCTTTACGCCACACATTTCCGTGCACCGGACTCGTTCGCATACCTTGAGGTCGATGGGAAAAAACACATTCTCCTAAGCGATCTCGAAGTGGATCGCGGCCGGATGGAAGCCAAGGTGGATGCAGTCGATTCCTATTCAGAGTTCGAAAAAACAATCCGCCAATTGACTGATAAAAAGCCCTCCCAAGCCAAAGTCACCGCAGCTTGGATTGCCTCAAAGGGTGCCCGCGAAATCAAGGTTCCCCATGACTTTCCTCTAGGCCTCGCTCGCGACCTGAAAAAAGAGGGGCTTGATCTGAAGCCTGTGCGCGGATCGTTCCACCCCGAGCGTGAAATCAAATCCCGCCAGGAGGTGCAACTGATCGAAAGGGCACTTCGCATTGCCGAAGCAGGCATGACCCGGGGCATCGAAATCCTCCGCGCCTCTCGCATCCGCAAGGACGGCAGCCTCTCATTCAACGGCGAGGTGCTCACCTCGGAACTCCTCCGCATAGAAATGGAGACCGCTGTCCTGCGCAACGGCGGCGAAGCCCGTGGTGACACGATCGTCGCGTGCGGCGAGCAGGCGTGCGACCCCCATTCGCGCGGCTCAGGCCCGCTTTTTGCAAACCACCTGATCATCCTCGACATCTTCCCCCGCGACGCCCGCACCGGGTGGTTCGGCGACATCACCCGCACAGTGGTGAGAGGCAAGGCCACAGACACCCAGCGCCATCTTTGGGAGACTTGCCTCGCAGGGCAAAAACTCGCCCACGACGCCATGAAGCCCGGCACTGAGGGACGGATCATCCACAACATGGTGAAAAACCATTTCGCAGCGCAAGGATACCCTACCGAAATCAAAAACGGACGCTGGCAGGGCTTCTTCCACGGCACCGGCCACGGGCTAGGGCTCGAAATTCACGAGTCACCGCGTTTTTCCGACACCACCTTCCTGCCCGGTCAGGTCATCACCGTCGAACCCGGCATCTACATTCCCGGACTCGGTGGCGTGCGCCATGAGGATGTCGCACTCATCACAAAATCCGGCGCCCGCTTCCTCACACAGCTTCCGAAACCCTTTGAAATATGACCACTGCAGAGCGCGAAATCGCGCGCCGGCGAACTTTCGCCATCATCTCGCATCCTGATGCGGGCAAGACCACCCTCACCGAAAAATTCCTTCTCTACGGCGGCGCCGTGCAACTCGCCGGCAGCGTGACCTCCCGCAAAAATGCACGGGCGACGACCAGCGACTGGATGGAACTCGAGAAGCAACGCGGCATCTCGGTGTCATCCACCGTCCTGCAATTCGACTACCGCGACTGCGTGGTCAACCTCCTCGACACTCCCGGCCACAAAGATTTCTCGGAGGATACCTACCGCGTGCTGACCGCTGTGGATGCCGCGGTGATGGTTATCGATGCCGGCAAAGGCATCGAATCCCAGACGCGCAAACTTTTTGAAGTCTGCCGCAAGCGCGGTGTCCCGATTTTTACCTTCATGAACAAACTCGACCGTCCAGCGCGTCCTCCGCTGGAGCTGCTCGATGAGCTCGAGTCTGTCCTTGGCATCCACGCACTGCCCATGAACTGGCCGCTCGGCGATGGACCCGAATTTCGCGGCGTTTTCGACCGCAAGGAAAAGTCCGTGCACCTCTTCGAGAAGACGCCTGCAGGAGCCTACCGGGCACCCGTCTCTGTGGCAGGCATCCAGGACGAAACCGTGCGAGCCGCATTGGCGCCGGATGTCCATGCGAAGGTCTGCGACGAACTCGACCTGCTCGACGGCGCCGGGACGGATTTCGATTTCGAGGCCGTTCGTGCCGGAAATGCCACTCCTGTCTTCTTCGGCAGTGCGGCGAACAACTTCGGCGTCCAACTCCTGCTCGACAACTTCCTCCAGCTCGCTCCCCCGCCGGCGCCCAGAAACAGTTCGAGCAAATTAGTGGCCCCTCACTCGGAGGCGTTCTCTGGTTTTGTTTTTAAAATCCAAGCCAACATGAACCCCAAGCACCGCGACCGCGTTTCGTTCATCCGGGTCGTCTCCGGCTGCTTCCGCCGCGATATGGTCGCCACCCACTCGCGCCTCGGAAAAACGATACGCCTTGGCAATTCCCAGCGCCTCTTTGCACAAGACCGCGAGACGGTGGATGAAGCCTGGGCGGGCGATGTCGTAGGCATCGTGGGGAACTACGATTTTCTCATCGGCGACACGGTGTCGGAAGATCCCTCCCTCGCCTACCACGAGATTCCCCGCTTCGCGCCAGAGTGTTTTGCCTACCTGCGAAACTCCAGCACAGCCAAATTCAAGCGCTTCCGCGAAGGCCTCGACCAACTGCTCAAGGAGGGCGTCGCGCAGCAATTCGAACTCCCCGACGCCGTCCAGCGCGTACCGCTCCTTGGCGCAGTGGGCCCACTCCAATTCGAGGTCATGCAATACCGCCTCGAAACCGAATACAGCGCTGACTGCCGGGTCGAGTCCGCACCGTGGCAATTTGCCCGCTGGCCACAGAAGGACGGCACTCCCCTCGCCTCGCGCCCCGAACTGCTCCTGCCCTCGGGTTGCACATTGGCACAGGATGCCTCCGGCTTCTGGGTCGTTCTCCTGCCCAGTAGTTGGACGATCGGCTACCTCGAAGAAAAAAATTCCGCTTTCACCTTCTCGGCCGAACCGCCGCCGCCAGCGAGGCTCGACGCCTGACGCGTGCAAACTCCATTCGACCTCGCCTCGCAGCAGTGGCTCTTCGCGGCCCTTGCGGCCGCCTGCGTAGGCATCAGCAAATCCGGCTTTGGCGCGATGGCTATTCCCGGAATTCTCCTTATGACCCAAGTCATGCCCGCGAGGGAATCCACTGGCGTGATTCTCCCCATGCTCATCCTGGCCGACCTTTTCGCCGTTCACGCCTTCCGCAAATTCACCGTGTGGCGGCTGCTGGTCAAAATCCTGCCCGCAGCCGTGCTCGGAGTCGTTGTAGGCTGGTGGCTCATGCCGCTTATCCCAGCAGGTCTTTTTACACCCGTCATCGGCTGGATTATCCTCGCTCTGCTCCTGCTGACGATCCTTCAGAAATGTTCCAGTCAACTTCAAGAAATAGCAGCAGACCACCCAAGCATCACCTGGCCACTGGGTCTTCTCGCCGGCGTCTCGACCATGCTGGCCAATGCAGCCGGCCCTGCGATGACGGTCTACCTCCTCGCCAGCCGCCTGCCAAAATACGAATTCGTCGGCACCGCAGCCTGGTTTTTCTTCTTCATCAACCTGATCAAAGTCCCCTTCAGCGCCTCGCTCGGCCTTATCACCCCACAAACCCTTCTCTTCAACCTCATCCTCGCCCCCGCCGTCCTCATCGGCTTGTTTTCAGGAAAACTCCTCCTCGGCAAAATCAATCAAAAAGCCTTCGAGTGGCTTTTAATCAGCCTCTCCCTACTCGGCGCGCTGCGATTGATCTGGGCGTGATAATCGCGCATGCGAGCAGAAGACGGATTGCCTGCAAACCATATTCCCGTATTCTTCTCACATGAAGACGACCATCGATATTCCCGAGGATCTTTATAAAAAGACCAAAATTCAGGCTATCGAATGTGGTCTAACCCTCAAGCAGATCGTTCTCAGATCCTTGGAGCGCGAATTACAAGTTTCTCCATTACCCCAAGAGCCAGTGACCTCGTATTGGGCGAATCGCAAGCTTCTTCCAGAATTTGCAGCCGCCCAGAAGGCAGGAGACTATCGCCCCAAGCCTGACGATCGCGACATCACCGACATGATATCCGACGATCGTGATGGCCGCTCATCCTCTATTCTTTGATACCAGTTACCTGGTTAGACTTTATCTGGAGGACAACGGTTTTGAGGCAGTCCGAAAACTGGCCGCTGCAGCTCCTACCTTGGTTTCGGCGTGGCATGGGCAGGCAGAGACCATTGCTGCGCTGCATCGTGCTTACCTCGAAGGCCGTTTTACCGCAGAGCGATATCTGTTCGCTTTGAACCAGTTCAAGGAGGAACAACATTCGACTCATTTTTTCTGGTGTGCGCTCACTGATAAAGTCAAAGCCCGTCTGGAAAAAGCTTTCCAATCCACACACTCTTTTGGATTGCAAGGCATCAATGTCATCGACGGGAATGCAAAATGATGGAGAAAACGCACGCCGCCGGTTTTGATCGGCTTTTCGAATCAATCAAAAAGCCTTCGAGTGGCTTTTAATCGGCTTGCCCCAATTCGGCGCGTTGCGATTGATCTGCGCCTGAAGATCACTCATCAGTGGAAATCCACTTGGGGTTCTGCAGACCCTTGCGAAATGCGGCTAGCGATGAGGGAGAGGAGTTGATGCGAAGATTGCTGAACGATCCGTCCTCATTCTCCCAGCGTTCATGCCAGTAGATGGCTGCCTTGATGCGGGGGTATTCGGGAATGCGCACCAAGGCATCGCTGAACCACTTCGCTTTGCTACCGGATTTCGGAAATTCCCCCACGCCAAACTCCGCGACCATGACGGGTTTGTCGGGGTCAATGGCCGTGATTTCCTTGTAGGGCCAGTCGATCAGATCTCGAAACTCCGCCCAATTGCCCATGCTGCGAAATTGCTTTCCGTAAATGCTGAGGCCCAGCCAATCGACATAGTCCGAACCTGGATAGTAGGCTGACATGAGATTCCAAAGACCATTGTCCGCTGGAAATGCATTCACATGGAAAACCCATCGGATGTTTGTCGCCCCGCGCGCGCGGACTCGATCGACCACATAGCGCCATGCGCTCTTGAAGACCTCGTTGCCACCTTTTTCGGCTCCGTAAAAACACCCCGACCACGGAAACCAATCTCCATTCATTTCATTGCAGAAGGACACGAAGAATGGCTTCCCGAATTCCTTGGCGCCATCGGCCCAGGCATCAATGTAGGCGTCCCATTTTCCAGCGAGGATTTCCGTGAGGGCGAAGCGGTCTGTGCCCTTGGACTCCTCATAGGGTTTATCCCATGGGGACCAGTAGATCATAGGCGTTGCGCCGTGACGATCGATGAGAGCCAGGTTTTTTGCAGGGAAGGTTTGTTCGCCCCAGTAGCTAGAGGAAGCAATGATGGCGGGCTTTTTTTGCGCAAGTTTTTCGAATGCATCGATGCCTTCGAGCGTGACGTCATCCTCCGTCTCTCCGAAATCCATGTAGGCACCAAAAAGAACACCGGATTCCATGTTGGTTTTTTTCGCGACATCCCCGGCGTAGGCGAAGGTGCAAATCGCAATCAGAAGAAAGCAAAGGTATGGCATCATGGAACCGAAACAGTGGCTGTGCGTTGGAGTTTCCCCCACCCCACCCATGCGCCGCGCACGGCATGCAGGAGGGATTTCCAAATCACATAACTCAGGAGCGGGCGGTAGAGGAAGCGCTGGGGAATGATGCGCAAAGCGGTCCGCAGCGGAAGACCCTCAAGGCGCACGGCAACAGCGGCAACGAGCAGATCGCAAAGCATGAAAGCCATGAAGTAGGGAAGCACATCTTCCGAATGGCCCAAAAAAATCGACTGCAGGAGAAGCAGGTCAATAAATGGAGAGAAGGCGACCAGAAGAACCTGAAAAAACAAAATCCCTGGGAGGCTGAAAAAACCGAGCGCCTTGAAGCGCGGATTGAAGAGCATATCCGCATGTTTGAAGACGCATTGGAGAGTTCCATACGCCCAACGGAACCTCTGGCGGGCGAGCGTGGCAAAGGTTTCGGGAGCCTCCGTGTGGGCCACGGCTGCGGGCTGATACTCCACCCGCAGACCGGTTTTATGAATAGACAGAGTGAGGTCGGTATCCTCCGCAAGCGTCTCGGCGGAGAATCCCCCGGCTTGGATGACGGCGCTCCGGCGGATTGCGCTGATGGCACCCGGAGCCACAGTGATGCAGTTCCAAGCGGCATAGGCTCGACGGTCCAGGTTGAACCCGCACACATATTCCAAATCCTGACACCGCGCGAGAAAGGTCCGCAGGTTGCCCACCCGCGCATGACCGGAGACAGCCCCGATGCCGGAGTCCGCGAAGGGTGCAACAAGATGCCCCATCGCGGTGGATTCAAACTGGGTATCTGCATCGACAAAAACGAGAATCTCGTTCCGCGCCATTTCGACAGCACGCTGAAGAGCCATTGCTTTACCCGCATTGGTCTGCCTGACCACGCGCACGCGGGAATCTTGAATCGACTCCGCAGCAGCGGCGGTCGCGTCCGTCGATCCATCGTCCACCACGAGAACCTCCAATTCCCCGACATAATCGGAACCAAGCAGCGAGAGGATGGTCTTGGCGATGACCTTCTCCTCGTTGAATGCCGGAATGATCACAGAGACCGGTGGTTGATATCCGTTGTCGGCACCCGCTGGCGTCTTGTGAAGCCGCGCAAGAGCCAGAACCAGGATGGTTCGAATAACAACGAGAATCGTGCCAAGGACCAAAAAGCCGTGAAGGAAACTTTGCAGCCAACGCAGGATTTCAAATCCAATACCGCTTGCCGCGCGTTCGAGTGACGAGCCCTCAGAAGAAAGCGGCGGCATCGTTTTTGTTGAGTCCATGCCCAACAGCTCACCAATGCCTGTGATGCGGTCGCCGCGTTCAAGCAGATAATCGATGATTTCCGGGAGTGCTTCGACCGTAGCGCTGCGGTCGCCCCCCCCGTCATGCAGCAGAATGATCTGACCTTCGTTCCTGGCATCCTTGACCCTCTCCAAAAGCTCACCGCTGCTGGGCTTCTCCCAATCCTTGGGATCGATGTTTTCGAGAATTGTCATGTAGCCAAGCGATTGAGCGATACTGATCGGCAACAACTCCTCGAGCTTCGATGGATGGGAATCCGCATTGTAAGGAGGTCTAAAAAGATTCGTGGAACGACCAGTCAGCGATTCGATAAGACGCTGGGTTGCGTTGAGCTGAAGCCTGATCATGGATGCGGGCTGCGCGGCAAGATTCGGGTGAGTGAAGGAATGATTTCCGATTTCATGTCCCTCCGCCACGATGCGGCTAACGAGATCGGGGTTCCGCTCTGCCTCCTCACCAACAATGAAAAACGCCGCCTTCACGCCGCGTTTTTTCAGGATATCGAGAATCTGCGGTGTCCATTCCGGGTCGGGGCCGTCATCAAAAGTAATCGCCACATGCCCCGGTTCGACGGCTCCTTGCCGAAAAAGCGTGGGGTGCGCTGGCGGGTTTTCATAATTCGCCAAAATCCGACCTTTGGAATCCGTTGAGAATGACCTGCGGCCACCCACTGTCGTGGGATCCAGCCCGACCACCTCACCGTTGCCGATGGATGTAATAGCCATGCCGCCGGGCATGAATTTGTCCAAGTGAATCGGAGCAATCGCACTTGCCACATTCAGCACTTTCCAAATCGATGGATCCTCCATGCCGAGCCGGTTGATAGCGACCCCGCCAAGCCCGGAAATCCGGGCCGCATTCCATTGGTTTGCAAAACTGGCGACATCTAGAAACCAAACCTCGTGGGCCTTGCCCTCATAGTAATAGGAGAAAGTGCTATTGAGTTCGTATTCGGTCGTTTGAACATCCGTGCATCCCGCATTCCCCGCGCGGCTCATGGCATCGGCAAATGAAACCACCTCACCGCGTTCCGAACCTTCATCCCAGTCGACCCCGTGACAAGCAAGCGATGCGATCCATTGGCTGGGATTGCCTGTGCGCTCGATGAGTTGGAGCCAGCCTTCCACCCAATCCTGCGAGGCGATTGGGCCTGGCGCATCGTTTTCCCCATTCTCGTCATGCAGGAAAGCGACGAAGCGCCCCACTTTTGGCGAAAGAATATCATAATCCCAATTCGAGAATGCGGAATCCATCGTCACACAAAGCCAGGTCTCAAGCCCCTTGGCTTTAAGTGCCTCAGCGATCCTGGCAACCAGAACGCTAAGTTCTCCCTCCTCCCCGGCATCGACCTCCTCCCAATCAATGACGACACCCGCAGCATCCACTTCCTGCAACCGCAAAGCCAGATCGTCGATGAACGCCTTTTGCTCCTTTGTTCCAGCATGGGCAAGCCACTCCACAGACTCGGGCACACGATGACTGCCATCCAGATTGCTCAACACCGGCATGAGCTTGGAATGAAAAACTCCACGAATTCGTTCCATGTCCACAGTCGGATCATCCTGAATCCCGACTTCGGAATTTTTGTAGGTCAGCCATTCCGGACAAAGGTGAGTGAGCACGGAGCCGTTTTTTTGCAAAGAACGAAATGCCGCTTCATCCCAATCAGAGAAAAATCCCGCACGGACGCCATCACCCGAAACCGGTGAGGTTGATGGCTTCACTGCATGGACCTTCTCCGCAAGCAATCTTGATAAAATACGGTCACTTTTCGTGAGCTGCGGCGCGCGCCCCTGGCGTTCGTAAGTGCGAATCTGGCTTTTCATCGCCGAAAAGGAGTTCGGCGTTGCAATAGGCGGCGCAACAAATAGTGATCCGACAAAAAGTATCAATGCCAACAAGGCGAGGGATGAACCACAGAATGCGAAAATCTTGAATCGAGGCCACCTTCTGCCCTGGACGTCGTGGAAAATAAACTTTTCGTCTTTCAATGGGCCCATTCTTTACGTTGTAAGCCCTCGACGGTCAATTTCGTCCACTCCGTTTATGAACCCGCCTCGAAATCACGGAGGGAGTTATCACCTCAAAATCGAACCTCTTAATCTCGTATTGTCGCGTCGTCGCGGGAGAGATGCGCCCCATTGATTTGTTAGCGGGCTACGGCGCGATTGCAAAAAAATTGCCCTCCTCGTGCCGTTCCGGAGCAGTTCCCGTTCCCTAATATTAGGGTGGATGACCGCGTTACCGGCAATCAGACGTCCAATGAAGGCCTGTCATCTCGCCGGGCGCCAAGCCTCCGGGATTTTATTCAACATAGGTCCGGGACTTCGCTCCGTTTAATCGCGAACACAGAAGGGCAAAATCATTGCGGCCGGAGCCGCGAAATTTTCCTGTTTTGTGGAAAGATCTATTCTCGAAAGTCCACGCTGAGCTTTTCTCGCAGGGCTAGCTTGATACGGTCGGCAGCGGCTTGGACTTCCACTGCAGTGAGGGTTCTCTCGGGACTGCGGAAAGTCAAGGAAATGGCCATCGATTTTTTGTCAGACGGGATTTTTTCGCCCTTGGGATCGGTGAAGAGATCGAAGAGGCGGATGGATTCGAGAAGGGGTTCCTTGAGGGAATCGATGAGCGACCTCACCTCGCCGTAGGGCAGCGCCAGTGGAGCCACGAAGGCAATGTCGCGGGCGGATCCCGGGAACTTCGCGAGAGTGGCGACTTGGGTCTTCGTGAAGGCCGCCGCGCGCCAGAGGGCGATGTCGAACTCGGCACAGAGGAGCGGAGTGGAAGCTCCAATATCGCGGGCCACAGCGGGGGTCAGTTGACCAACGACGCCGATTTTTTTGCCATGGAGAAAAAGATCCGCACAGGCTCCAAACGGAGCTACGGGAGCCAGTGTGGGAACAATATCCTGTTCGTGCAGGGAAGCGAGTTGGCGCACGGCGCCGGTGAGGTCAAAGACATCCCACGAGCGTTCCGTCCCTCCACGCCAGCTTGATTCGTGGCGTTCGCCAGTGAGCACGATGGCTAGGCGTTGTCCCTCGCCACCGGGGTCGAACACACGGCCGCATTCAAAAAGGGCGATGGATTTTGCGCCTTGATCGAGATTGCGGCGGAGAGCGGCGAGAAGTCCGGGAACGAGGCTGTTGCGGAGTTGCGACTGGTCTTCGCCAAAGGGGTTTTTGAGGGCCACGGCCTCGCCAAAATGTGACGCATCGGCAGCGGAAACGAGCGTGCTAGTGCGGGCCTCATGGAAGCCCATTCCGGCGAGACTGCGGCGGAGGTTCATCGCGAAATCGTAGGCGGCATCGGCATCCGAGCTTGCGGCGAAGGGGCCTTGGGCGCGAGATGGGATTTTTTCGATTCCCATGACGCGAGCGACTTCCTCGATGAGGTCGGCCTCGCGGCGGAGTTCGCGGCGGTAACCGGGAATGCTCCACCGGGTTTCGTCACCGGCGGCGAGTTTTTCCAACCCGACGCGGGCGAGGGCAGATTCGATTTCGGCATTCGTGAGGGCAATGCCCAAAAGGTCGCGCACATGCGCATGGCGCAGGGAAACCTTGCCGCGTTCGGGACATTTGCCGGTAACAAGAATCGTCTGTTCAGCTGTCCCGCCAGCGACCTGGAGGATCAACTCCACCGCGCGGGCGGATGCGATTGCGACACCCTCGGGGTCAACACCTCGCTCGAAGCGGTAGCTGGAATCACTGAAAAGCCCCAACGCGCGCGAGACGCGGCGCACGCTGGAGGGGTCGAAGACGGCGCTTTCCAAAAGAATGTCGGTGGTGGACTCGGTGACACCACTCCCCTCGCCTCCCATGACACCTGCCAGGGCTACAGGGCCATTGTCGTCGGCGATGACAAGAGAACCGGTCGGCAGCTTGTATTCACGGCCATCGAGGGCGCGGAAGGCTTCGCCTTCGGACGCGGCTCGCACTTGCAGCGAGCCAGAAATTTTTGCGGCATCGAAGGCGTGCAGCGGTTGGCCGAGTTCGAAGAGAACATAGTTTGTGACATCGACCACATTGTTGACCGAACGCAGGCCCACTGCGGCCAGACGGTCGCGCAGCCATTGCGGGCTGGGGCCGACTTTCACGCCGGAGATGCGACGCAGGGTGTAGAGATGACATCCCTCGCCTGGGATGCGTACCTGCCCCTCGGCACTGGCTGTTGGCGGAAGCTCAGGCTCGGGCGCCTTGACAGGCAAACCGGTGAAAACTCCGATCTCACGGGCGACGCCAAGGTGGCTGAGCCAATCGGAGCGGTTTGGCGTGATCTCAAGTTCCAGAATGGTCTCGGCGGGAAAGAGGTCCTTGATCGGCGTGCCGGGAGCAGTCTCGGGCGGCAGGATGAGAAGACCCTCGGAGTCCTCCGCGAGGCGGAGTTCCTTCGCACTGCACATCATGCCCTCGCTCTCGACTCCCCGCAGCTTACCGGTCTTGATTTTGAAATCCCCCGGCAGCACAGCACCAGGAAGGGCGAGTGGGACCTTGTCGCCGACCTTGTAATTTTTGGCACCACAGACGATCTGGCGTGGTTCAGGCGATCCGTCGTTCACTTTGCAAACGCTCAGGCGGTCGGCATTCGGGTGTTGGGTGGACTCAAGAATCTCGGCGGCGACGACATTATCGATCGCGGCACCGCGCTGGTCGATGCCCGCCACTTCTAGCCCCGCACGGCGCAGGAGGGTTTCCAATTCGGATGCCAGGAGTTGGCAATCCACATAATCACGCAGCCAGTTGATGGAAATTTTCACGACAGGATTAGAATTGTTTCAGGAAGCGCAGATCGTTTTCGACAAGCATGCGGATGTCGGGAATGCGCGAGAGGTTCATGGCCAGACGCTCGAGGCCGAAGCCAAATGCGAAGCCGCTGACTTTTTCCGGATCATAGACCCGGTCGCCACGGCGCTCGCAGATGGCTTCGAAGACGGCGGGATCGACCATGCCGCAGCCGGCGAGTTCCATCCACTCGCCGCCGAGAGCCTCGGTGCGGATGTCGATTTCGTAGCTCGGCTCGGTGAAAGGGAAAAAATGCGGACGGAATTGAATATCCGTGCCCGCCCCGAAAAGCTCGCGGAAGAAAAACTCCAGCGTGCCCTTGAGATCGGCGAGGCTGACTTTTTCGGCCACATAGAGGCCCTCCATTTGCGTGAACTGGGCGAGGTGTGTGGCATCGACTTCATCGCGGCGGTAGGCGGAACCGGGAGCAATAATGCGCACCGGCGGCGGGGTTGTTTCCATGACACGGACCTGAACGCTCGACGTGTGCGAGCGCAGGAGGCGGCCATCGGGAAGGTAAAAGGTATCCTGCTCGTTACGCGCGGGATGGTCCGGCGGTGTGTTGAGCGCATCGAAACAATGCCACTCGGTCTCGATGTCGGGTCCATCGGCAATCGCAAACCCCATGCGGCGGAAACACCGCACTGCACGATCCATAAGTTGCGTGAGCGGATGCAAGGTGCCGGGCGAGGGAAATATGCCAGGCAACGTGAGATCGAGCGAGGCAAAGGCGGCGAGGTCGGCTGCTTCGAGAAGGCGCTTTTGGGAGTCTTCCAAAGCGGTTGTGACAGCAGCACGCAGATCGTTGAGAAGTTTTCCGATAACAGGCCGCTCCTCCTTCGGCACATGGCGCATGCCCTCGCTGAGCGCGGTGACGGCGCCGCTCTTGCCAAGGTATTTCAAACGGGCCGCCTCGAGGGATGCGGCATCATGGGCCGAAGCGATGAGCTCAAGAGCTTCGCTACGAAGGGCGTCAGCTTGCTGTTGCATGGGAAAGAGGTTTAACCACAATCGAAAAGGTGGGACCTTTGAGATAGAGCAACCGAAGGTTGGCCCGAAGGGCGAGCCGAGCGGGAGCGAGCGAGTCAAAGNNGGGCCGCCTCGAGGGATGCGGCATCATGGGCCGAAGCGATGAGCTCAAGAGCTTCGCTACGAAGGGCGTCAGCTTGCTGTTGCATGGGAAAGAGGTTTAACCACAATCGAAAAGGTGGGACCTTTGAGATAGAGCAACCGAAGGTTGGCCCGAAGGGCGAGCCGAGCGGGAGCGAGCGAGTCAAAGGACACAGAGAGCACGGAGGAGCAAAAAGTGGGTGGAGGTGTCATTAGGAGTCGGGCCTGATACGATCTTTTCGACAGAATTACAGAATTTACCAAACAAGCGAGCTCTGCTTGAACAGAGCAAAGTGAAACGCCACTTGATTCTATAGGAACGCTACTAATTTTCGCGCCTAAACAAAAGCCTAAGAAATACTTAGTTTACTATAATAGGAGTTTAATACTGGCGCATTGAACCAGATTACCTTAATATTACCCAGAGATATCACAGAGGATACGGAGCAATTAGCCCCGTCCTCTGTGTTCTCTGTGCGCTCTGTGGTCAATCCCCAGCGGGCGGGTTTTGACGAATCAGGCTGCTTTTTTGTTATCGAGGGCGGTGCGGACTTTGTCCACGATCGCCTTGAAGGTCGCCTCGTCATGAACCGCGATGTCGGACAGGACTTTGCGGTCGAGCTCGATATTGGCGAATTTGAGGCCTTCGATGAAACGGCTGTAAGTGATACCTTCGGCGCGGACTGCGGCGCTGAGACGGGTAATCCACAGAGCGCGGAAGTTGCGCTTGCGGGTCTTACGGTCACGGTAGGCCCAGTATTTTCCCTTCATCTGCGCATCTTTTGCGTAGCGGAAGAGTTTGGAACGGCGGCCGCGATATCCTTTCGAGGCTGCTACGACGCGCTTGCGGCGCGCCCGGCTGGCTGGAGCGTTTGTGGCTCTTGGCATGTCATAAAACTCCGCGTTTGGCGCGGAGCCTCCTTGGAGCGGTTGTTTGTTTGGTTGAAATCCCCCGACTCACCGGCTCCGTGATCCCCGGGCAAACCCCGGGGCAGTCGAAGGGATTTTGGTTCAGCGCGCTTTTAGTGGCTGAAAGGCAGGCAGGCCTTGATGCGATCCACATCGGTCTCATCGACCACTGCGGATTTCGCCATGTGGCGTTTCTTGTTGGCGTTTTTACTCGCCATCAGGTGCCGCCGGGAAGCGTGGTTGCGAACAACCTTGCCGGTCCCGGTGATCTTGAAGCGCTTGGCCACGGATTTGCGCGTTTTGCTGCGTGCTATTGCTTTTGGCATTGGAAAAGGGGGAAGAATTTAGCAGGCGCGACTTTGGATGCAATGACATTTTTTTGTTTTTTTGCGTGCGATGTTGCCATGGCAACTGTCGCTGTGCATCGTGCGCGGCAATGTCCATCGTCCATGGTTTGCCGCTCGGCCACTTTTTTCTCCAGCTCGGCGTGATCCTGTTGGCGTGCCGTATTTGCTCGATGGCGATGCGGAAGGTGGGTCAACCGGCGATCATCGGGGAAATGATTGCGGGCATTGTGCTGGGCCCCTCGCTTCTTGGAGCCCTTGCGCCGGGCTTGTCTGCGTTTCTTTTTCCAGCGGCGTCGAAGCCGATCCTCTTCGATGTCGCCCAGCTCGGGCTCTCGCTTTATATGTTTGTCGTAGGCTTGGAATTCCGGGGCGACCTCTTGCGTTCGCGCCTGCGCTCGGCGGCCTCGATTTCCTTTGCAGGCATGGCGGCGCCATTTGCATTGGGTGCCCTGCTCTCGCTCTGGATTGGAGCGCGGGGCGGCTTTTATGGAGAGGGTATTTCGCAAGGACTGGGTATGGTTTTCACTGGCGCGGCGATGTGTGTCACAGCCTTCCCCATGCTGGCGAGAATCATCAAGGAAAGGGGATTGGCAGGAACGACAGCCGGCACGCTGGCGCTGGCGAGCGGCAGCCTGGATGACGCCGCAGCCTGGATTCTACTGGCAGGAGTGATCGCCTCCGTAGGCGGAAATTTCCTACTCGTGCTTTGGACGCTGGGCGGAGCCGTCGCCTATGTGGTGTTCTGCCGTTTCGTCGTGCCACGTTTCTTTCAAAAAGCCCCTGAAAGCGAGGCCGACTTCTCGCGGGGAATGTCTCTGTTGATAATCCTGCTGGTGCTGGGCTCGTGGTTCACCGACAAAATCCAACTCTATGCGGTATTTGGAGCGTTCATTCTTGGCGTTTGTGTGCCCCGGGGTCCACTAGCCGAGCATGCGATTCGCAAGATTGGGCCGCTTACGACGCTAATTTTGCTGCCGGTTTTTTTCACATACTCGGGATTGAACACGCGCCTCGATCTTCTGAACTCTCTCGCGGATTGGGCAATTGCCGGAGCCGTGGTGATTGCGGCAGTGGCGGGCAAGATGGGAGCCTGCTACCTCGCTGCGCGGTGGTGCGGAGAGCCGCACAGCGACTCGCTCACCGTGGCTTCGCTCATGAATGCCCGCGGCCTGATGGAGCTGATTCTGCTGAATGTCGGGCTGCAGGCGGGGATCATAACCCCGCGATTTTTTACCATGATGGTTGTCATGGCAGTGGTAACAACACTCATGACAGCTCCGCTTTTTGAATTCGCGCGGCGACGGACGCGCGGGGAGTAAAATCAGCCATCGTTTTTTTCAATGACAACCAACTCGCCGCCGAAGGGGGTCTTGCCCCAGAGCGGAGTGACGCCAATTCCGAGACCGCGATTCTTGAAAAAGGAAACCAACTCCCGACGATGGGGGAAATTGACTTCTCCCCCGCTGATCCAGCCGCTGGCGCGGGTCCACCACTCCTCAAGAAGGGTTACCAAATAACGCCAGCCGGCATCCTTGAATGTCGTGCGAAGGAGGATGAGAGAACCCGCTTCTGCAGCCTTGGCAAGGCGCTCCAGCATGAGCTTCTGATCCGATGGGGAGAGATAGTGGAGAACATCGAACATACAGACCGTCACCCCTTCGGGAATCTGAACCGAGAGAGCATCGCGAACCTCAAATCCGACTTCCTCAAAACCAAAATGCCGCATGGCCTCCTTGCCCAAATTCACTTTCCAGGCACTAGTGTCGAATCCCCTGTAACGCTCAGTGAGTCCAGCCCCGCGCATAGAAATACCGAGGAGGCCCAATCCACATCCGATGTCCCATACGGGCTGTCGACGAATGCTGACAAATTTCCAAGCCGTCTTGAAAACAGGGTCTGCACTCATTTTTCCCGCCACATAGCCGCGAAGCCATCTGGAGCGGCCATAAGCGCGGGCGATCTGAAATGCGGAAAATGAGTCTGCCATGTAGCTCGATTCGTCTAGAATTCCTTCAATACCTGAGCATATATGCCCGAGGCAACGGAATCCTCCCTACCGTACAGTATGGTCTTGTTGTCCGAACGGGCCATCACGGAGGCGGCGAGTCCGGCTGCCTGGCCTGTGGCGAAGCAGGTGCCAACGACACGCAAGGCGCCTTGAACTCCATACTCGGAGGAAATGCAGCGGCCTGCCATGAGAAGATTGGAGAAACCCTTGGCGATAAGCGAGCGCAGTGGAATGTCCGCAGGACGCCCCAAAAAATCGGGAGCCACATTGCCTCCCAGCTCACCCACCCCGGCAGGCCATGCGGAGCAGCAGACGGCATCGGAAAAACGGGCTCCCGTTACGATGTCATCCACCGTGAGACAATACCGGCCAACTACACGGCGACTCACTCTAATCGGCGCCAGGGTAGGCACAATGCGCACGCGGCAGTTGTCGAAGCCCTCGACCTCGAGCCGGAGATAAGATTGGAGCTCCAGGGCCAGATTTTCGCCGAGAATCTGAATGCGAATGAGGTTCTCGGGATTGAGTGCGCTGTAATGGTCGCCCTCCGAGTCGAAGTCGATCGACATCGATGAACTGTCGGGCAAAGACGCGAGATGCATGACCGCAAAGGCGAGCAGGGGATTCAAGAGACCGGACTGAATGCCTTCGACGATTTTCGAAGAAAGGGCGAGGCGGCCCTCTTTATCGGCAAATTCAAACTGGACTTCCCCGATTTCAAAAAGAAAAGCCGTGCGGCCGCATCGCAGGGGAACACCCGATGCCATGTCCGCGCCGGCGAGAAAAGCCAACTCGGCGTCGCGCGTCGCGTCGATGAATATTGATGCCCTGAGGATTCCCTCATGCCCGGCAATTTCGATGGAGTCGATTCGGCCCTCGGAGATTGTGACCTCTTCGATGTCTGAATCCAGAATGACCGTGAGGTTTTTTTCCCGCTTGCAAAGGTCCGCGCAAAGGTCGGAAAAATCCATGGGCTTCCTGAGAAGAATATCCTGCCGACCGGAACGAACAGGGCCGGAGCCGCCCCCGCATTCGATGAGGCGGCGGGCGAACTCCATGGCGAAGCCACCGTTCGCGGGTAGAGGAATGACGTCAGGGCTTGTGCGGTAAAACCCGCTCATGCTGTGCACAAGCAGATCCCCGGAGTTTCCTCCAAGAACGGGCCGGCGTGCGACAAGCAGAGTGCGGTGGCCTGCCCTTGCCGCTGTGATGGCTGCGGCAACGCCTGCGGTTCCGGCGCCGGCCACGATGAGATCGAACTGTTGATTGCCAATGAGCGGATATCGAATGTCCAAAGCAGGTGTGAGGTTGTTCTGGTGAAAGCACGGCATATTGGTCAAACATACGATGGATGGCAATCGATAGGCTCGCTTCCGTGGAGAATTCGGCGACTGCGCCGGTGTCCCGGTCTGAGAGCCGGCCCCTGCGCGATTCCGTGCGACTACACGCCGCCTACGCGCTTTATCTGGCGAGCGCGAGTTGGTTGGCGGCCTCCGTTCTTTTGAGATTACCCGCCCGCAGAGACGAAGCATCCAACCTCCGGGCGAGGGAAATCATCAGCCGCCACAGCGCAAGATACCTCGATCAATTGTTCCGAATGGGCTGCATCCGCTGCGAATATGTGGGGTTTGAAGACTCCTCCAACTGGCGAGCATCCCTGCTTTGTGCGAACCATCCCTCCATCTTTGACGCGCTCCTGCTTTTTCAAAATTTTCCGCATGCGGCCTGCGTGGTTGGAACAAATCCGTGGAGACATCCTCTTTTTTCCATCCCAGCCAGGCAGGCCGCATACATTCCCAGCCTTCCCGCGCTGCGTATGGTCAAGGAGACGCGAAGCGTTCTCAGCCAAGGCGGCAATATGATTGTTTTTCCCGAGGGCACCCGGACGCGCGAAGGGGCACTGGGTCCATTCCTCGATGGATTCGCGCTCTCAGCAATCAAAGGCGGCGCTACTGTGCGAACGATCTTCATCGAGTGCACGAGCCGTTTTTTAGGAAAAGCCATCTCCTTCAAAAGCCCGCTGGAAATGCCCATCCACTTCCGGATCTCAACCGGCGAGGTTTTTCACCCAGGCCCTGATGAAAGAGCGCGGTATTTCAGCCAGACGTTGGAGAAATATTTTCGTGCAAGACTCCTGCGCGAAGGCGAAGCCATCCTTCGAACAGACTGCCACGCATGAGCAGAGCGCGACACCTCCAAGCCTGCGCAGGCTGGATGCTTGTCCTACCCGCATTGATTCGGAACTGCACCTGGTTTGGCAGGGTGGAAAAATCCTTCACAGCGAGCGGCAGGGAACTCCTGCTCACGGTTGATGATGGGCCAGACCCCCGACAAACACCACAGATCTTGGATACTTTGGCCAAAGCACAGGTGCGGGCGGTGTTTTTTGTTATTGGAAAAAATGTGGAGGCTCATCCCTCGCTGTGTCGACGCATGGTTGAAGAAGGCCACTCCGTGCAGAACCACACATTCTCACATCCCTCGGCGACCTTCTGGGCAGCCGGACCCCGCCGCGCCATGGAAGAAATCGAGAGTTGCTCCGTGGCTATTCAAAAAGCGACGGGCCGAATGCCCCTTCAATTCCGCGCCCCCGTGGGCATGGCCAATCCCTTTGTCCATCTTGCAGCAGAGTCCTGCGGGCTAAAGATGACAGGTTGGTCTACCACGGGACATGATGGCATCGCACACGACCCCGGTCGCGTGGTGCACCGCATCCGCCAAGGCGCAACACCCGGCGGCATCGTCCTGCTTCACGAAAGCCACCTGCGCGGCATGCGACCGGGAGAGCGGGCTTGCACACTTTCGACGCTTCTGAATACGCTGAAAGGAGATGGTTATATATTCACAGACAGGCTGGATGCAGGATCAGCTTGAGGTTCACACGCCCTGCCGCTCCACCCTCGCCTGAGCCCCATGGAAAAAGAAACATCCGTTGACATTCTCCGCTCCATGCTGGCTGAAAATGTGATGCTCAAAATCGACGCCTCCACGATTTCCGAGGACACGCCTTTATTTGGTGCCGAGGGCCTCGGATTGGACTCCTTGGACGCATTGCAAATCATCATCGCTGTGGAAAAAAAATACGGCATTTCGATTGGCGATGCCACCACGGCGCGCGATGCCCTACAGAGCTTAGGAGTCCTCCGCGACTGGATCAACGCACGGCTTGCCACAGCGTAACGCCGCCTAACATGCCAGTTGTACCCAACGAACCTCTCGACGCCGTGATCATCGGCGGAGGCCCGGCTGGGGCGGTGGCGGGAGCGTATCTCGCGCGGGCTGGCCTGCGACCGCTGATTTTAGAGAAGGGAAAGTTCCCCCGCTTCGCCATTGGCGAGTCCCTCCTGCCCTGCGGTAACGATATTTTGAAGGACCTCGGCGTTTGGCCCGAACTGGAGCAGGGCGGGTTCTTGAAAAAATACGGCGCGGATTTTACCAGTGGCAAATCAGAGCGCTTCAACCGCTATTGGTTTCGGAATGCTCTGGGCAAAAACTACGAGCACACATTTCAAGTGGAGCGCGCCGCATTCGACAAAATCCTCCTCGACCGGGCACGCGGCGAAGGCTGCGAGGTCATGGAAGGCGTGCGCGTCTCTTCTGTGGCAGAAGATGATAAAGGTTTTCTAACCATCAATTACGATCAAGCCGATGGACGCCAGACAGTGAAAAGCCGCTGGCTGATCGATGCCAGCGGACGCTGCGGCGTGGCGGGAACGCATTTGAAAATGCCAAAAGTGCCCACGCGCGACAGAAAGATGGTCGCCGTCTATGGACACTTTTCAGGCGTCCGGCGCAATAGTGGCGAGGCCGCAGGCCACACGGTGATCGTCCGCTTCAAGGAGGGATGGTTTTGGTTTATTCCGCTATCACCCGACAAAACCTCGATCGGAGCCGTCGTTCCTCCGGACCTCCTTCGCGAAAATGGCGGAGATTTGGAGAAGTGCTTTCAAGATTGCGTGGAGACGACACCCGATGCGAAGTCGCGCATGGCTCAGGCGCAAAGCCTGCAACCACTCCGAGCCACGGCGGACTACAGTTGGAGGTTCCAATCCTTCGCCAAGAATCGCGTTTTGCTGACGGGGGATGCCGCAGGCTTTGTGGATCCAATTTTCTCCTCGGGAGTCATGCTTGCGATGAAGTCAGGACGCCTCGCGGCGGAAGTCATCCGAAAAGCCGAACTCGAAAAACGCGCCCTCACACCCAAGGAGTGCCGCGCCTACACACAGGAGGTTTCAAGCTGGATGAGCCTCTACGGGCGGATCATCCGCTCGTTCTACGACCCCGCAGGCTTTGAGATTTTCATGCATCCGCTACCTTACTTTCAGATTCCCCGCAGCATTGGGTATCTTGTGGGCGGACAGATGGACTTGCCGCTCTCCCAGCGCCTGCGCATTGCCGCATTTGGTGCGATTTGCCGATTGCAGCGGGTTTTGAGTATCGCGCCTGCTATTCCCTCGCTGAGATAGACGCCGTCCCAAGTTATGCGACTCCGACATGTTTTGATTTTTTCGGCGGCGCTGGCCTTGGTGGCCGCCGTATTCCGCCGGAGGCGCGGACGAGATTACAAAGAGGCGAGGTTTTACAAGGCGCTCTACCATCCGCATGCATTTGAACTCGCGATCACAGCCCGGAGGCTTGTCGGAAGGCCTCTCAGCATGTGGGTCGCCTGCCTCATCGGCACCAGTTACGCACTCACACATCCCAAAGTGCTTCGCGAAATCCAGGCAAACATCGCCCTGCTGGATCCCAGGAAGGCAACATGGGCAAACGCCGCCCGGGTGTGCATCCACCAAGCACTGAACTTCCGTGAATATGCGGAACTGGGCGTGGGCGAAACCGGTGACGCACTGGAAATGCTCGGATCAAAAAAAGGCATTGAACATATCGAGGACGCACGCAGCGACGGAAAGGGCTGCCTTTTTGTCACAGGCCACTTTGGTTTTTTTGAACTCGGAGGACTGGTGATGTCCCTGATGGGCTATCCAATGACCACACTCACTCTTCCGGAGCCAACGACCGAGCTCACCCGCTGGCGGGCGGACTTCCGCAAACGCTGGGACGTTGAAACCGTGGTGGTCGGGAACGATGCCTTCTCTGCTGTGGAAATAACGCGCAAGCTCCGAAGCGGGGCAATGGTCGCCCTGCTCAGCGACCGTCCCTTCGACGCCAACATCGTCGAGGTCGATCTTCCGCACGGCCGCATTCCCTTTTCCACCGCTCCGGTCCTGCTTTCGCTCCTCTCCGGTGCGCCCATCATCGCCGCCGGCATCTGGCGCCAACCGAATGGAAAATTCACCATCGAAGCCTCCGCCCCGCTGCGCCCCGAGTGGTTGCCCGAGGGACGCGAGGCCACGCTGGCACACTTCACAACCCGACTGGCACAGGAAGGACTCGTGCCGCTCTTCGCCCGCGCCCCCGAGCAATGGCACCACTACTCACGACTCGAAAAATGAACAGACCCCTCACTCCACACGGGCCCGGATTCCGTTTTTTGGACACTTTTGAATGCCTCGAGAACAAAGGCATCGGGACCTGGCATCTCGATCCAAACCTGTGGTTTTTCAAAGACCACTTCCCCGGCAATCCGATCGCCCCCGCCGCGCTGCTCATGGAGTTCGCCGCACAGACCGCAGGATCGCTATGGATGCAGGGCTGCGGGGAACCCGATACGGCTGTGTTCGTTGCTTCGATTGATGCCATGCGCATCCAAAGCGCGGCCCTGCCGGACGAGACTCTGACCACCACCGTAACCCTTGTGAAAGAACTCGGCCCGCTCGCCCAATTCGAATTTGAAGTCACTACTGGCCCGCTCGCCGTGGCAAAGGGAAGGATCACTCTCAGCCGCCAACTGGCCCGCCCCGAGCCGGGTTAGGTTGAAACGCGCTGCCGCGCGAAAAAGGGGAGCATGGTCGTCTCGACCGTGCAGGCTACAGGAGTGGTTTGGTCATCGACGAGCTTGCCTCGCCGACCGAGAGAAATGGGACATGCCGGAGGATGTCCCTCCAAGGCAAACGATCGCGCTGCCGCGCGGATGCTGGTGCGGCAGCACCTCGTATAATTTGGCGTTCCCACCTGCCGTGAGTGGCGGCTACTTTGTCGGGGTGAATTCGCACAAGGATGTTGTCATTACCGGTTGGGGCTGCGTGTCGCCACTCGGCGGCGACGCGCTCACGACTTGGGAGGCCTTGATGCGTGGTGAATCGGCGAGAGGGGAGATCACATGTATTCCTGTCGAGGGATGTCGCGTGACGCAGGGTGCCGAGGCGCACCTGCCGGAATTGTCGGGGGTTTCTAAAAAGGAAGTCTCCCGCCTCAGCCGCGCCTCGCGCCTCGCGATTCCCGCAGCGAGACAGGCGATGGCGCATGCCGGAATCCTCGATGACAACGGGCGCAGTGTTTTTTCGAGGCTGGAACTCAGCATCAGCACGACGGCTTGCGGCATGGAACGTGGAGAGGCATTCATGCGCGACATTTGCTCCGGCAACACGCGCCATCTGGCGTCCAAAATTTCGCGCTATCCCGCACATCAGCAAATCGGCGACCTGCAGCAACATCTCGGCTTTTCCGGTCCGTCCATGATTGTGTCGAACGCCTGCGCGAGCGGCGCGAACGCCATCGGCCATGCGGCGGACCTGCTTCGGGCAGGCTTTGCCGACATCGTTCTGGCGGGCGGTTACGAAGCGCTCTGCGAGTTGGTGTTTTGCGGTTTCGATTCGCTCCAGGCGCTGGATCCTGATCTGTGCAAGCCATTCGACCTCCATCGTCGGGGCCTCATGCTCGGCGAGGGCGCGGCATTTCTCGTCATGGAAACTTCAGCGCATGCAAACCATCGCGGCGCAAAAATCAAAGGTCGCCTCGCAGGCTACGGGCATACGACGGACACACACCACATCACCCAACCCGACCCCACAGGAGCCCCGCTCGAAGGTGCAATCCATCGCGCCCTTCAGCAGGCAGGGCTCAAGCCTTCCGAGATTGGCTACCTCAACGCCCATGGCACGGCGACGGTCTTCAACGACGGCGCCGAAGCTGCGGCCTTTGCGCGCGTGTTTGCCGAGGATCTCGCCACTGTGCGCATCAGCTCCACCAAAGCGGCAATCGGCCACACGCTGGGCGCCGCAGGCTCACTCGAGGCCGTCTTTGCGCTCGAGTGCCTCCGCACGGGCGACATCCCCCCGCAGATCAATACCACAAATCCGATCCCAGAACTCGCCCCCTGCCTGTCGCGACCGGGGGATAAACTGACCAAGCCTGCCGTGCTCAGCGTGAATCTGGGCTTCGGTGGATCCAATGCCGCGCTCGTCTTCACCGCCGCATGAAAAATCCTGTCTCCATTCTCTCATTCGGCATTTCCTGCCCAGGCGGCACTTCCGCTGAAGCGCTAGAGGATTTTTCCAAATGGCCGGTCGAATCCGTGCCCGAGGCCGGTGGTTGCAGACTTCACGAAGTCGCCCGCATCAACCTCTCAGCGGAGCCCGTGAACCGCTGGCGCATGAAACCGAGGCTCCGCCGTGCCAGCCCGCTTTCGCATCACCTCATCGAGGCCATCGCGCAGACGCTTGAGGCCCGCCCTGATATCGACCCCGCGCGCGTGGGGGTGGTCGGCGCATTTTTCTTCGGGTGCCTGGAATACTCGGTGAGGTTTTACAAAGGCCTGAGCACCGATGGACGCCGCTTCGCAAGTCCCATCCTGTTTCCAGAGACCGTCGTGAACACGCCACTCAGCCATGTGGTGGCCGAACTCGGAATCGGCGGCCCTGTTTACTCACAAGTCGGCGACACCTCCTGCTGGGTTTCCGCACTGCGAACAGCGTGTCTGTGGATCGAAAGCGGAGACATCGACCATGTCATTGTCGCCGGAGCGGAGGAGTTTGAACCACACCTCCTCGCTGCCTTCCACTCCCTTCGCTGGTTCACGGCGGACCATCCCTTCCGCATCGCCGAGGGGGCCGGAGCCGTCCTCATAGGCAAAAAGACGCCCGACGCCATTGCGGACATCACGCGCATAGCGGATGGCTACACCTTCCGCACCCGAGACCAAGCTCGGATTGCAGGCGTCGAGTGTCTCGGAGAGTTCGACATAAAGGCCCCTGTAGTGGATACGGCCACCAGTTGGGCATCTCAAACAGCAGCATCCCTCTTAAGCAACCGGCAACTCGTCAGTCTCAGCCAAGGACTACGGCACGATGGCTTCACGGCATCTTCCGTCTGGAACACCATCCTCGCCGCGCAGCAGCCCCACTATCCACGCTTGGTTGTCCCGCACTGGGGCCTGTCGCAAAACATCGCCGCCGTGGAGATTTCACGCGCTGCAAATATTTAACCACGGAGAACACAGAGAGCACGGAGGAGAAGAATCCAGCTTATTCAGCGGGCACCGATTTTTTCTTCAGGCAACCCCGGCCTGCGTATCCTGATTATCCCGTCATCCTGTCCAAATACCAACGGCTATGAGATTTTCAATTTGAGCGAGCCGTTTTCACTTGTCGCGGCGTCTCTAGGGGCGCCGAATCGCTGCCCGTCGGCTGTCGCAGACCTCCGCCACAGTATGAATCCAAATGTATTCCGCGTTTGTCATTACACCCACTCCGCACAAAGTAACTCCGCCTGCGCTAGCACGGTCTTCACGGCTTCTTCCTGCAAGTCGGGTGGGTAGCCGTGTTTGTTCAGGATACGCTTTACCATGACTTTGATCTTGGCGCGGGCGCTTTCGCGGAGAGTCCAGTCGATGGTTACGCTTTTCTTCACTTGGGTGATGAGTTCCGCCGCGATGAGTTTCAGTTTATCGTCGCCCATTGCTTGCACGGCGCTGTCGTTGGAGGCGAGCGCATCGTAGAAGGCGATCTCGTCATCCGTTAGCCCCATGTCTTCGCCGCGCTTGGTGGCAGCGTCGAGGTCCTTGGCGAGTTTGATTAGCTCTTCGATGACCTGCATCGTGCTGATGGCACGGTTGTGGTAGGCGTTGAGGGTTTTCTTGAGCTTCTCGCTGAAGATCTGGCTCTGCACGACGTTCCGCTTGGAGCGCACCTTGAGTTCGTCTTTAAGCAGCTTCTCCAGGAGCTCGGCGGCGACGTTCTTGTGCTTGAGGCCGCGCACTTCGGCGAGGAATTGGTCGCTCAGGATGCTGATGTCCGGCTTGGCCAATCCGGCGGCGGTGAAGACATCGATCACCTGGCCTTCGGTGGTGATGGCTTTGCTTACAAGCTGGCGGATGGCGGCGTCGATCTGCTCGGGCGTCTTGCGGTTCTGGCTGCTCTGCTTGTTCATCGCGGCTTGTAGGGCTTGGAAGAAGCTCACGTCGTCGCGGATCTCCGTGGCTTCATCGCTCGCTGCGCAGAGGGCGAAGGCGCGGGAGAGTTCCGTCACCACCTGCACCCAGCGTTTCTTGCCGTCCTCCTGTTCAAGGATGTGCTCCTGCCCGGCGGGGATGAGCGCGAGGCGTTCGGTGGGTTTGCCGGTCGTCCACGCAGTCCAATTGAAGCCGTGCATCATGTCGCAGGCGATGCCGTGTTTCTCCAGCATCACCGCGATGGCCTGCGCGGTGTCGAAGGTCGGGTTCCCTTGACCGCCGCTCTCTGTGTAGGTGATGAGAGCCTTCTTAAGCTGATCCGCGAGGCCGAGGTAATCCACCACCAGACCGCCGGGCTTGTCGCGGAAGACGCGATTCACGCGGGCGATGGCCTGCATGAGGCCGTGGCCCTGCATCGGCTTGTCGGCATACATCGTGTGCAGGCAGGGCGCGTCGAAACCGGTCAGCCACATGTCGCGGACGATCACGATCTTGAAGGGGTCCTTGGCGTCTTTGAAACGGTTGGCCAGCTTGCGCCGGGCGTCCTTGCTGCGGATGTGCTTCTGCCAGTCGGGGCCGTCTTCGGCGCTGCCGGTCATCACGACTTTGAGCGTCTCCGCTTCCCACTCTGGCCGGAGCTTGATCAGCGCGTTGTAGAGGTCCACGCAGATGCGGCGGCTCATACTGACGATCATCGCCTTGCCGTCCATCGCCTCCACGCGCTTCTCGAAGTGCGCCACCAGATCGGCGGCCACGAGCGCGATGCGTTTCGGGTCGCCCACCAGCGCCTCCAGCGCGGCCCACTTCGTCTTGAGCTTTTCCTTCTTCGTCAGTTCCTCGCCTTCCGTGATTTCCTCAAACTCCACGTCCAGCTTCGGCAGCTCGGCGGCGTTCAGGCTGAGCTTGGAAATGCGGCTCTCGTAATAGATCGGCACCGTGGCCTTGTCGGCGACGGCGCGCTGGATGTCGTAGATGGAAATGTATTCGCCGAAGACCGCCCGCGTGTTCGCGTCGGTCTTCTCGATGGGCGTGCCGGTGAAGCCGATGAACGACGCATTCGGCAAGGCATCGCGCAAGTTGCTGGCGAAGCCGTAGGACATCTCGCCGGTTTGCGCACTCACCTTGCCGCCGAATCCATACTGGCTGCGGTGCGCTTCATCGGCGATGACTACAATGTTGCGGCGGTCCGAAAGCATTTCCATGCGGCCACCTTGCGCAACATTGCCCTCACCCTCCGCTTCGCTCCTCCCTCTCCCACTGGGAGAGGGCCGGGGTGAGGGTGCCGAAGGCATAAACTTGTGAATAGTCGTGAACACCACGCCGCCGCTGGCCCGATTCAGCAGCTCGCGCAAATGCTCGCGCCCGCTGGCCTGCACCGGCGTCTGGCCGAGGATGTCCGCGCAGCGTTGGAACTGGCCGAAAAGCTGGTCGTCGAGATCGTTGCGGTCGGTCAGCACCACCAGCGTCGGGTTCTGCATCGCCGGATGCCGCACCACGCGCGCGGCGAAGAAGAGCATGGAAAACGACTTGCCGCTGCCCTGCGTGTGCCAGACCACGCCCGCGCGACGGTCGCCCGGCTTGCCGCCGCGTTGACGCCCGGACCAGTAAGTGCCCGCGTCCTCGCGCAACTCGCTGCCGGTCTCAGTAGTGACACACACCCGCACGGTTTCCTCGAAAGCGCGATCAATGTGACTCATAGGGTGTAGATTCATAGGGTGCAGTCATTACCATCAGGCCTATATGAATGTTCTGAGGCAATTCGGACTACGAGTCAGACAGCTCCGAGAAAAGCGCGAGTGGTCGCAGGAGGACTTTGCTGAAAAGGCAGACCTCCACCGGACCTATGTGAGCGGAATCGAGCGCGGGACCCGCAATCCGACACTCACTGTCCTTGAGAGAATCGCAGATGGATTTGAAATGCCTCTCAACAAGTTATTGGAGGGTTTGTCGAAAAAATGAAAACACCACTGTTTTCGACATCTGCCCAACTTTCCGAGATTGCGTCTGCGCTACGTTGCTATATGCGCCTTCCACTCTCGCCAAAGACAATTCCGGGCGCACTACTCGAGGCGCTGATTCCGAATCAACTCATCACCAACTACGGGTGCTTCGTGTGAACATGACGGGTGAACTCACCGAGTTTGTGGTTGGTCGAAAATACACGAACGACCAGATAAGGTTTGCGCTGAATGTCGCAAACCTAAAAGGAATACGGCCATCGCTTGACGACACGGGTGCGCTTCGTCGTGTCGCGATAATGTCCGCTCTTCCAGAAGCGCGCGCGAAGCTGAACGAGAATCCTTACAGCGATCGAATCGAGGGCGACACACTCGTTTTCACGGCTGCCGGACGCGAAGGAAATCAGCAGTTGGCCCGTGAAAACAAGCGGGTCATTGAACAGTATTCCAGCCCAATTCCGTTCTTCGGTTTCGTCAATCACGGACGACAGACCTACGAGTTTATCGGGCTTCTCGAATTACTGCGGCACTATCAGGAGCAGCAAATTGACCGCACGAAGACACTGCGAGCGGTTTGGGTTTTCGAGTTTCGGATTCACAAGCTTCCAGCGACTGTCCCGATTGAACACGCCCGGAGCTTGATGGATGCAATCCTTCGCGCATCGCCAGAGCGACGCGCGTCCTCTGAACAGGAAAGGCAAGTGGTTGCAAGGTTCTATGATCCTGAGCCGAGCGGCACCATTGAATCCATTGAGGAGGTTCGAGTTCAACTCCTCGAATTGAATCCATTTCGCTTTGAGCATTTGGTGAAGGCGGTCATGGAAAAGAACGGCTTCCGAAAAGTTGAGGTCACAAAGGCGACGGGGGATGGTGGTGTGGATTTGAACGCGGAAGTTGATGAGGTGTTGCCGTTCTTCGCCGGAACGGTTGTCCAAGTTCAAGCCAAGCGGTGGCGGCACACGGTTGGCAGCGTAGAAATTAACAATTTCCGTGGTGCGATGAGCAGCAACGCGAAAGGGATTTTCATTTCAACGGGTTCCTACACCCGTGCGGCAATTGACAACGCTTACACCGCCAGCAAGCAGGCCGTCAGTTTGATTGATGGCCTTGGTTTTTCGGCGCTTGTTTGCGAAGCCCACATTCAGCTCGATAAATTCAAGTGAGGCACCTTCTGGGGTAATCCTCCCAAACTCCTGGGAACGCTTTCCCGGCACGGGAGTAGAGGATTGAGAGCAGAGCATCAAATCCGTCCGTGCTCGGGTCTATACCACTCTCACCGGTCAGTTCCGCCGCTGCTTCGTCAGCTTCTTCCGCAGTCTGGATTACGCCATTTACTATGCGGCGCTCCAACTCTTCGCATTGGGACCTGATTATCCTGTCTAGATTGCACTTGGTCATATTCACAGGGACCAAACCAGCCGGGTAATGACTTCTTCTGAGTATGCTTGGTCAAAACCGTTCTTCATCTCAGCAACATTTTCCATCAGGACAAACTGGGGACGAATTGCTTCCGCATAATCCAAAAACGTCTTCACCAAGGAATTGTTCGCGCTTTCCAAGTAGCGCTGTTTACGCGGCACGTTCTTAGAGAATCCCTGACAAGGTGGCCCGCCGACGAGGAGCTCCAGCTCCCCGGCTTTTAGGCCAAATCTAGCAGCGAATTCGAGAGGCTCGGTCTTTGCGAGGTCAAGCGTGATTGCCCTTTCAGAACCAAAGTTGTGTGCATACGTGCAGATGTAGTTTGGCTCAACATCAACACCTCCGAGAACATCGAAGCCCGCAGACCGAAGGCCTGACGAAAGTCCTCCGCATCCGCAGAAAAGGTCGATTGCTCGTGGTGGCTTTGTCGTCGTTTTCATGTTACTCATCGTATTCAAATATTTGTGAACGTGCAACCACGAATTTCAACGAACATTGGCGAGAGTTAATTCGACGAGGCGCGGCATCTTTTCCTCGAAGGGGTCGCCGTCGTCTTCGACTTCCTCGGCGCCGACGTAGCGGCCGGGCGTGAGGACGTGGCCGTGCCCGGCGATTTCGGCGGTGGTGGCGGATTTGCAGAAGCCCGCGATGTCTTCGTAGGTGCCCGCGCCTGTATCTCCCCGCCATGCGTGGTAGGTGCTGGTGATTTTCTCCAGGTCGGCGTCGGTCAGGTCGCGGTGGACGCGGTCGATGAGGGTGCCGAGTTTGCGGGCGTCGATGAAGAGGGTTTGTTTGCGGCGGTCGCGGAAGCCGCGTTTGGCGTCGGCGTTTTTGTTTTTCGCGAAGAACCAGAGGCGGGGAGGAGAGGTAGAAGGATGAAGGACGAATGTCGAAGTGGGGAAAACGCGGTTCGTCGTTCGCATTTCAGCACTCGGCATTTCCAGTTCGGCCTCAAAGCAGATGGTGGCCGTGGACTGGGAGGAAGCGGAGGATTTGGTGCGAGCCATGGGCGAAGCTCTATTCCCCGTAGCGTTGATTGTCGATAATTCCATCCGACGAATTTTTCCCCGCTGAAAGCGCATCGCCCCGCCGCCGAAGCATCGCCCCTTTCACTCGCATGAGCGAAGGCGTCCCCACCCGCAGCACTTTTCGCAAAGCCTCCTCCCGTGCCTCCTCGGGTATGGAAAAATTCAGCTGCCGGATGGCCTCGCGCAAGCGACCCACCAGCACCACCTCAGAAAACGAATCCCGCTCCGCCGCCGGTTCACCGGGCGCGAGATGCGGCCCGTGCCCGAGCGTATAGCCGAGTTCCCCGAACCATTCGAGGGCGGCGTCTTCGACGATGGATTCGTTGAGGCTCATGGCTGGAATTGGTTCACGCTGTGGTCAAGAGATTGAGGGAATCGTTCGCCCCACGCATCGCGAAAGTGGCAGTTGTTAAGTAATTCTTTACAACTGAATCCCGAAATCGCGGTGAAGTATCGACAGCTTTGCTCATTTCTTCGGTGGTTTGGGCTTCTTCGGCTTCGGCAGATTCTTCAATTTCGAGGCCGCCTTCTCAAAATCGAGATCGACGAGACGTGGCTGCGAATCGAGGAAGACCCGGTAGCGGTCGTATTCCAGCTCGGCCTTCATCTTCGCCTGCTCGGCGGAAATTTTCCCCGCGTGATCCAGTAGCTCGTGCTCGGAGAGCTTGAGAAACTCATCCAGTTTCGTGATCCAGTCGCGCATCGTCATCACCTTGCGTTGCAGCGCCCGCAGTTCGGCAAATTCGATGTAGGCGGTCACGATCCGGTTCAACGTCTCGAGTTCCTGCCCGTCGAGGTAGTTTTTGGCGATGGACACGTCCTCCTTACGGATGATGCCGGCGGGCCGCGTCGTTTGCAGTCCCATGAACGGCTTTCCCGCATCCACCCGCGCATGAATCACCTCCGCCGCCGTCTGCCCGTGTGCCGCCCAGTGCATCTTGTTCTGCACCGTGGCGAAAAACTGCTGCGACATCTCCGTGTTCGGCGTGTAGTCCACGCTCGTCGCGTAAATATCCAGCACCTTCTGGTAAAAGCGCCGCTCGCTCGACCGGATGTCGCGGATGCGCTCCAGTTGCTCGTCGAAATAATCCTTCTGCCCCTTGCCCGGCGGGTTTTTCAGCCGCTCGTCGTCCATGGTGAAGCCCTTCACCAGATACTCGTTCAAGCGCCCGATCGCCCACTGGCGGAACTGTGTACCCCGATGGCTGCGCACGCGGAATCCGACGGCGAGAATGGCGTCCAGATTGTAGTGCTCCACCTCGCGGGTGATTTGCCGGGCACCCTCATTTTGAACTATTCGATAACATCGAATAGTTGCCCCAGCCTGTAGCTCTCCCTCCGAGAAAATGGCCTTCAAGTGGTGATTTACCGTGCCGACTCCGATTTGGAACAGCTCCGCCATCAGCTTCTGCGTTAACCACACCATCTCATCCTCGAAGCGGCACTGCACGCGCGTGCGGCCATCCTCCGTCTGGTAGAGGATGATGGCGGAATTGGGCAAAGGTTCGTCGCTCATGGTATTGTCTTCCTCTCAATTTGAACTCTTCGGAATTGCCGAATAGTTGCCCGCACCTCCTCTCCTCTCCCCGTGGGAGAGGCCGGGTTCAGCCGCCGGATGGCCTCGCGTTCTTTCCCCTTCTCCCGCTGGGAGAAGGCCGGGATGAGGGTTG